>JABMQN010000043.1 GCA_013203045.1 Chloroflexota bacterium
GAGAGGAGTTCCGAAATCTATAAGGCTGGATAGTGACCTTCAATCGGTATCGAAGGTATTGGGGCGATGGGTTTATCAAAAAACGGCTTGCACTGGGTTTTTTCCATCTGGTTAAGCCAACCAACACCGTATTGATCGAATCCTTTGACGGAAGATTTCGCGATGAATGCCTGCATGTCAACTGGTTCTTGTCGTTTGAGGATGCTAAGAATAAAATCGGAGCGTGGGTACGAGACTAAAATGAGTTCACCCCAACAGTTCACTGGGGAATATGACTCTTTGTGACTTTGATTTGTTTCGAATGCGCATAAGGTTAATAGTACGACCCAGATTTACGATCAGAACGGGTCGACCTTGGAAGTCTTTTCCTACCGCTTACGTTTAGAGATGGCTAAAACCCAGTTTGTTTTGCCTACCTATGGGCGAAGAATGTAGGTGAGTAGGAGGTGCCCATTTTGGAGCACCTTGGTTCAACGATAAAATGCTACGATTTGTTATGTTTCCGAAAACTGATTATCTATTACCATATAAATTGTTAAAAGAATCCCGTAAATCTTGGGAATACCTCTTTACTGACGAATTGGTGTATTCCATCCAAGACGGAAACGTCATAGATGGAGGGATTCAAAGTGGATACCTCGAAGGATATATCCAAGGAAACGTATGGACTGAGGTTTGTATATCTTTCAGGACTGCCACCGGGCTTCCTTACAATTGCCGTTGGTGGATCGAATGACAAATTGATGACTGTAGAACCACTACCTTTAGGGGCGATGAGTTTGGCTTTACGGGTGGGCGGGATAACAAATCGATGCTTCGTCTTATCAGACAATTCCCTCTATTATAAGGTTGCATCCCTTCAATAATTGGAATTGTTGCGGGCAAAACGTCTCTGACTTTTCGATTCGATTCCCTTTTGTACATGGTGGGGTCATCAAAGATGGGGAAGGAAACCCCACTACGTGGTGTATTGGAACCGCTGAGGTTTTTGGTTGCCAATTCCCATGTGATGAAATCCAGAGATGCCCTCAAATTGTTGGCGAAATCGGAAAGAATAAGACCCCAGGAATCAGGGGGCAATGGTGGCCACATAAATTCGGTATGCTCTTTTCCATTCTTCTTGATGATACTTTGGGTGGGTCTAGGGTTCTTTTTGAACTTGGTGATACTACCCTTGAGACTGCGGAGGTGAACCTTCGCCCTGTCAATCTTAAGCCAAGCGTGATACAACGGGTGAGACGATTCAATCATGTCAAATAAACCTCACACTATCAATTTAAGGAAACATAACAATAAATATTAAGGATGCGCGTTTTGTTCAGAACACTTCCTCAAAATTGCCCATTTTGGCGTTGTTTGTCAGTAATTTAGCAGTGTCATGATACTATACGGATTGCTATATATCAAGCAATCTATTCATGATGGCATAAATTTACTGGTTTTGGAATAATGATGATGGAAGAAAAGTGGCTATAAGGTAGGGTAGGGGAAGATGGTCGGGGAGAGAGGATTTTAACCTCCGGCCTCCGCCTACTGAAGACTGTATTACTGCATAAAACACCAACTAAACTGATGATTTTTTTCCCGTAGAAATATCTTTGGGATTGCAATTGACTAAGCTCTGGCATAAATAAACAAGGGCCAACTCGTGGATTCCTCACAACGGATTGTTTCACGAATTTGGCCCTTGACTGCGTTAAATATTTCGAAGAGTGATTTCACTTGTTTTGACCACCACCGCCGTGGCCACCACCATTTCTGTGACCATTAGATGAGCCTTTAACCTTGACCTTGTGATTTACCGTTTCCATTGCTGGAATTGTCAGAAGCAGAATCGTGTTGCTGCCACTTGTCTGCACGCTGTTCTTGTTTTTCGATGTGTTTATCGAGTTGCTGCTGGAGTCGTTCCTGCAGGGCTTCATCACCTGCTTCCTCGGCTTCACCAATCAATATCTCCAGACGAGCCTGAATGTTGCTGGTCTGTTCCGATCCTTTGATCTTAGACTTGCCCTGCCCATTATTCTGAAGGATTAATACCACATCATCGCCTTCTTCGGGCGGATCGTCGCACTCTCCGTCACCTTCCACGTCCTCAGTATCACCATCTTCGTCCATGATGGTAAGTCCATCATCGGTGGTCTCCACAACCGTAGCGTGCTTGTGACTTCGGGTGGCCTTGCATGGGATGATCTTGAACTGCTCGGCCGTAGCAACCCTGTAAGCATCAGTCATGTCTTCCTCATTACCAGTGTCGCCCGTGTCTTTGGTATCTTCGTCGTTGGCCGAATTCCTACCATGAGCATAGCCAGAGGCTCCTTTGGAATCCTCGTCCTTTTCCAACTTGACTGCCACTCGCATGCCCTCGGAAAGATCGCCATCAACGAGTCCAAGGGATAAGACGTCTACTTTTACTAGGCCGAACTTCGTGCGAATGAATACATCTGTTATATTTCCGTCATCATCTGTAAGCCAGCTATCGATCGGTCCTGAGAGACCTCTGCGTACCATTTGCCCCGGCGGAATCGGTTTACTCTGATCTTCTTCATCAGCGTCATCGCAAACAGTATCACCATCTATGTCTGTACAATCGTCGCAGGCATCGCCGATGCCATCACCGTCGGCATCTTCCTGACCCGTATTGGGAGTACCAACACAATTGTCAACGTCGTCGCAGATGGTGTCCTGATCTACATCAAGGCAGTTGTCACAGACATCGCCAACTCCGTCACCATCGGCATCAGCTTGGTCAGTATTTGCAGTGTCCACACAGTTGTCACAGGCATCGCCAACTCCGTCACTATCGACATCAGCCTGGTCGGCATTTGCTGCGGTGGGACAGAGATCGTCAACATCCGCAACACCATCGTTATCGTCATCCAGGTCACAAATATCGCCGACTCCGTCGCTGTCGGTATCAGTCCGGTCTGTATTTGCAGTGTCCACACAGTTGTCGCAGGTATCGCCGATGCCATCGCCATCAGTATCTCCCTGCAATGCATTGGCCACCGCGGGACAGTTGTCAACATCACCGCAGATATCATCACCGTCAGCATCATTTTCAGCATCATTGGGACAGTTGTCGCAGCCGTCGGGGATTCCATCCGTATCTGTGTCATCGTTGTCAGCAGCACCTGCGCAGGTGTCGCAAAAGTCAGGAATCCCATCTCCATCATCATCGAGGGCGTCATTACCGCCAAGGCAGATGTCGATATCACCGCAGATACCATCACCATCAGCATCGTTAGCAGCGTCAAGCGGGCAAGTGTCACAGGCATCGCCGATGCCATCGTCATCAGTATCTTCCTGCAATGTATTGGCTACCGCGGGACAGTTGTCAACATCACCGCAGACACCATCATCGTCAGCATCAGAGCATTCCTCCGCGAATGCCATCGATGGACCCAAAATAACCGTGGCCAGGATAAGGCTCATCAGGACACTAATGATTGCCGGTCTAATTTTGTGTTTTTTGAATGATAATAAATTCATGGTCTACCTCCTTTTTATCTAGGGACTATATATGATAGCGATTACCTGATCGAATTGCTCGCCACTGGCCAGACTTGCTACAACTTCGATCAGGTTCACTCCATCTTCCAATTGAATAATTGTCTCAAAGGCTCCTTCAAGATCTACTTCCACAAAGCTATCATTCACACTTACCACGGCATCGGCTGTAGTGTTTCCGGATATTGTTATCGAACCGATATCCACGATAACCTCGGAACTTTCCGGGGACACGATCTCCAGGAAGAAGCTTCCATCAGCGTTGGACTGGAACATGGGAGGAAGCTCCGGAGTTGGTGGTGTTGGTGGAGTTGGTGGAGTTGGAATTTCTTCAGTTGGTGGTGTCGCAGGCTCAAAAGGATCATCGCCTCTGCGTACCAGCAGTTTCACTACTGGTTTGAAAATCACCTTATCATTGCCAGTCACCACCACGGACTCCTCCGCATTGAAATCAAATGTAGCGATGGTGGTCTCATCAGCTTTCACCACTACAGGGCGGACTACCCGCACAATGCCACTGGGGACCTCCGCCTGCACTTCATCACCATTCAAGGTGACTATAACCGATGTAACATGCATCCTTAATTGGTTATAGGTACCAGCAGGTATTTCGTGATTGCCTATTATCTCCTCGATACCTGCTACAGCAATCAGATCGAAGGTAACTTCTTCCTCGATCAGTGTTAGCCACTCACCATCCTCATCTTTTCCCTGTGAGAGATTTGCCTCGATAAGGTTAGCTGTCACCAACACTGACGTAACATCCTTATCCGGACGATCCGTTACACCGATTTGAAGTTTCCCGGTTTCTCCTGGCGCGGTTGAGGCGGTAACGTGCGATTCCTCATCCGGCGTGACTGCTTCCGGTGTTTCGGATTCGCTGCAACCTGCCAATACCATTAATACACCAGCTGCCAGTATCGCAATGGTTTTTGCTCGTAGAGAATGTATTCTCCAACTCGGTTTTTGGTTTCGGATTATTTTGTTTTTCATGATGTTCAAATACTCCCGGATACTCGTCGCTCGTGAATTCAGCGTATATTGAAAAACACTAAAGGTAAATAGACTTTTAGTACTTCTATATATTGTATGAAAGTACTTACTGACACTTTAGCGTTTTGTACGTTTATAGTACTTTTGTTGAGATTGTCGGTGTTGTTTTGAGGCATTATCCACTTTGGAATAGAGGTGTTTTAGGGTCAAATTGAAGCTTGGCCTGGAGTTCCTCTCTTGGAGCAAGGATTTAAAAGCGCTTGAGTGAATCTAGGGGGCAGGTTCCTATTTTGGAGCAATGAGGATGGAAAAGAATGATGATCGGGGAGAGGATTCGAACCTCCGACCTCCGCGTACTGAGCACGGTGTGCTAATCAGACTGCGATATTTTACATCGTACGGATATTAATCGGTTTGTCAGTCACCGATATCGTCTTCATTCATCTCTTCTTCTCTTATAGTATCTTCTGATTCCTGAGAAGACTCTTGTGTTTTGCGCCCTGTTCGTTTCTCTGTGAAATCGATGCCGTCGGCTTCCAGGTCTCTCACGATATTTCGCGGGTGGTCCCCTTGAAATTGGCCCAGAAAAATGATTCTCATTATGTCATAAAGGATAGCAATGGCTTTGTTGGTTGCTGGGGCCGTATCGTGAAGCGGCCATTTCCCCTGCACCAAATCCAGCAGTCCGTAGGGCTTATCCATGTGTACGAGCACTTCCTGAGGAGACATCCCCAGCTTTTTGCCGGCATAGAGCGCCGCATCGTGGAAGAAGTCCGGATCTGCCTTCTTGAACAGCCGCAGATGCTCCCGGCTTTTGTGCCAGCTCCGATGTAGTTTTTTCCATTGCTTCCAGTAGCTATACACCGTGTTTGGCTTGTAATTGTACTCGCGGATTACCTGTGCCGGTCGTTTTCCCAAATCAAAGGCTTCAAAACAGACCCGGCGCCTGGATCTCCCCTGTTCATCGAATTCGACCGGATATTGACGTCGTTTGGGTCTAAGGATACGTAACGGATTCTTCATAATAGAACTCCTTTGATCGTATTTTAGAGTAGGAATCGGATGGCAGTGATCGTCTGGAAGGATGACTTAATAGATAGTTCATTTCGATCGGTACTTCCTCAGCTTGTTCGGGCCCAGGTCGAGATTGTCCAGGGGTGAACACTGCCGGTGAACGCGCCCGATGTCTTCCATGGCCAGATTCACGTATTGCCTCAGTATTTCGAGCGTTTCATGTCCCATAATTCGTTGCAGCGTGAAAAGATCCCCGCCATTGCGCAGGAACGTTACCGCAAACGTGTGGCGGAACGTATGAGGTGAACATCGTACCCCCGTAATCCCGGCTTTGGCTCCAATATAATGAATGATAGCTTCGACCCGGTCCACGGTTACAGGACGGCCATTCCGGGTCAGGAAAAGCCTATCCTGTCGGGGGAAAAACGGTTCGGGCCGGTGAACGTGGATGTATTTCCACAGGCGTTTCACCAGCCGGGCACCGATGGGAACGAACCTCTCTTTGGATCCCTTGCCCCATATTTTGATCTGCCGGCTTTCAAGATCGAGATCGGCCAGCGTGATGGTGGTCATTTCCCCACAACGATCCCCCGTATCCAGCAGGCATTCCATCATCGCAATGTTCCGGAATCCCGTGGGGGTGCTGGTATCCACCGCGGCAAACAGGTCCCGGAGCTGGTGCTCCTGGAACACCGGCATGAGTTTTTTAGGGGCCTTGGGTATCCTGATTTTGCGGATAGGATTGTCCTCAATGAATCCCTCCCGTTCAGCCCAAACAAAAAATGATTGAAGTCCTCTCGCGTAGGCATTGACCGAATGCCCGGAAAGGACCCTGTCTTGTTGGGGGGTATTGGGATGGCCGGCATAGCACGGCTTGTTTTTCAGGTATATGAAATAGAGTTCCAGCATTTGCGGGGTGATATCCATTAAATCGTTGGGAAAACCCTGTTCCAGCAAAAACCGGTTGAAGTAGTCGACGGCACGGACAACGGACTCTATGTAATTGACGCTGAGATTTTCTGCCTGCGCAGTTATAATGTATCCGTCTATCAATGAATCAAGATGGGTGGTCACTGATTTTAAATGTGCCCGGTTGAGAAATTGTTGGATATCCTGATGGGTGCGTTTGTCCAAAGTCATAAAATCCTCCAGTCCCACGCGCAAGGCTGTCTGGCAGTACTGCTCCCGCAGGTGAACGCTGCGTACTGCCGTCCTTACGCAAGTTATTGATTTCATGATAGACTGTAGCTAAACGCGGGTGCATTGCTCCCGTTTGCTCATTTTTGCTCCGACTTTTGCAGTAGTCACCTGAAAACCGGAAGGGTCAGAGATGGATAAGAGAAAGTATCTGTCGATCTATATCCTGCACACGATGGGACTGGGTATCCCGCAAATCACCCAGGTCATGAAATGCAGCGAGCATACGGTGATGCGGGCAGAGAACTGGATTAAAGAGGATTGTACCTATGCCCAGGCATGCGACCTGGTCAATGATGCCAGAATCCAGCGGATCGTGGACCGCGACCTGTCTGATTATCTGAGCCAGTCGGAGAAAGAGGATGCGCAGGCCCTGGTGGGTGACGATATCCTGCTCTACTATAGCCTGTTCCCTCCAGATGAAGCGGGCTACGATCCGGCGCTTATTCGGCCGCTGAAGGTCCATTGGAGACAGCTACGCAGCAGGGCCGCTGCGATGCGTGAAGAGCTGAAGGTCCCGGCCAATGAGGACCTCATCTCCCCGGAGATGTGCCGGCACATCATCCGGTCCCGCCGGATCCGCCGCGCCATACTTCCTGCTGACCAGTGGCGCAGCTCTCTGTTTGCACCCTGGCAGTTAAGGCGCTCCCGGGGAACGGGAGACACACAGGTACAGCTGCCGGTAGAGACACAGACCCTGTTCCCGGCATTGCATGTGCACCTCATAGCGGAATTCCCGGAGTTCGATCCACTATTATCTGACTGGAAATCCGATGCCGGGCAGCTGATGGACCTCTGCCTGGCCCAGGCCAGGCGGATCACCCTGAGCTGCGCTGAAGAGACCGGGCTGCGCTACATTGGCGGTACGGTGCGCTCGGGACTCTTCGAGACGGCTCCGGCCTATATATGCCGGATGCTGCTGGGACCGGACCGGACCGCTCCCCGCTGGGAGGTGACCACACCGGACGACGTGACCTGGCGGATGGTACCCCGTGATCTCCCCGCGTGGGGTCTGGGGGCGGGGAGTCGGGACCGCCTGGACCGGTGTGCCGGACAGATAGACGCGCTCATCTCGACCGAGATGGCAAACCCGGTGTGGCAGGATATCGCCGCCCGGCGCGACCAATTAGCAGCGCATGGCGCTGCCCTGCAGGATTTCCTGGAATCGGTCATCGTGCGCGGCACGTTCCAGGGCTTTTGCCCCTGGTGCCCGGTCCGCCATCCGGAAGAAACGTCGGGTCTGGTCTGAGCCGGCACCCGGATGAGCTCCCAGCTGAAGGTTATCCACGGGGCTGGCGCTGCGGTGCACCCGCTGCACGTCCGAGTCGGCCACCTGGCAGTAACGGCGGGTCATCTCCAGGGAACTGTGGCCCAGCAGCCGCTGCAGGCTGAAGACATCGCCCCCGTTGCGCAAGAAATTGATGGCGGCGGTGTGGCGCAGGGTATGGGGCGAGCAGCGCACCCCGCGCAGTCCGGCCTGGCGCCCGTAGCGCATCATCATCATCTGCACCCGGTCTATGGTCACGGGCCGGCCGTCCCGGGTGAGGAAGACCTGGTCGACGCGGGCCATGGCGGGCCGGGGCCGGTGGTGAGAGATGTAGCGCCAGACCTGCCGGGCCGACTGGCGGCCCAGGGGCACGGTGCGCTCCTTGTTGCCCTTGCCCCACACCCGCAATGTTCCCTGCTCGATGGACACGTCGGACAGGCACAACCCGGTGAGCTCGGAGACCCGCAGGCCGGTATCCAGCAACACCAGCAGCATGGTGTGATTGCGGTAACCGATGGGCTGGCCGGTGTCGATCACCGCGAAGAGCTGCTGTAACTGCGATTCGCTGAAGGCCGGGATCAATTTCTGGGGTGCGCGCGGTATCTTGATCCGGTGGAAGGGATTCTCGGTGATGAAGTCCTCGGCCATGAGCCAGTTAAAGAAGGTCTGCAGTCCCCGGCCGTAGGCGTTGATGGTATGACCGGAGAGTTTCCGGTCCTGGGTGGGGGTGTAGGGATGGCCTTCGTAACTGGGCTTGTCGGCCAGGTAGATGAAGAAAGCTCGGAGCTCCTGGGGGGTTATGGCGTCCACGCGGGTGGGGAGGCGGCGCTGGCGCAGGAAGCGCTCCAGGTAGATGGCACTGGAGAGGGTGATGGTGATGGTGTGGTGGCTCTTCCCCTCGGCGCGGGCGCAGAGGCCGTAGGCAGGCAGCAGCGCCTTCAGGGTGTTGGGATTTTTGGGGTTGTGGGATGACATAAATACCTCCTGATTGAGTCGTCAATGCAAAAGGTACTGGAGATTCACCAGGTCTTTCGGCGGTATTGGCTCACCGGCCGGCCGGCCCGGGGACGGGAAAATGAAGCTAAAATAGGGGTAAATGGCGCCGGTTGGGGTTTAACAGGGTGAATGTCAAGCAAGCACTCTAACCAACTGAGCTAACCGCCCTTCTTTGACACACTGATGATAAAGCAAGAGAAATGCATTGTCAATCATCTTAGCTTCGTTGATTGGTCCTATAGCACGTGCTATAATTTGAACGTGGTTGGCCTGATATTCGGGCATACTCCGAGAAATGAACAAACAAGCTTTGACTGGAGTGAAAGTACTGGAGTACGCTCAATTCGTAGCTGGCCCATACTGTACAAAGCTCCTTGCCGATTTAGGGGCTGAAGTCATTAAGATCGAACCTCCCGGCGCTGGCGACAGGTCCAGAAACCAAGGCCCCTTCCCCAATGATATTCCCCATGCTGAAAAGAGTGCCCTTTTTCTCTATCTGAACACCAACAAACTGGGTGTTACGCTGGATACTGGAATCCCCACAGGCAAGGAGATATTTCACAAGCTGGTTGAAAATGTTGATGTTCTCATTGACGATAACCATCCGCAACAGATGAGGGAACTTGGTTTCGACTACGCAACCCTTCGGCAAATTAACCCCCGACTCGTCATGACCTCGATTGCTCCGTTTGGACAGAACGGTCCGCATACGGAATACAAGGCTTGTCCGTTAAATCTGGTGCATGCCGGTATGCTGGGATATATGACGCCGTGGGTCTCTCGCTGGCCCGATCGCGAGCCATTGCAGCCCGGAGGTATGCTGGGAGAGTATGGTGCAGGGCTTAGCGCTGCCACTGCGACCCTGGCTGCTTTGTATGTTCAAAGAATGTCCGGTGAAGGTCAACATGTTGATGTGTCCAAGCAGGAGGCCATCCTGGCGCTGAACCGGGTCAATGCACCCCAATTCCCCAATGATGGTGAGAGCGATACCCGATTTGTAAATCTATCCGGGCTGTTGGGTGATATTGTTCCCTGCAAGGATGGACATATCGTGTTTCAGATCAATGAAACGCATCACTGGAAAGGGTTTGTTCAACTGATCGGGAATCCGGAGTGGGCTCGCGATCCGGTGTATTTGGACGGTGCGGAACGTGGTAGAAGATTTCAGACGGAAATCAGGCCTCGGGTCATCGAGTGGGCTAAAGCGTATACCAAAGAAGATCTGTATCACAAAGGGCAAGCGGCTAACTGTCCATTTGCAGTCGTAAATTCGGCTGAGGATATAGTGAACTCCGAACACTTGAAAAGCCGAGGATTCTTCGTGGATGTTGACCACCCTGCAGCAGGAAAAATCAAACAGCCGGGTGCACCATTCATCATGTCTGAAACTCCGTGGCAAGTTCAAAGTCCGGCGCCTTTATTGGGGCAACATAATGAGCAGGTGTATTGTGATCGACTCGGATATGATAAGCATGACTTACTGACTATGAGAAAGGCGGGAATAATCTAGGTGTTGGAATATCCTCTCGAAGGAATACGAATAGTCGATTTTGCCTGGGCCTGGGCTGGCGCTCAGGCAACCAGCATCTTAGCTCTGTTGGGTGCTGAAGTTATAAAGATCGAGAGTATGCGCCGAATAGATCACTCCCGCGTTTTCTCTCTCACCACGGGCCAGTGGTTTGATGAGCCGGATAGCTCCGTTATATTCAATGATATGAACCTTGGCAAAATGAGCGCCAACATTGACCTCAGTCACCCGGAGGGAGTCGATCTGGTGAAAAAACTGGTCAAAATCAGCGATGTCGTGGTGCAGAATATGCGACCTGGCAAGATCGATGGTTTGGGACTCGGTTATGACGTTTTGAGAGAAATCAAACCCGATATCATTATGCTTTCCTCATCGGCTCGCGGCAACACTGGCCCTGAGCGAGAATACATCGGATATGCGCCCCTTTTCAGCGCCATTAGTGGATTTGCATATATTAGCGGGTACGAAGATGAAGACCCGGTGCGTCTTTCCGGTGAAATCGATCTGCTCAGTGCGACGAGTTCCGCATTTGCAGTGTTGGCCGCACTCATACACAGGCAGCAGACTGGTGAAGGTCAATTCATCGATCTCTCTTCCACGGAAGCCACCAGTGTCTTTATGGGCGAAGTATTCATGGATTATTGTATGAACGGGAGGATACAGACACGGCATGGCAACAAAGACCCATTCATGGCTCCACACAATGTCTATCGATGTAAAGGCGAAGACAAGTGGGTCAGCATTGCTGTGGCCACTGATGATGAATTCAAGTCATTATGCCAGGTTATCGGGCATCTCGAGTGGGCTACTGATGAACGATTTGCTGACAGCTTTTCCCGATGGCACAATCAGGCGGAACTGGATAAACTCATTGAGATTTGGACTGTCAACCACACACACACTGAAGTTACGCAGATGTTGCAGGAAGTCGGTGTTGCGGCTGCGCCGTCTTGCAATAGCGAAGATATTTGGAATGATCCGCATCTCAGGGATCGGGGATTTTGGGCTGAGGTCGATCATCCCATTCTGGGGAGAAAAACAGTGATTGACACCGTTTGGAAATTGTCGGGTACACCTCTGGAAGTCAACCGTCCAGCCCCTTTGTTTGGTGAGCACAATCAGTATGTATTTGGCGAATTACTAGGATTGAGTGACTCAGAGATAGAAAAACTGAAAAAGAAGAAGGCCATCTTTTAGATAAGGTGATCAATATACCATGATTGATTCAAACCTCATGTCTGCACTATTGGACAGTCAAAAAGAACCGGTAGTCTTCGCGGATACTGAGCATACCATCCTCTACATGAATAAGGCTGCTATCGAGCGATTCAGTGATAGGGGTGGAGCAAACCTGATTGGGCGATCCCTTTTGGAATGCCACAATAAGCAATCGCAGCAGATGATAATCGAGATACTGGAAGCAATGAAGGGCGGGGAAGAGGAACGCCTTATTACCGATAATGAAAAGCATCGGGCTTACATGCGGGCAGTACGTGCTTCCGATGGTCAGCTTTTGGGGTATTACGAACGCTATGAACCACCGGTGAAATAGGCATTTTGCATCGGTTTAAAATATTCTCTGATTCCACCAAAAATCTTTATCCCCTATTTACCAAACATTACCTTGACAGCCACTATATCTTGTGTTAGATTTTGTTATCGGCACAAGATATAGGGGTTCGAATGAGGTGTCCTCACTGTGATCATGACGATTCAAAGGTGATAGATTCCAGGAGTGTTGAGCTTGGAATCCGGCGAAGACGCGAGTGCATAGGATGTGGTGCTCGCTTTACTACCTATGAGCGGGTAGACAATAGCACCATGAGCATAGTGAAAAAGGACCGTCGCCGTGAGAATTTTGACAGGGATAAGCTTTTGGTTGGTCTTCGCAGAGCCTGTCAGAAACGTCCTCTTCCCACAGGGACAGTAGAGAAGCTGGCAGATGACATTGAATATGAGTTACAGCGAATGGGAAGGACCGAGATACCAAGTTCCAAAGTAGGTGAAATGGTTATGGAGAGACTCTTAAAGCTGGACCAGATTGCTTACATCCGCTTTGCCAGTGTTTACCGATCGTTTGCAGACATTAGCAGTCTCAAAAAAGTGGTAGACGATCTGGTATTGGTACCCGATGGCGGTAGCCAGTTACCCCTTATTACAGGTGAGACCCTCGAAACCAACGATTAATATCCCAGTGTGAAGCTCAGAAAAGGAAGGTGCAATGGCCACAAAACGGGGTAAAAAAATTAGTGCTACAACCGAACAGCTTAAAAACAGGATTGCCAAGGCCGTATTTTCAGCTGCAGAATCCACGGGACTTCCCGATCGAGAAGTTGTGGAACAAATGATAGAACAGGTTATCGAGCGGCTGGATTGGCTGGAACCGACCCCGGGTGTGTTACCGGGATGGGAAGACCTGGTACCATTAGAGGCCACCAGCCCCAGGGTTTCGGAGATGGAGATTCAAGCGAAAGTGAGGGAAGTTTTGTCTGAAATCAGTTTGGCTCCAGTTAGGGAAGCCGCAAGCAAACCAAAGAAACAGGGCCGCGAGGCAGAGGCAAAGAAGGGTGAAATAAAACTTTCTACCAATGCACGGGTAGTACTGGAGAGACGGTATCTCAGAAAGGACGCTGAAGGAAACCCGATAGAAACCGTCAAGGATCTCTTCCGCAGGGTAGCACTGTTTATAGCTTCTGCTGAGAGAATCTATGATCAAAAAGCGGATATCAAGGTTTGGGAAGAGGAATTCTATCAACTGATGGCAAACCTGGAATTCCTCCCCAATTCGCCCACGCTGATGAATGCTGGACGTGAGCTGGGGCAGCTATCTGCCTGTTTTGTTCTTCCGGTGGAAGATTCTATGGAATCCATCTTCGATGCAGTCAAACATACGGCCATGATACACAAGAGTGGCGGCGGTACGGGCTTTTCCTTCAATCGACTGCGGCCGGAGAGCGATCGTGTGGGATCTACCGGTGGTGTGGCGAGTGGCCCGGTTTCGTTCATCGGTGCATTTGATTCGGCAACAGATGTGATCAAGCAGGGCGGGATGCGCCGGGGTGCCAATATGGGCATACTGAACGTCGATCATCCGGACATTATGAGTTTCATCACAGCCAAAAAGGATAACAACAAATTGAACAATTTCAATCTTTCGGTAGCGATAACCGAGGCATTCATGGAGGCTGTGGAAAAAGGAACGAAGTATGACTTGATCAATCCTCGAAGTAAAGAGGTTTGCGGGCAGCTAGATGCTCGGGAGATATTCGATAAAATGGTCGATCGTGCCTGGAGTAACGGCGATCCTGGAGTAGTGTTCCTTGATAGGATAAACAGAGATAATCCTACCCCGCATCTTGGCGCAATAGAGAGCACCAACCCCTGCGGCGAACAGCCACTTCTGCCTTATGAAAGCTGCAATCTGGGTTCGATTAACCTTGCCAAAATGATCGGTGAGGGGAATGGTACCCCGGTTATAGACTGGGACAAGCTTTCTCGGGTGGTGAGATCATGCGTCCGTTTCCTCGATAATGTCATCGAAATGAACCAGTTCCCGTTGCCCCAGATTGAAGAGATGACCAAATCCACTCGAAAAATCGGGCTGGGAGTGATGGGTTTTGCGGACATGCTTATCCGGTTAGGGATTCCATATGACAGCGAAGAAGCACTCAAGACCGGTGGTGAGATCATGGAATTCATCGATAAGGAAGCCAAAGCCGCCTCGATCGATCTGGCTAAGGAAAGAGGTGCTTTCCCCAAATTCAAAGGCAGTATTTATGACAAACCAAAGGCTCCTGAATTAAGGAATGCTACTCGTACAACCATTGCCCCCACGGGAACGCTGAGCATTATCGCCAATTGCTCCAGCGGCATCGAACCCCTGTTCGCTCTGAGTTATTTCAGGCAGATACTGGATAATGACAAGCTGGTTGAAGTGCATCCTATCTTTGAAGAAGTGGCCCAACGAGAGGGATTCTATAGTGACGAACTCATGGCTACCCTTGCCGAAACGGGAAGAATTCGAGGTGCAGAGGGAATACCGGAATGGGTCCAGGAAGTGTTTATTATTTCTCATGACATCAAGCCGGTAACTCACATCAAGATGCAGGCAGCATTCCAGCAGCATACCGACAATGCTGTCTCCAAGACAATCAACTTCTCCAATTCAGCCACGCGAGAGGATATCGCTGATGCGTATATGATGTCGTACCGAGAGGGATGCAAGGGAATTACGATTTATCGAGACGGAAGCCGCGACGTGCAGGTGCTGAACATCGCCGGAAAAACGAAAGAAGCCGTAGAAGTGCCGGAAGATTCGGGCAAAATGAAACCCCGGGAGAGACCAAATGTGACGTTTGGTGTCACCGAGAAGATGACCACAGGATGTGGAACGCTCTATGTTACGGTGAATTCCGATGATCATGGTATTTGCGAGGTGTTCACCAGCCTAGGCAAGTCGGGTGGCTGCGCCTCAGCACAGCTTGAAGCCATTGGCCGGTTATGCTCTATGTCTCTCAGAGCAGGACTGAGTGTGGAATCGGTGGTTAAGAATCTTAAAGGGATTCGGTGTCCCTCTATTGCCTGGGCAGGAGGGCATGCCGTTCTTTCATGCGCTGATGCTATTGGTACAGTATTGGAGCGTCAGATGAAGCATACGAGGCCACATATACCAACAAATGGTGACGGGGATGCCGATGAAGTTATGGAACATATCGGTGGGAACATGAGTGCTAGTGGTGGGGGTGTGATGGGTGGCCAGTGTCCTGAATGTGGCGGGCTGCTGGTTTATCAGGAAGGGTGCCACATCTGTTATGGGTGTGGCTATACCAAGTGCGGCTAGGGAGTTGATGGTTAGATAGTTTGGTAGTTTCACTGTTCATGCCATTCTTTCTTTAGAGCACTAACTGCCGATAACTGACAACCGATTACTTGAGATTATTATGTCTAAAATCCTGATTCTTTATGGCACTGACTATGGGCACACTCGTAAGGTGGCACAGCATATTGCCGAGGTAATTAATGAGCGAGGGCATGTAATTGAACTGGTGCAAGGGAATAAGCCACCACGAGATTTCACCGTGTATGGATTTGATGGAGCTATTATCGGTACATCAATCCACATGGGAGTACATCAAATTTCAGTCAAGAAACTGGTGAAAGCGCAAAAAGAAGCCTTGAGCAAAATCCCTTCCGCCTATTTTTGTATTTGCCTCACCGCATATAGTTCGAAAGCTGAAGATAAGAAACAGGTTGAGAGTTTCATCAACGATTTCCTCAAATATACAGGACTAAAGCCAGTTGTAAGTACAGCGTTTGCCGGTGCTTTGCGCTATCCTCATTACAACTTCGCCAGGCGATATATGGCCAAACTGGTTGCGCGCAAAGTAGGAGCTGATACCGATACAAAGCAGGAACACTATGAATACACAGACTGGAATGCGGTCAATCGGTTTGCGGAAGAGTTTGTGGGTTCTATCTAAATAAACGAGACATCAATGGAGTTTGACACAATACGTGATCGACACGAAATCATCGATTTGCTGAATCGTTATGCAACTGCGTGCGATACTCGCGATTGGGATTTGTTCAAAGAAATCTTCACCACCGATGTAGAGACGGATTATGGCGGGGATTACAAGTTCGTCAATCGCCAATCTATTGTAAACCTTATTCGGAGTATGCTCGGGGGATGCGGTCCGACTCAGCACCTGCTGGGCAACTTTCGAATAAACCTGGAGAAAGATAGAGCGAATAGTATCTGTTCGGTGAGAGCATTTCATGCCGGCACAGGTGATGCAGAAGGACAGACATTCGAGATGTGGGGTGAGTACCGAGATAAGCTCAGACGCACAAAAACAGGCTGGCGAATCGCTCACCGGGAACTTGCCGTTACCTGGATTGAGGGATCTGCAGAGGTTCTTAAACCGGAGTAACTTTTGTCATGGATGATCGAGCACAGGGCTGGCAGCTTAGACGTCAGGATGACCATGGTAACCAGTACGCCGTGGACACTTTCGATTCAGAAGAAGAAGCCAGAAAGATGATGGGATATTATGAACGTAAAGGCCACAAACAGACGTACTGGGTGGAAATGTGCGGGGATACCGAAAGAACAGAATAGATCGTCATAGTGACCAAAGTCACCCCATTTGGACGGATGGCGCGATAAACTGAAGTAAAACAAATTAAGGGGTGAGGGGTGTATCATGTCTGGCAACGATCAGGCTCCGAGCAAAGAAGAGATTGAACAGAGGAAAAAGGAAATCAAAAACACTCTGTGTTGCCCACATTGCGGTGAAAAACTCAGCAAGTGGGCAGTGCCGCATACTTTGTTTACCACCTGGACCAATGACTTCATGTACGTATGCTTCAACGATGAATGCAATTATCTGCTGCGTGGTTTTGAAGCTGCAGCCAGGGTGGGCAACTCTGGTAGTTACAGGCTAATGTACGATCCGGAACTGGACTGTTGCCAGCCTGTTCCGGTGCTGAGCAAGCAAGCTCTTAGAGAGGGTATCGTTGATGAAGCGGATGAGGTTCAAAAAACGAAAGCTGAAGTTGACCGGGAATCTATTGTGGGAACTTGGAAGCTCGTGTCATCAAAGATGATGGACACCGGAGGGCAGACGAGTTATCCATTGGGGCAAGAACCGCAGGGAATGCTGGTATATTTAGAGGACGGGCGTATGACGATTCAAAACATGCCTGCTGATGGGACCTCGTTCCAATCGACTGACGGGAATACTATCGCCCTTGAAACCTACGGGGCTTACAGCGGACGATATGAACTTGTAAGCGGGGATAAGATCATTCATCATATTGAAAACAGTATTCATCCTGATTGGAATAACTTGAAACAGGAACGTAGTATTGAGATTGAAAGTGACAGATTGACACTTGTCAGTCCGCTATTAGCAGAAGGGAACAAGCTGCACATGGCTCATATGACCTGGAAGAAATCAGGGTAGAGAGGGAATCATGGAAGCCACTGAAAGAAAGAATTTGCAGGTAGTACAGGAATTCATCAGCTTGATCGGGGTAGGCAAGCTACCGGCTGCGCTGGAGACACTGGATGAGAATGTATACTGGGAGTCCCCTGTAAGTGAAACACCACCACCGGAGCTTACCTGGGCCAAACCGCGTTATGGACATAAAGGTGTGATGGAATTCATCCAGGATATGTGGAGTGTAGTGCAACCGTATGTGATGGATACTCACGCGTTGATTGCCCAGGGGGATCGGGTTATGGTTGAGGGCAAGAACCAGTGTGTGGTGCGAGCAACTGGCAAACGGTATGATCACGATTGGGTAATGGTCTTCAGGGTGAAAGACGGGAAGATCGTGAGCCAAAAGCAATACTACGATAGTTCCGCTCTTCTGCACGCTTTTCATTAATAGTATTTGCCATATGTAGTACAAAGCCGGGGCCATCTAATATGCAAGACTCGATTGTTGGCACGTGGAGAATCGTATCCACCGAAGTCCGAAGCGAGGATGGTCAGGTTACCTACCCCGATGGGCACAATCCTCAAGGTTACCTTATTTACAGTGATGATGGATATTTTTCTATTACTATCATGAGATCGGATCGTTCCCGATATGCTTCAGACGATTTCCGTGGCGGAACGATGGAAGAAATGGCAAAGGCAGCGGAAACATACGTCGCTTACTGTGGCAGGTATTCTCTGGGCCAGGGTTCGATCACGCATCACATTGATGCCAGCCTTTTCCCCAATTGGGTCGGTACCGATCAACAGCGTTTTATTGAGTTTGATGGGGATAAGCTACTGCTGAGCACACCCCCTTTCCTAATTTACGATAAAGAACAACGGGCATATTTGATTTGGAAACGTGCGGACCCCTACACTTAGCCAAATGCTTTGTATTGATACATAAAAGTGCAGCGAGCTTAGAATGTTATTAGGCACCTTTGGTGAATCACTTGCGACTGCTGGGAGCAGCTTTGGTTTGATTACCTTGGCTGAAATCGGAGATAAGAGTCAGCTTGTCTGCATGACCATGGCGGCTCGCCATCGGGCGTTGCCGGTACTCCTTGGCGCAATCGTTGCATTCTCTCTACTTAACCTTTTGGCCGTTCTATTTGGAGCTGTTGCATCAAACTGGTTGCCTGATACTGCGGTTTACGTGATAGTAGCAGTTTTGTTTACCATTTTTGGCATTCATTCCTGGCGAATCAAACCAGATAGTAACACGGACAATATCGCAGAAAAAAGTGCTCGCAGCGTATGGATAGCAGCCTTTCTTTTGGTCTTTGTATCTGAATTTGGGGATAAGACCCAGATAGCCGTAGCGGGAATGAGTAGCGCCGCACAACCGATACCGGTTTGGATTGGTGCAACTCTGGCGCTAGCCGTTACATCTACTTTAGGAGTTCTTGCTGGAAGGACTCTGCTGCAACGAATATCGATTACGATACTGCATCGGATTTCTGCTATAGTTTTCTTAGGGCTAGCTGTATATGCGATAACACGGATTTTTAATTGACCTTAGATATTTACAAGTTGGCAGAAAGCCCTCAGTTGGCGAGTCTTTGGTAGCGAAGAGACCCCAATAATCGATTGGAAAGTGTTATAATCGTGCAGTTTTAGAAATGAAGATTCTCGGCATTGATCCCGGACTTAACACCACCGGATACGGCGTGATCCAAGTATCGAATCGTGACGTCTCACTTTGCGAGGGTGGTGTGGTTCGTACTGGTTCAACAAGCGATCCGCTTGAGACGAGACTTTCCCGTCTTTATGATGGTATTATGGATATATTAGAGGAGTTCAATCCAGAGGCTCTGGCGCTGGAAGAACTTTATTCCCATTATCAACATCCCTCAACAGCGATCCTGATGGGACATGCCAGAGGTGTGATTTGCCTGGCTGCATCGAAGAATGAAACCCCGGTATGCAGCTATGCAGCTACTAAAGTCAAATCATGCCTCACTGGCAACGGAAGGGCCTCCAAAGAACAAATGCAGCGGGCCATGCAGGCCAGACTTAAACTGAAAGAAATCCCAACTCCTCATGACGTGGCCGATGCGTTGGCGGTGGCGATTTGCCATTACTGGACCGTAACAAGCCCGGTGATGGTAGCCGTGGGGGAACCGCCGACGCAGCGGTCTCCAAAAGGTGTCTCAGGGTGATATCACATCTTTCCGGAATTATCAATAGTATAAACAGCGACGCCTCAAAAGTGGTTGTAGATGTGAACGGTGTTGGTTACGAAGTGCTGCTACCCATGTTTGTAATGCGAGCATTGGAAGATCATGGGAAGCAGTCAGGTGATGAGATCAGTTTGCATACCTACTATCATGTTACGGATAGGCAGCCGCGACCGGTGCTGGTGGGGTTCAATAATGAATCTGAGAAGCGATTCTTCGAGAAACTGATCGGTGTTGAAGATCTGGGGCCGGCGAAAGCTGCCAAGGCGTTCGTTTTTTCCGTATCCACAGTAGCCAATGCAATCGAAGACGGGGATGCCAGACTTCTGCAGAGTATGCCCGGAATCGGGGGGCGAACCGCCCAGAAAATTATTGCGACCCTCCAGGAAAAAGTAGCAGAGTTTGCCCTTCTGAAAGATGAAGGATATGACAGTGTGCCGAAAGTGGTAAGAAAAGATTTCCAGGATGAGGCTGTGGAGGTTCTGTCAGAATTGGGTTACAAACGGGCTGATGCTAAAGCCAAGGTTGATGAAGCGTTAGGTATCAGCCCTACCATTAAAGACGTTGAAGAACTCATTCGCGAAGTATTCCGATTGGAGAGGAAGTGATATGAGTCGGGAACCGTCGATTAAAGGGGAAGACCAGGTAGAAGAGCCGATCGAAGAACGCAAGGAAGATGAGCGGTTTGCTTGGAACCTACGGCCTCTTACCCTCTCAGAATATATCGGGCAAAAAGACGTAGTCGAGAGCCTGCAAATCGCGTTGACCGCTGCGTTGAAAAGAAACGAGCCGGTGGAACATATTTTGTTACACGGGCCACCCGGGCTGGGTAAAACAACGCTGGCTCATATCATAGCCAATGAAATGCAGTCCAAGATCACCCATACTGCCGGTCCGGCACTGGAAAAACCGATAGATATTGTAGGAATACTATCCAACCTTGATAGCGGAGAAGTCCTCTTTATTGATGAGATTCATCGGCTTTCGCGCACGGTTGAAGAGTACCTTTACTCAGCGATGGAGGACTTCGAAGTGAACTTCATCTACGGAAAAGGCGCCTTCGCTAAAACGCTACCTTATCAACTGAAGCATTTCACAATGGTGGGTGCCACTACGAGGGCCGGTATGCTGACACCGCCTCTGCGCGATCGTTTCGGGATGATCTACCATCTCGACTATTACTCTCCCGATGAACTGGCGAAAGTGGTTAAGCGTTCGGCCGGAATTTTGGGTGTTAGTATCGATGAAGACGGATCGATGGAAATTGCCAAACGATCTCGAGGGACGCCACGAATTGCCAATCGATTGCTTCGTCGCGTCAGAGACTACGCGGAAGTGAATGCGGACGGAAAGATCACCCGGAAGCTCGCCGATGAGGCGCTTTCCAAAGAGGGTGTCGACCATGCTGGTTTGGACCGGCTTGACCGAATGTATTTGAAGACTATTATGGAAAACTACAATGGTGGTCCAGTTGGAGTTGAAGCATTGGCGGCAACCATCAATGAAGAATCAAATACTCTTGTGGATGTGGTGGAGCCGTTCCTCCTCAAGACGGGATTTGTGATCCGCACGCCGGCAGGCAGGCGGATAGGCGATACGGGGCGAAACCATCTTGGATACCCTTCCGAAAGTGGACCGCAACAGCGGTTGCTGTAGACGCGAATGCAATTTTCGTGTTGAGTCACCCTCACCTAACCTCTTCCATCCAAATACAGGAACGTTTGATATAATTTATGTAGGGGCGAGTCGCCGACTCGCCCCTACCCCATTTGGAACATACAAAATAGGAAATGGAATGAAAAAGAAGACGACTTTTAACGCAGTGCAAATCCGAAGCCTTATAAACGTAGCATTGGGCAAAGAGAAGGCGGATTTAGCCATTGTGGGCGGCGATTTGATAAACGTCTACACTGGCGAAATTCTCAAAGGCTGGTCTGTGGCGGTCAAAGGTGAGCGGATAGCCTACGTTGGTGAGGATGCTTCTCATACAATCGGTCCAAATACCGAAGTGCTGGATGCTTCCGGTAAGGTGCTTGTTCCCGGGTTTATAGATGGGCATGCCCATGTGATACATACTCACGGCACCATCGAAGAGTTCCTGAAATATGTTACCAAAAGCGGTACGACGACAATCATCAGTGAAACGTTGGATTTTGCCTTTGCCCTCGGCTATGAGGGTGTTATGGATTTTTTGGAATCGGTCAGAGACCAGCCGATAAAGATATTTGCTACAGCCCCCTCCACATTGGCCAATGGTCAGATAGATTACAAAGATGTTATTACCCCGGATGAGTTCCGTAAGCTACTCGAACTCGAGGGAATCATGGGGGTAGGGGAAAGCAACTGGGTCCCGGTGATTAGAGGGAATGAGCAAGTTTTAAATCTCTTTGCTGAAACACTCAGTCATGGGAAAACGCTGGAAGGCCACTCTGCAGGTGCAAGGAACAACAAACTGGTTGCCTTTGTGGCGTCGGGGAATTCATCAGATCATGAATCGATAACGGCTCCGGAAGTTATGGAGCGATTGCGACTTGGCATGTGCGTAATGATACGGGAAGGGGATGTGAGGAACGACCTGGAGGCCATCGCCGCGATCAAAGATGAGAATATCGATTTTCGACGACTTTCCGTAACCACAGATGGGATGGGAGCGAGACATCTCATCGAACACGGATACGTAGACTCGATCGTCCAAAAAGCGATAAACCTTGGATTCAATCCGATCACAGCCATCCAGATGGCTACGCTCAATGTAGCGGAGCACTTCCATATCGATAACATCGTTGGTGGAATTGCTCCGGGGAAGTGTGCGGATATTGTTGTGTTGCCAAATGCGACTATCATCAAACCGGAAGTCGTAATCAGCAATGGGAAGATTGTGTTCAGAGAAGGAAAGCTATTGGTCGGACCCCGAAAGCATTCTTATCCAGATCTCGCTCGAAATACGGTTCGTATCCCCCGGGGATTGAACGCAGATGATTTCACCATTCGAGTAAACGGTCCGATTGATGCAGTCACGGCGAGAGTGATTGATATGGGGCAGGATATCGCCAACAAAGTTGCTGAAATGAGATTACCAGTCATCGATGGCGAAATTAAAGTGGATGCTCAAAATGATATTTTGAAAGTTGCTGTTATTGACAGAATTCACAATTCAGGGAAGATGTTCGTAGGTTTGATCCGCGGATTTGGTCTCAAGAAAGGGGCGTTCGCTGCCACCGCGGCCTGGGATGTCTGTAATGTAATTGTCATTGGGGTTTCAGAGGAAGACATGGCAGGAGCGGTAAACAGAATTCGAGAACTTCGGGGTGGACCGGTGGTTTTTGCAGATGGCGAAATAAAGGCAGAACTACCAATGCCTATTGCCGGGCAGACTTCCGAATTGCCAATGGAAGAGATCGCAAGACGTTTGGAAGAAATACAGGATCAGGTTACTAATTTGGGATCACACGTCACGTATGCTCATCTAATGCTCAACACCCTTACTACCACCATCGTGCCTGCTGTGCGAATCTCCACCGGAGGGTTGATCGATGTAAAGACCGGTAAGATTCTGGATTTGATTGTTGGTTAGGCATTGAAATCCCAAATCCTGTGTGAAATGATGAAAAGCCACCGATGAGATATTATCCTCCCTCCCTTGATGGGAGGGACAAGAGGGAGGGTGAAATACAGAGTCAGTAGCTTGCCTTGATAGTTTGGATTCTGACCAAAGCCTCTCACCCTCACCCAACCTCTCCCGTCAAGGGAGAGGGACATTTGATACCGGCTTGTCCGGGTTTGATTTATCCGAGTTCAGGCTCGATTAAACCGTAATGCCCGTCTTTCCGGCGATAAACCACATTGAATTGCTCACTGGCATCATTATAAAAAACAAAGAAATCGTGTCCCAACCATATCATTTGATCTACTGCTTCATCTGGTGACATGGGGCTCACCGGAAAGCTCTTTACCTTAATCAGTTTCTCATCTTCTTCAACATCAAGATTCTCACCGCTAAGGACTTTGGATTTGCTTTTTGATACTGCTGTGCGCCGCTGCTGTTTACCTTTGACCCTATCTTTATATCGCCTGATTTGACGGTCCATTACGTCGGCCACAGCGTCAATCGCAGAGAATATGTCTCCAGAGCGCTCTTCAGCACGTAAGAAGGTTCCCTGAGAATCGACAGTCACTTCCACAATGTAACGGCTCTCCTTCGACTTTGTCTTCTCTTCAGAAAGCTCAACTTTGGCCGTGGAGATATTTCTTAGAAGACGATCGAATTTTTCCGCTTTTTTTTCAATATAGTCTTTTGCTTTTTTAGGAACATCCATGTTCTTACCTTTGATCAATATTTCCATTTCATCCTCCCATTAATCTAACATTTTCTTGAAAGGGTCAATCCCAAAACGGAAGCAGCGCCCCCCTTTTTGAGAGCGATGGCGCATGCATTCAGGGTCGCACCCGTAGTACAAACATCGTCGATAAGAAGGACTTTCCTATCATGAAAATATCCATCTTTACATTGAAAAGCTCCATTAACGTTTGTTAGGCGGTCATCGGCCGTTAAGCTAACCTGAGAAATGGTGTTTTTTGTTCGAATGAGTAACTCTGTTTTGTTTGGAATTCCAGTTACATTGCTGAGTTCATTTACCAACAATTCAGGTTGATTGTATCCTCTCGTACGCAATCGTTTTGCATGCATTGGTGCTGCCGCCAGGGTATCGATTTCAAACGGATTATCTACCAAATAATTTGCCATCAACGCTGCGAGTGGTTTAGCGAGGGCTTTCATGTTTTTGTATTTGAGGGAGTGTATGACTTCGCGCGCCAGACCCTCATGAAGGTAAAGTGAACGGATGCCATCTATAGTCAGTGGTAGGTTCTGGCAATCAGGGCAAATACTGTTTTCAGGAATGGGTAACCCACACCGATAGCAGAATGGAGGTTGCAACTGAGGAAGCGTCTCGATACACGAATCGCACAAAAAGTCTCCCTCGGTTCCACACCCTACACAGAATCGAGGGAAGAGCAGGTCTAAAAGAAAATCCGGTATTTGAACGAGTTTGGTTTGCAAAGGCATATTTTATTCTATTTTAACGCAAAATGGCCGTGCCGATAAGCTGGTTAAGGTTCGCAATTTCTTGTTGGTGCATAAATCGCCCGATTCCATCTACGATCTGGATCATCACTTGTGGATCAACAAAAGTAGCTGTGCCAACTTGAACAGCGCTAGCGCCAGCCATGAGGAATTCCAAAGCATCATTGGCGCTGGCGATGCCTCCGCAGCCGATTATGGGCACCTCTACCGCTTGAGCGACTCTGTAAACAAGATGCAGTACCAGAGGTTTAATCGCCGGACCGGAAAGTCCTCCTACGGTGTTACCCAATACAGGTTGCCGTTTCACGGTATCGATGGCCATTCCTTTGAAGGTATTGGCTATTGTTAGAGAGTCAATACCTGCTTCAACAACTGCCTGAGCGATCTGTACAATGTCGGTCACGTTGGGGGTTAGTTTAACAATGGTGGGAAGGTTTGTTGCTTGTTTGACAGCAGATGTAACGGTTGCCGCCATTTGGGGATCAATACCAAACTCGGCTCCACCACTGGCTACGTTGGGGCAACTGATGTTCACTTCGATTGCGCTGATGCCTTCGACACCGTTGAGCATCCTGGCAATTTCAGCATATTCTTCAACACTCTCACCAGCAATATTGACGATCACCGGGACTTGCCATTGGTTCCATAATGGCGCCTTTTCTTTGATTAGAGCTTCTGCACCGATGTTCTCCAGTCCAATTGAATTCAACAATCCGGAAGGCGTTTCTACCAAACGTGGCTGAGGATTGCCCTGACGCGGCTGAAGTGTTATTCCTTTGGAAACGATCGCGCCAAGCTTTTGGATATCAATCACGTCAGCGTACTCGGTACCGTATCCAAACGTTCCGGATGCGGCCATTACTGGATTGGTAAGTAGTAGGCCCTTATGGTTGTTTGGTGCAAGTTGAATTGACAGATCTGGATTCGTCATTGCTCTGATCTCCGGATGGCTTTTACCATTGCTTTACCGGCAGCTTTTGCCTGTGTCATAGCTTCTGTGTCTTTGGTGATTTCCCCGGGTTCACCGGCATAACCGATGACTCCGCCTCCAATGGTCATTCTCATGAGGGTAAAATAGTCTACCAGAAAGCTATAAG
Organism: Chloroflexota bacterium; assembly: GCA_013203045.1. Taxonomy (GTDB): domain Bacteria; phylum Chloroflexota; class Dehalococcoidia; order SZUA-161; family SpSt-899; genus JABMQN01. The sequence continues at coordinate 25,852 of JABMQN010000043.1, forward strand.
TATTTCCACATCCGGCTCTGCGGGCTACCACTGCGATGCCTCCGACTTTCCCGCGAAGTGTTCTGTTCCACATGAAAGGATACGTTCGATCAATAAAGGCTTTCACCTGTGAACTGATATTCCAAAAATAAACCGGTGTTCCGATGAAAATACCATCGGCTTCCAGTAGTTTAGCATATATATACTGCATGTCGTCATAAATAACGCATTCGCTAGTATCAAGGCAGAGGGCGCATCCGTTGCATGACTCAATATCCTTTTCCGTTATATTCAGTAGTTCAACACCAGCCCCGGTTTCTCTGGCTCCCGCCATGGCTTCCTTGACCAGGATTTCGGTATTACTGTTCTTTCGCGGACTGCCGATAATTCCCAGTATCTTCATGCCGATGTTTTATAAATCCTCTGCAAAAGCAGAGCATCTTCTTCCAGATTTGGGCTTTCACAGATCAGAATTCCTTTCGCATCATGATCGTTGAGGGCTTGAATCAGTTGCTCAAAATGGAAATCTGAATCTTCCAGATTAAGATGGTTTCGTTCTCCTTTGTCACCATAGTTAATCCCGGAAACATGAATATGCATGTTATCTAGGCCATACCTGCCAAGCTTTTCCCCTACTTGATCTAGTACTTGAGAGAATTCATTATAAGTATTGAATTTCCCGGTTCGAGCATGCAAATGGGCAAAATCGATACATGGTGCCACACCATCCACTTCGGCACAAAGTCTTAGGATTTCATTGAGTGTACCAAACTGGCTTGGTTTTCCCATGATCTCCGGTCTGATGGTCACCCGTTTGTTCTCTTTTTCAAGCTGGCCAATGATCTCAGTTAGGTGTCGCTTGACTGTATCATACACTTCTTCTGGGGGGCGTTTCATATAGAAAGCAGCGTGAAATGTGATGCTATATCCTCCAAAAGTGTGGGCAACGCGAGCTGTCTGGAGAATTCGCTGTTTGCTGGCAATAACCTTTTCTTCCTCTTGTGAGTTGAGATTGACGTAATAAGGACCATGGGCAGTCAGTTTCATTCCTCGCTTACGTGCCACTTCGCCTACAGCTTCGGCTGTTTTCTGGTTCATACGCACACCATTAACAAATTCTACCTCCATTCCTCCTAAACCAAGTTCATGCGCGCGTATGATACCGGACTGAGTTGTTTTCGGGTTGTTGGTAGTATGCGGAATACCGGCTGTGCCGAATAACAACGCACCAAATGTGTTTTCTTTGTCTTTCCCTCTTGGCATTAGTGGTTACTTGACCTTTCTACCGACTGAGGTTGCAACGGAGGCAAGTTTTGAAGTGAGTTGCGCAAAGTTATCAAAATTCAATGACTGTGGACCATCCTTGAGGGCCTTATCGGGATTGGGATGAACTTCAACCATAATTCCATCCGCGCCGGCCGCAATCGATGCTAGCGCAAGAGGTGTGACCAGACTCCACCTGCCAGTTCCATGACTGGGATCGGCAATGATAGGCAAGTGGCTTAGTTCTTTAATAACCGGAATAGCGCTAACGTCCATCGTGTTACGGGTGTATGTTTCAAAGGTGCGAATGCCCCTTTCACATAGGATGACATCGCGGTTACCCTGAGCGATAATGTATTCTGCGGAGAGAAGCCATTCTTGAATTGTTGCTGACATCCCGCGTTTGAGCATCACAGGTTTTTTAACTTTACCCACTTCGTCCAACAGGATGTAATTCTGCATGTTGCGTGTGCCGACTTGGAGTATGTCAGCGTATTTGGCAACCAACTCTACATCATGCGGAGTGATCACTTCTGTGATGATTGGCATACCAGTTTCGGCCCGGGCTTCAGCTAATAATTTGAGACCCTCTTCCCCCATACCTCGGAAGCTGTACGGTGATGTGCTCGGTTTGAACGCTCCACCACGCAGTATGTCTGCCCCGATTTGGTGAACAGCTCGTGCGGTGGTTATAAGTTGTTCTTGGCTCTCGACGGCACAGGGACCGGCCATAATGACAATCTTATCTCCACCGATCGTAATATCACCAATTTTAATTTCGCTGTTGATGGGCTGGAATTCCCGGCTCGCCAGTTTGTATGGTTTACTGATGGGAATGACTTCAACAACTCCGGGCAACATCTCGATCTTATCCCGAAGTTCGGGATAGGTTTGCCCAACGACTCCCACCACAGTACGATCCACACCGTGGGAGACATGGCCAGTCATACCTTCCTCGCTCAATAGATCAAGAAGGCCCTGAAGATCAGCTTCACTGGCAGTTTTACCCATTATGGCAAGCATTTTTGACTCACCTTAGTACAGGATTAAGAGGATATGTCTACCCTTAAGCTCTCAGCCCCATTCGTGTAGACATGGACGATTTCAGCTGCGGTTTTTTCCGTGTTATACAGGATCAGAATTCGAACACACTTTTGCAAGCTCCCGGGAACATTCATTTCGTGGCCACACAATAAGGCTGTCTGTGTCCAACCCAACTGGCGAGCTGCCAGAGCCGGGAATTCGGCATTGATGTCAGGAGTGGTGGTGAAGAACGCATAGGCTACCTCATCTGCCTCGATTTGGTTTGACTCGATCATTTTCTCTAACAATTCTCTGGTTGCGTTAAGGATCGCTTCTTTGGTATTTTCCTCAACTGCTGTTGCTCCTCGGATACCTCGACAGCGCATGTATTAAGCTCCTTTCTATTACAAATCACATAGTATCACTTAAGGAAATCGATAGCAACCAGTTCCCTGACGGAGATGGATTACGCTTCGGGAATTTCAAATTCCCACTGGCACGCGATGTCGTCCGGCCCTGTTCGTGGAGGTAACTTGAGAGCGCGGCATGTCATCTTGGGATTAAACAATTCCCCGGTTATGCGCATTCCGGGAATACAAATATCTTCACAAGCATGCTTTTGCCTGACTGTTTCGTTCGTTGCCTCGAATATCTCGAGGGCTGGGCAGCGTGTAGCGGTGAGAATTCCGAGATTATTGTTTTTCAATTCGCATTCTATGTCAATCCACCCTGCCTCACCTGGAGCAAACTGGAAAGCTTTCAGGAGTGCCGCGACGTCGTTGCCGGAAATGTTGAGTGCGTCCATGGACACTCGAATATCGTTCTCGGATCCCCCTCTTTATTAACCAGACCTCTTTTTCCCATTCGAGTGCTTTTTCAATCCCTACGTGGTCTTTGACCACATCAAACCACAATCCCCCCAACATCATATAGATCAAGCTGCTTGTCCGCCAAAGACGCAAAATCGCATCTTTTGAGAAATCCTGTAACTTGGCATCTGACCGAAATTCGCCACTATAATCTTTGTATTCGTGCATTTTATTCTCCTTTCTTAATGGACTATGCAATCCACCGTATTGGTAAACGCTGGATGGTTTCACCGAATGGGAACTGTTGATATTACACCTTGAGTTTTCAATTGCATGCATTCCTCTTCGGATATTCCTAACAGTTCGCCAAAAACATAATCGTTGTGTTGAGCAAAGCATGGTGCAGGCATCCGGATTTTGCCCGGTGTCAGGCTCAGTTTCCAGGACATGCCGGGATAGGTATGTGTCCCAGCTTCCGGATGGGTGACCGTTTCAAAGAAGCCACGTTGTTTGAGGTGAGGATCACTGGTTATTTGTGCAGCATCGAGGACTGCTCCAGCTCGAATACCAGATTGTTGTAGAATCTGCATTGCCGATTGGTTATCATGCTGGATAGTCCATTGTTCGATCAGGTTATCAATTTCACGTTGGTTACGTTGCCAACCCAATAAGTTGTTGAAGCCTTCTTTCTTCGTCCACGAAGGATTATCAATGGCGTTGCATAACGATTGAAGCTCATCGTCATTGTGGACGGCTATGGCTATCCATTCGTCGTCACCGCTGCAGCGATAGCATCCCTGGAAGGGAGCAGAGGAGTCACGATTCCCGTTGCCCTTTGGGCTGCGCTTGTTCATCGAATGATCCAAAACGTGTTCGCCCATCAGCGCTAAAAGGCTCTCACGAAGGGAGAGATCAATGTGTTGTCCTCTACCTGTTTTTCGACGATGTCGCAGGGCGATAAGTACGGCAAATGCTGCGTGCAACCCGGCCGTAGCATCAGCGTAGGCAATACCCGGTCCCAATGGTTCACCATCTTCATAGGCGGTAATATCAGATAAACCAGACATCGCTTCAATACCGCGCCCGAAACTTACATAGTTGCGATAGGGCCCTGTTTGTCCGTAGGCAGAAATGGAGACCACGATTATTTTGGGGTTGATTTCATTCAATACCGGATAATCCAGACCAAAATTGCCCATCACTCTGGGGGTGAAGTTCTCCAGTACTACATCGCTGATTTTAACCAGTTGTTTGAAAACCTCTCTGCCTTTTTCTTTCGATAGATCAAGGCTGATAGCAAGTTTGTTTCGATTGAGCTCATTATAGTAGGCAGAACGGTTATAGGGTCTTTCACCGGGATTCCCATCGGGGTAGACGGCTCCAGGTTGAGGCTCAGGACCACCTCTCGTGGAACGGACGGCTGATTCGACGCGGATGACCTCGGCGCCCATGTCAGCCAGCAGCCTGGTGGCATACGGTCCAGCGTAGACCTGACTCAGATCGAGAATTCGAATTTCGTCAAGTGGTAGATTAATCATTTTTTTGGATTGCGGCAGTTTGACTGCCGCTTATGATAGCGATAGTTAGACTATCGCACTCCATAGATAATTTTAGGTGATTCCCATTCCCCTCAGTTTCGTGAGATCTTGGTTCGTGTAACCCAGCAAATCGCAGTAAATCTCTGCATTGTGTTCCCCGAGTAGCGGCGATCTTCCCTTTCTAGTCTCGCATTCAGTGGTTTTGAATGGTGCGCCTGGATAGGTCTGCTGTCCTGCGATCGGGTGATCGATTCGAGTAAAAAAATCTCTCGCCACGAATTGCGGATCATTCGGCAATTCATCTACTCCCATTACCTTGGCGAAAGGTAATCGCCATTCCTGAGCACGGTGAAAGACGTCTTCCATATCGCGTTTGGCGAGCCACGAGGAAATCAGGGGATCTATCTCGCCCGCTTTCTCTCTAAGTTCTTCCGGGTTATATTGAAGTAACTTTGGCATTTCCATAAAACCGGCAAAAATCTCCCAATCGGTACTGGCGTCTGCATGAATGTAGCCATCTTTGCATGGGAGAATGGTGGAAGGGTACATCGTGGGATGGCGGGCTCCGTCGCGTTGTCTCAGAGTTCCATCATAAGAGAAGTTTAGTAGAGCACCTTCCAGTATGGAGGCCAGACATTCCATTACAGAAATATCAATGTGCTGACCATGTCCCGTCCCATCCCGAAAATAGATGGCGGTCATGATAGCTAAGGCGGCGTTGATCCCGGCTTGATATTCAGCTTGCGGTCCAGCTATTTTTAATGGTTCGTGATCGGGTAAACCGGTCAAATTCATGATTCCGCTCAGGGCTTGTGCGATAATATCAGCACCTTTGAAATCGCAATAGGGACCGTCCTGGCCAAAATAGGAAATTGAGGTAACAATCAGCGATGGGTTGTCGGCAGCCAACGAGTCGTAGTCAAACATACCGGGACCGGAGTTCTCAACCAGAATATCTACTTGACGAACAAGTTGTGCGAGTATCCTGGCCCCAGTTTGAGTCTCATAATCAAGAGTGATGCTCTTTTTGTTTGTATTTAAATATAGAAAGAGGGCGCTTTGTTCGATATCCGGGGTATCGTCAGGGAAGGCGCCATAACGACGCGATACATCGCCGCCATTAGGATGCTCGACCTTTATAACCTCAGCCCCAAAACTGGCCAGTAGCTTGGTACAATAAGGCCCCGAAACGTACTGGCTCAAATCGAGGACTGTTAGATCAGAAAGAGGCAGGTCTTGCATTGACGACAACTCAGTAGGGGGCACGATGTATCGTTCCCCTACTTTATAACTGGTGTGTCTTCTTTATTCGATCCAATAATTGATCAATTGATGGCGCTCGTCCCCCATATTTTGGTTGGCCCAGCGGATCATCGATCTCAGAATTTCCCAACAGCACATCAAAAGTGGCTTTGACTCCATAGGCAATCGCTTCCAAGTTGTATCCGCCTTCCAGAGTGAAAACGAGGCGTCCATTGCAAAGTTCATCCGCGAGTTCTTTGATAATCCTAACTACATTGGCAAAACCAGCAACGCTTAGCTGCATCATGGCAAGCTGATCAGACCAGTGGGTGTCATAGCCAGCAGAAACGAGTATTATATCCGGTTGGAAACGTCGGGCAACAGGAGCTAATATCTCTTCGTATACTCGACGATACTCCTCGTCTCCGCACCCACCTGGCAGTGGTACATTCACAGTGGCACCTTTCCCCGCACCACTGCCAATCTCATCTACGTCACCAGTACCGGGATAGTAGGGATAGAGATGGGAGGAAAAATAAAGCACATCAGGGTCCTGATAAAACGACTCCTGTGTACCGTTCCCTTGATGGACATCGAAATCGACAATGAGAACCCGTTTAAGTCCGTGTTGTTGTTGAGCATACTTGGCAGCAATCGCGATATTATTAAAGAGGCAGAATCCCATCGCACTTTCACGCGTGGCATGGTGTCCCGGTGGTCTTACCAAAGCGAAGGCGGAATTAACTTCTCCGTTCAGTACCCCATCAACTGCACGGAGTAAACCACCGGCAGAGTATAGAGCTGCTTTGTATGAAGCCCGTGAGGCAAATGTGTCTCCATCCAGCCATGCGCCGCCCCTCTCAGAGGCGGATTCCACCCTGGTGATGTGTTCTTGGGAATGGTTAGCCAGAAGTTCGCTTTCTGTGGCCATTCGAGGAGAAAGTGAGACCAGTTGATCTTTGAGTCCAGATTTCTCAAGGAGATTCATGATTGATACCAGGCGTTCGCTATTCTCCGGATGGGAGCCGGTATCGTGTTCGAGATAGATTTGGTCGTAGACGTATCCTACTTTCATTTCTGCCTCCGATTACCCTTCGGGTAAGATGATAACAGAGATGGAAAACAGGGGCAATTGATAGTTTCAATTTGAGTTCTTTTCCGACGAAATTCCCCTTAGACAGTAGTAATAATAATTGCTATAATAACGCCAAAGTCAGGTGTAAAATAAAGTTGACAAAAACGATATTTTTTAGGATCGAAGAAGAAGGGGTGTTGATTTGGAATATTTCCTCGATGAGCAACAGAAAATGATCAAAGAGATTGCCCGGAACATTACCGAAGAGCGTATTAAGCCAGTCCGTGCTGAACTCGATGAAAAAGAAGAATTCCCCCGGGAAATAATCAAGGAGATTGCTCAAGCCGATCTCTTTCGCGTTTTTATTCCGGAAGAATATGAAGGCTTTGGAGCAAAATGTCTGGATGCGTGTCTGGCTATAGAGGAGTTGAGCCGGGGATGTTGTGGAGTATCGATATGCTATGCGGCAGTGATGCTGGGCACGCTTCCTATCATCCTGTTCGGTTCAGATGAAATGAAGCAGAAATATCTACCACAGATTGCCAGCGGCGAGAGGCTGGTGGCATTCGGGCTTACCGAATCCGGGGCTGGAAGTGATGCCGGAGCCATGAAGACACTGGCAAAACTGGATGGCGATAGCTACATTATCAACGGCACGAAACAGTTTATCAGCAATGGGGGTGATGCCGAGATTTATTCCATCATCGCTCTAACAAATCCGGCTAAAGGCGTGCGTGGAGCAAGCGCTTTTGTAGTAGAGAAAGATACACCAGGATTCACCTTTGGCAAAAAAGAGAAAAAGATGGGCATCCGCTGTTCATCCACCTGTGAACTGGTCTACCACAATTGCAAGGTTCCCAAAGAGAATCTGATTGGCAAGGAAGGCGCAGGTTTTATTGCTACTCTAAAGACACTTGACGGCTCACGTCCCGGTGTGGCAGCACAGGGCGTTGGATTGGGCCAGGGGGCGCTGGAAGAGGCCGTGGCCTATGCCAGGCAGCGAGTCCAGTTTGGACAGGCTGTTTCTTCATTCCAGGCTGTACAGCACATGCTGGCCGATATGGCAACGCAGGTTGAAGCGGCTAGGTTGCTGCTTTATGCTTGTGCCCGGACGATTGATGCTGGCGCGACGAATTATACCGAAGACGGCGCCATGGCCAAGCTCTTTGCCACCGATATGGCGATGAAGGTCACCACCGATGCTGTGCAGGTGTTTGGTGGTGTTGGTTACACGCGTGATTATCCCGTTGAGAAAATGATGCGCGATGCCAAGATACTCCAGATTTACGAAGGAACCAACCAGATACTTCGCAACGACATTATTTCTCATGTTTACAAGCGGAAGGCAATGCGTCCATGAACATCGTTGTCTGCATTAAACAAGTTCCCAGCACTACTGAAGTAAAGATAAATAGTGAGACCAACACGCTCGTCCGGGAAGGCGTTGAAAGCATCATCAATCCATTCGACACTTACGCTATAGAGGAAGGAGTGCGGTTAAAGGAGCGTTTTGGTGGAAAGGTGACCATTTTGACAATGGGACCTCCTCAGGCCGATATCGCTTTGAAGGAGTGCATTGAAGTTGGAGCCGATGAAGGAATCCTGGTGAGCGATCGTGCTTTTGCCGGTTCGGATACACTGGCGACCTCTTATGTGCTAAGCAAAGCCATCGAAAAGATTGGTGATTATGATCTGGTAATTTCGGGCAAACAGACAATGGATGGTGATACCGGACAGGTAGGGCCTGGAATCGCCCAGAGGCTGGGAATTCCTTTTGTGGCTTATGTGAGTCGAGTTGATGATATCAGCGATGGCAAAATGAAGGCTGAACGGATGATCGACGAAGGCCATGAGGTTGTCGAGGCTCCAGTCCCCTGTGTGATGAGCGTATCCAAAGAAATTAACGTGCCACGTTTACCTTCCCTCAGAGGGAAAATGAAGGCTAAATCCGCACAACTCACAGTCTGGTCGGCTCAAGACCTGGGCATTGAAGATAACAAAGTTGGGTTGGCTGGCTCCCCGACCTTCGTGATGCAGATTTTTTCTCCCAAGCGTGAGAGGCAAAGCGAAATGCTGGAGGGGAGTTCGGCGGAACAGGTATCCGCGCTCTGTGACAAACTGAGCGAAATGAAAGTGGTTTAATAAGTTAGCAGGGTGGGTACAGTGAAACGCACCCCACCATTAACAGAGGCGATGGGTTGTACCCATCCTACCATCTGCCGAGAAGGTTTCTCGGTTATGCGAGAAACTCAGTGAAGCCAAAGTGATTTAAGAGGAAAACATGTCGATTCATATTGATGCTGAAAAATGTACTGGTTGTGGTTCCTGTGAACCGGTTTGTCCCTTCGGGGCTATTGAGGTTGTCGATGATGTCGCCCAGATCAAAGATAATTGCAACGTATGCGGAGCATGTCAGGACGCTTGCGATTTTGATGCCATTGTTATTGAACGTCCGGCTGAGGAAGATGCTGGTGATGATAACAGCCAGGGAGTCTGGGTTTTTGCCGAACAACGGAACGGACAGATTAAAGGTGTTGTTTACGAGCTTCTGAATAAAGGCCGGGAACTGGCGGATGCTGTTAATACTGAGCTCTGTGCGGTTTGCCTGGGGCATAATGTTGAGGGAGTCGAGCAGCTTGGCAAGTATGGTGCTGACAAGGTCTATCTTTTCGATGATCCTATGCTGGCACAGTTTGAGGATGATATCTATACCCAGTGCATGGTTGACCTCATCAGAGAACGCAAGCCTCGGATGATGATTACCGGGGCCACCGCTTTGGGGAGAGCCTTTATCCCTCGGGTGGCTGCCATTATTGAAACAGGCCTGACAGCAGACTGCACAGGACTTGATATCGATAAAGAGACAGGGCTGTTACTTCAGACACGCCCCACCTTCGGCGGCAATATCATGGCCACTATCGTGTGCCGAACAAAGAGACCTCAGATGTCTACTGTTCGACCGCATGTATTTAAGAAGGGAACCCCAGAACCGGGTCGAAAAGCAGAGATCATCCGTATGATCCTCGATGGCAAGCCCACTGATTCCCGCGTCAAGTTGCTGGAATTTATAGAAGATGTTACCGAGAAGATCAAGGTTGAGGATGCGGATATCATCGTTTCCGGCGGTCGCGGACTGGGCAAACCGGAGAATTTCAAAGTTGTTGAAGAATTGGCTGAACAACTTGGCGCAGCGGTGGGAGCCTCTCGCGCTGCCGTGGATGAGGGATGGATCCCCTATTCACATCAGGTTGGGCAGACTGGTAAAACTGTCTGTCCGAAGTTGTACATTGCCTGCGGTATCTCCGGTGCGGTACAGCATCTGGCAGGTATGCAGACTTCAGATACCATCGTAGCCATCAATGAGGATCCCAATGCCCCTATTTTTGAAGTAGCCACTTATGGTATAGTGGGCGACATTTTCGAGATTGTCCCCATGCTCACTGCCAAGATAAAAGAGTCCCGCGGCTGAGCACATTCCTTGCGACCAAACGACCTGCTAATTGATCTTGGAAAGCTGTATTGGGATGAAAAATCAGTCTGAAAATCCATATATCCCCATAATCATCGAAGAGATCAAATCCAGCCCTGTCTATCTTCGTTTTCTTCAACTTCTGAGAGATTACGATATCAAATCTATCTATGATTGCCATGCTCATATTTCTTCGGGGAAAGAGGATGTAGTCGAAGATGCCCCGTCTGAGTTGATGCCACGATACCCATTTACTATCGGGGATATCAATTACCTTTATGATGAACTTTTTCGGAATGAAGGAATTGAGTTTACCTCGTTGGTCTTCGATACGCCACTTCCAGCATATGATCTGGCCAGTAAAAACGATCAACTCCTTTTCGTTTTAAAGGCAGATGGTTCTCTGGATTCGCGAAAAACGGTGCCGTTCGCAGTAGTCACTCCGGATATGGATTACCGGCAAATTGAGGAGTGGGTGGGGAGCGGGGCGAGAGGATTTAAAATGACTCCGCGTACGGCATCTCCACATGTAAAGAGGGGAGTTATTTCTGATATCACCCTTACGGACATGCTTAATCCGGAAGCCCTTTGGATAGCCAACCAGCATGGATTGCCACTTGTTGTACATCTTCCGCAATTGGTGGTGTCTCCCCGAATGAAACCATCTCTGAAAGATGAGCTGCTCCAGATTGCTGCTAAGTATCCCAATCTCAAAATTATACTGGCACACCTAGGCCAAGCACAAACGCCAGCCAAAATGGAAGACCTCTTAGCATTAATTGATTTGAATGATCTTAGCGAGATCATATGGATGGACATATCTGCGGTGACGGTGCCATCGGTACTTGCGATGGCCTTTGAGAGTAATGCCAAACTTCTTTTCGGCACAGATATCGATTTTGCCCTTGTCGAACGGGGACGGTACATCATGTTCAGGGTTGCCGATGGAAAGCGGGTCCTGGTGGATGATGACGATAATGGAAACGTGATCACCGCTCTGGTGAGTCAGAACTTTGGTAAGAAGTTAAAATCATTCGCTCTGGAATCAGGGATCATACTGGATGCTCCTTTACTGTTGTTTCAATTCGAAGGAATTCTGGATGCTGTAGGAAAATTAGAGTTGAATGGTAGGGATCAGGTTTTTATCAAGACGGTTCTTGAGAACCTCTTTTACAGGAATGCTGAAACGTTGTTCAGCAACTGAATGGATTCGGTATATTAGAGATCACACTCAAACGGTGCAACTAGCAGACCTATAAAGGAGGAAAAATGAACTTCCAGGAATGCATTGATTTCGCGAATCAAAACCAGACATGCTGGTTGGCCACCACGGATGGAGATCAACCGCATGTTCGTGGATTTATGATGTGGTTTGCAGATGAAGCCGGGTTTTATTTCCATACCGGTGCCAGCAAATCAGTCTGCCGGCAACTTAAGGAAAATCCAAAAATTGAGGTATGCTTTTTCGCTCCGGACCCTCAGGGGGCGGGGAAAATGATGCGAGTTCAGGGAGAGGTAGAGTTTATTGATGATATTCCGTTTAAAACTGCTCTTCTGGCGGATCGTCCCTGGCTAAAGGAAATAGGTACTGGAATGCCTGATGATCCGCTCTTGGTAGTATTCAGGATCGCCCGGGGTGAGGTTCACTTCTGGTCCATGGAATATAATATGCGAGAATCAGAAATCGAACGGGTCCAGTTTGATGCACCTCAGTCGACGACCGATTTCCCGGGGTGTTGCTAGAAGAAAATTTTAACTCTGGACTTGCATCCTTCCCCTCTGATATGGCATATTTAATACTTGAATGCAGCGGATTGGAAGGTTAGTGTCTATTCTATCTGCAGCTCGAAAAATGGTATCAGTATGAATAAGCTCAATTTGCTCTTAATAATAATGGTCATCATCGCAGTTCCACTGTTGCTGATATCCTGCGATGATGAAGATTCCAACTCAGTTGATGGATCTTCATGGAAAGTGAAAAAGGAGGGTCGATTAGTTGCAGAAGACTTCCTCAGAAATAGCCCCACTTTCACATTTGATGGGATCGAGGAATCCATAGAACAGGCAGCCGAAGTAGAAGCGGCTGGCCCCGAAAAATGGCGGTTCCTCTTCAGTTTTTATTGTGAACATGATGGTTACGGTGACCGATCAGACGAGAAACTCGATATAGAAGAGACTTATCATGAGGCTTATATCACCGTGGGAGATGGTGAAGTTATCAAAGCTGTAATAGATAGTGATTGGGACATGATTGATCAGGAGGGTGCGGATGAATGGGCGTGGAGTGAAGCAGGTAAACAAGCGATCTATGGCATAATTAGCGTTTTTACCATACTAGTACTGCTGACCATTCTGACGAGAGTATCAGGATCGATCATATCCAGAATTGAGAAAAATCAGAATCTGTCAAATAGCAAGCAATAATCGGAGGGTATTTTGGAGTTTCCATTCCAGACCGGATTTCATGACATAACCTGGCAAAATGCGGTGATGATTTTCATCGGTTTGGGATTTTTCTACCTGGCAATCGCCAAGAAATGGGAGCCTTATGAACTCCTGCCAATAGGGGCTGGAATTATTCTGGCCAATCTTCCGTTGACCGGTTTGCTGATATCACCCAATGAAGCCACTGATCCAGGCCAGGCGGGAATACTGGGGATTCTGCGCTATTATGGCATTTTCCAGTATCCTGTTCTTCCGGTGTTGATTTTCCTGGGCCTCGGCGCAATGACGGATTTCAGTCCACTGCTAGCGAACCCCAAAGGATTTCTACTGGGAGCTGCGGCACAAGTTGGTATATTCTTCGCCTTCGGTGGAGCTTTGCTCTTAGGGTATTGGGGTATTAGCGATTTTGGACTGAATGAGGCCAGTGCAATTGCTATTATCGGTGGAGCCGATGGGCCTACCACTATTTACGCGACGGCGATATTAGCACCGGAATTACTGGGTATTACCGCAGCAACAGCGTATTCGTATATGGCAATGGTATCGCTAATCCAGCCACCCATCATACGGGCGCTTACCACGGAAAAAGAGCGGAAGATATATATGGAACCGCAACTGAGAGAAGTTTCCAAGCTTGAGCAAATCATGTTCCCCATCATATTGTTGGTGATTGTGTGCCTACTCGTCCCTCGTGCCGCACCACTGGTAGGTATGTTTGCCGTGGGTAATCTGTTGCGATCAAGTGGAGTGGTGGAGCGATTATCTACCACAGCACAGACAGCTTTCATTGACGTCATCACCATGATCCTTATGCTCTGCATCGGTGCTTCCATGCCTGCCGAGTTGGTGATGAGGAAAGAGACCTTGATTATCCTGGCGCTTGGGTTCCTGGCGTTTTCTTTCAGCACTATCGGCGGTGTGCTCATGGGTAAGTTAATGAGCAAGATCTCCAAGACTCCCTTCAATCCCATGCTGGGAGCTGCCGGGGTCTCGGCAGTGCCTATGGCTGCGAGGGTGGTCCACCACGAAGGTCAGCGCGCTAATCCCCGGAATTTTCTGCTGCTTCACGCAATGGGACCCAACGTAGCCGGAGTGGTTGGTTCGGCGGTTGTGGCAGGTGTGTTCCTGGGAATGCTGGATTGATTACCCCTACGCCAGTTTTCACGCTGTCGGATATTTACGAAAACATAGCGTTAATGACAATACCAGGATTTTCAAATTTTTCTTTCTATCCTGGCAGTAATGGTTATATTATTTCGCTGGCCTCAAGTCTGGCAACCATTCAAGCCACTTGGGCAAGTACCAGTTCCACTTCCCCAGCAATTCCATGGAGGCCGGAACCAACACCGAACGTATGATGGTCGCATCTATAAGCACAGCTACAGACAATCCAAAACCGAACTGTTGAAGCTGGACCATTTCCCCGGCAGCAACACCGGAAAATACAGCCACCATAATCAGAGCAGCCCCGGTGATAATGCCCCCTGTGGTTCGCAGCCCAAACACAACCGATTCACTGTTATCCTGTGTCTCTTCAAAACGTTCTCTAACGCGAGTGAGGAGAAACACATGATAGTCCGTCGATAGACCAAATATCCAACATAAAAGAAAAACCGGTATCCACGCTTCGAAATGAGCTACTTGTTGCAGCCCTAATTGGTCAGCCATGAATCCCTTCTGGAACACGAGGACCACTAACCCATATGCTGCTCCCACAGAGAGTAGATTCATTAGTATCGCCTTTATTGGGACAACAATGGAGCGAAATACCACGGTCAATAACACGAAGCTCAAACAAAGGACAAATACGAATACAAGGGGCATGTAATAACCCATTAAACTAATGTAGTCTGCGTTCCAAGCAGATATCCCTCCTACCAAAACTTCCGCTTCGACACCATTAAAAGCTGCCGGAATGTAATCATCACGTATCCTGTTTATGGCATCCATGGAATCGTCCTGAGTAGGATCTCCTCTTGGTTGAGCAGAGATTAGAGCAAGGTCTCTACTCTCATTATATCGAGTACTTGGCGAACTACTAAAGGAAGCATCATTCCCAATATCATTTTTCAAGTGCGCAATGCCTTGTTGAATCGGATCAGAATCGGTTTCTCCAACAATGACGATCTCTGTTGGTGTAACCAATCCATACGAAAAATCCTGTTCAACTATACGATAGCCTTCTTTGGCATGAAAACCATCGGGAAGCGCATCAACACCCGCAGCTCCGAGTTCAATATCGAAGATCGGAATAGTAGCAACAACAAGTATTGCTGAAGCAGCTATTGCACTAAAGATAGGCCAACGAGTGACCTTCCTGGCTACCCAATCCCAAAACCCTCCTTCTCTTCCGCCGGCAAACATTCGTGAATTCAACCCAACAAATGGTACACGTAACGCATCGATCCTATCACCCAGTAGACTGAGCATCGCAGGTAATAGCGTCACGGAAGCCACCACAGCAGCGATAACCACTAAAATAGCTCCGGTTGCAATGCTAATACACGTCACCGTTGGCACCAGGACTACACCGAGAAGCGCCAGAACAACAACAACTCCACTAAAGAATATAGCGTGGCCAGCGGTGTCCCCAGCCACAACTATTGCCTCCATCTTCTCAAGACCGCGTGCTCTCTCTTCCCGGTATCGATATACAACAAACAAAGAGTAATCTATTCCGAGAGCGAAACCCATCGCTGCAATCATGTTCGTAACAAAGAGTGAAAGATCGATCACCTGACCAATAAGCGCCGCAATACCAAGCGCAACGATAATCGAGAATATGGCGAGCAATACTGGAACCATCGCAGCCACGACCGTTCCAAATACTAATCCTAGAACAAGAAATGCTATGGGAAGACCATAAATTTCGGCCTTTTCCAAGTCATTCTTGGCAGCAATCATCGAATCCCGCATGAGGGTAGCCGGACCAGTGATGTATACCTGCATATCATAGTATTCGCTCGCCCTAGCCCTATCGATAACTTTGTGGAGTTTGTCAATATTTTCCTGGGCATCATCTACCGTACCAGCCATGACTAACGGTATTATTGTGGTATGCCTGTCATCCGAAACAAGGGCTGCTAAATTAGTTTGGTAGTAGTGATATCCGCTTTCTACCAAATCGGTTCCCAAATCAAGGATAACTTCAAGCAATTGTTCAACAAAAATTTGAAACTCGTCACTATCGACAGTTATACTTTCAGAACGAATTATTACCACTTCCTGAGCTTTCTCTGGCCCTCGAAGACGATCTTCGAGCATTGCTTCAACTTTCATCGACTCAGTTTCTTTCGTAGGTCCATAATCTGTGGTTGTAGTGAGTAATGTTAGTATGGAGGTTACCGAGAGCATCAGGATAAATATCCAAGCACTTATAGTGACCCAAGGACGCCCGGCACACTTGCGTGCCAGACCTTTAATTGAAAATCGAGAGCTTTTCTTGAACCACATAATGAATACCAATATTCAAAAATACTTTTCGATCCTTTCGTAAAAGCTAATAACCGGCCACGACTTATATGAAAAGTGCCAGAATTTCTCACCGGGTTGTCCGTTGGTCTGTTGAGAAGCTGTGTATACACTGTTTGTAAAAAGACACCACGCCGATGTTTGCAGACTGCGAGTATCGCGCAATGAGCGAAAGAATCGTTTCGCGATGTTTCTCCGGCTAAAGATTTTGTTTCCCACTTTTCTCATGATTTCTCTGTACTCATCTACATCCAGGTTTTGAGGTTTGAACAGAATCTCTGTCAAATCGTATCGGGACCAATCCTCTGGGAAATTGGTGTAAAAAAGCCTACCTTCGTTTCGCAAGCGATCAAATAATCTCGTTCCTGGATATGGGGTTAGAGTACAATACTGAAGTACATCTATATGATTATCTAAAATAAAATCAAACCGCCGTTGCAACGTCTCTATCGTGTCCTCATCTGTGCCGAAGATGAATGAGCCATGGATACCAATATGATTCTCATGGATTTTCCGAATAACTCTTTCATAATCCCGGGTTAAATTTATTTTTTTGTTCATGGATTTTAGTATTTCATGGTCTTCAGATTCCATACCCAAGAAAAGTAATCGGCAGCCGGACTCCCCGAATGCTTTCAGCACCTCCTCGTTATCTGCTACGTTGAGGGCTGCGTGACTGTACCAGGCAAATTTGAGTTTCCTCTCTATCATTCCTCTCGCGAATGCAATTGCCCAGTTCTCCCTCTCGGGCCCAACGCCAACTATGTTATCGTCCACTATGAAAAGGTATTTTTTCTTGAGCGTTGCCATCTCATCAAGGACTTCTTCAACAGGACGCTGTCGATAAGCAAATCCGTTAAACTGCGAAACCGAGCAAAATTCACAATCGTTGGGACACCCTCGCGTAGTCTGGAGCGTATCGCCAATATAGTTTTTGTGAAACAGGTCACGTCGTGGAATCACCAATCCTTTTAGGTCCGTAGGTGTCCCGAAGTATTTCTGTTTCAGTCTACCTGCGTCAGCGTCGGCAATCACGTCGGCCCACACAGATTCCGCTTCCCCAATGACAACCGTATCTACGAATTGCAGCGCCTCGTCCGGTACCATAGAAGCATGAATCCCTCCCATAACCACAGGGATATTTTTCTCTCGGAATATCTGAGCAACTTCGTAGGCACGGTTTGCTATCGATGTGAATCCGGTTATTCCAACCAAATCACATTCCTTAAAAGTGGCAACGTCGAAATTCTCGTCTATTATCTCAATATCCCAGTGGTCTGGAGTTAACGCTGCAATATACCCCAGAGCGAGAGGAGGAAAACCAGGGAACGGGTTGTATAATGTAGGGTTGATCAGGATTAATTTATTCTTCCCCATAGTGCTTATATATCTTTTAATTAGCTAGCTGGTAGTGCTAAAAGCCCGAGGGCAGGCAGTTAAGGTTTCCACTATCCTACACAACACACAACAAAATAGTCAAGGATAACGAGGATAATTGCAGAGTTCTCATTGTGGACTTGTAGGAGCTATAAGAGTATGTATCGCAAAACATGTTACAAACACAGATGCAATCCGCAAAAGTATTTCGATCTATTCATAACCATTGGGATTATTAGATTGCCACCGCCAAATATCTGCACACATCTCATCTACGAATCGTTCGGCTGACCATCCCAATTCAGCTTGAGCCTTTGCTGCATCAGCGTAACATGCGGCAATATCACCTTGACGGCGTTCCACGGTCTTGTATGGTATCTTTTTACCGGAAGCTTTCTCAAATCCAGATATCATTTCGAGAACACTGCTCCCTTGTCCAGTTCCAAGGTTATAAATGACAACCCCAGGATTCGACATAAGCTTCGGCAAGGTCTTCACATGCCCAATGGCCAGATCTACAACATGGATATAGTCCCTCACACCTGTTCCATCCGATGTAGGATAATCGTTTCCGAACACTGCTAGTTCAGTTAGCTTGCCAACTGCAACCTGTGCAATATAGGGAAGCAAATTGTTTGGAATCCCATTCGGGTCCTCTCCAATCCGGCCACTTGAATGAGAGCCCACCGGATTGAAGTATCGTAAAATGGCTATATTCCACTCGTTATCCGAATGATGAAGATCTTTAAGTATTTCCTCGATCATGAATTTCGTGCGACCATATGGATTCGTGGGTGAAAGAGGAAAGTCTTCTTTTATCGGAAGTTCTTCAGGATCACCGTAGACCGTAGCGGACGAGCTGAAGACTATATTCTTAACATTGTATTCACTCATTACCTGACACAGAACAAGTGTTGCCACGATGTTATTGTGGTAGTAGCTCAATGGAAAAGCCACAGATTCACCGACAGCTTTGAGGCCCGCAAAATGAATGACTGCATCAATAGATTTGGCAGCAAATATAGCACTGAGGGGTTCCCTGTCAAGCAGATCAATCCTTCTGAAATCCAAGGACTTGCCAGTAATCTCTTGTACTCTACGCAGAGACTCTTCTTTGCTATTACTCAGGTTATCTATGGCAACTACCTCATACCCCGCTTCCAGAAGTTCAACGCAGGTATGGCTACCAATATAGCCTGCCGCACCTGTTACCAGTATAGTCTGTGGTTCTTTGTCATGATTCATAAAGATTGCCTACACCTGCAATATCTTTCGCCCTTCAGACACCAATGCCTTGGCTCTGTCAAGGCTCTCGGCCTCGGAATAGATACGCAGTAGGGGTTCTGTCCCTGAGAAACGCATGAGCAGCCATGAACCATCTGCAAGACGGAAATGATAGCCATCAATAGTATTTGCATTAACAACTTCTGTCCCGCCAATGCTTTTAGGCATACTGTCATTCAAACGGCCAACAATTACTTCACGATCTTCTGCCGGGAATTCTACATCATTACGGTGATAATGATGAGGCCCTACCTTACTATATAGATACTTTACAAGTTCTGAAGGACTCTTTTTGGTCTTAACCATAAAATCAAGTATCAACAAACCTGAAAGCACACCGTCCCGCTCCGGTATATGCCCTCGATACCCAAATCCACTACTCTCCTCACCCCCGATAAGGGCATTTTCCTTCTCCATTATCGGCGCTACGTGTTTGAAACCAACTTTTGTTTCAAAAACAGGAACATTGTATAATTCACCAAGCCTGTTAATCATACCGGTAGTGGTCACTGTCTTGACCAAGGCTCC
Organism: Chloroflexota bacterium; assembly: GCA_013203045.1. Taxonomy (GTDB): domain Bacteria; phylum Chloroflexota; class Dehalococcoidia; order SZUA-161; family SpSt-899; genus JABMQN01. Next base: position 45,355 of record JABMQN010000043.1, read on the forward strand.
GCGTTCGCCCTGAATTTCAAGCAGATAGAAAGCAAGTAATCCGAATATCTGAAGTGGGGTTAATGGTTCTCCGTTCTCATCCACAATACCCACACGATCAGCATCACCATCAGTAGCGACCCCGATATCTGCCTTTTGTTCTCGAATGAACTGGCACAACTCCGTTAAGTTAGACGCAATGGGCTCCGGTTGTTTCATTCCAGGAAAAGAAGGATTTCGTTCCTGGTGTATTTCTATGACTTGGGTTTTTGCTGGTCCGATTATATTTTTGAGATAACCAGACCCGGCGCCAAACATGGGATCTGCCACAACTTTAAAACCTGCCTGCCGTATTCCCTCTAAATCAACCAACTTAGCTATCTGTTCAGCAAATATCGGATAGAGGTCAACATACTCTATCGTGCCTTGTTCCAATGCCTGCTCAAGCGAAATTGACTTTACGCGATTCTTCGCGATAATATCAGGAATGCGCTTTTCGATTTCAGCTTCCACCTCCGGGGGTGCACTGGCCCCACCGGCCGTCTTGATTTTAAAACCATTCCATTCCGGAGGATTATGGCTGGCAGTAATGACGATCGCTCCAGCAGCATTGAAGTGTAAAGTACCAAAGCTCACCACTTGAGTTGGAGTAGCACCAGATGTTAGACGCACCTTGATACCATTTGCTGCCATTACTTCAGCCGCGGCAGGAGCAAAACGCTCTGAGGCAAATCGAGTATCATAACCTATTACGATACCTCGCGAGGCAACCCCTGATTCCAACAGGTATTCCGCCATACCTTGAGCACAGTATCTGACGTTTTGAACAGTGAACTCATCCGCTATGATGGCTCGCCATCCATCAGTGCCAAACTTGATCATAGGCCTCCTTCCTCGTACTACATACAAGGTAACTCTCTGAATTATTTCCTTTTTGATCACAGTTGTCAAGAAAAGTAATTCGACACTTCTTGTTGCCGATCACAATATTAAGTATGAACTACAGTGTAACTTCCTTGCCATAGTACTTATCTCTCATTAATTTACAATGGTTTGTTCCTGAAATTTCACCCAATATTTACTAACCTTTTACCAGATTTGACTCATATTTTTACTTTCAGGTGCTACGGTTAACCCTACAAGAGATAAGAAGAACTCTTTCATCGCTGATTCAGGAGGACCAAATCACATGTGTGGAATTGTAGGATATATCGGCAAAGCATCAGCCAAACCCATACTGTTAAATGCACTTAGCACCCTGGAATATCGTGGCTACGACTCCTGCGGAATAGCGATTCGTAACGATAGCATCGATATATATAAGGATATAGTTAGGGTTGAGGTGATGCAAAAAGAATCCCCCACGCTCAACGGAACTACAGGTATAGGGCACACCAGATGGGCAACTCATGGCGAACCATCCTCAACAAATTCTCATCCACATACTGATTGCAGCGGTAAGTTTGCGGTGGTCCACAACGGAATAATCAGCAATTTTCAAAAACTGAGACAGCAATTGATAGCTGAAGGTCATGTTTTTACTTCCGAGACGGATAGTGAAGTCATACCACATATGATCGAGAAATACTACGATGGCGTGCTTGAGGAAGCAGTTCAGGCTGCTCTGGACGAGATAGAAGGTTCCTATGCCATCGCTGTCCTGACAGCAGATGAAGACATTTTGATAGCTGCGAGGAAAGACAGCCCCTTAATCATTGGAGTGGGTGATGGAGAGATGTTTATCGCCTCAGATGTTCCGGCAGTGCTGGATTACACCGATAGAGTCATTTATCTGGAAGATCGAGACCTTGCGGTCATCACAAAAGATAGCTTCAAGATAACCAGTGATGGAACCGAAATCAAAAGAGCTGAACACAGAGCAACCTGGAGCAAAGAAGACGTTCAGAAAGCAGGTTATGAACACTTCATGCTAAAGGAAATCAATGAACAGCCAAGAGTGATACAAAATACTATCGGAGATTACTTGGTATCAGGAGAGCCATCTTCGGATGCTGAGTTTAAGTTCGATGAAGAGTTGCGCGATTTATCGATAGTAGCATGCGGTACTTCTTACCATGCTGGATTGGTTGGCAAATATATCATCGAGGAGCTACATGGAATACCCGTCAGAGTAGACCTGGCTTCTGAATTCAACCACGGTCGCCGCATGATCCCCACAAGTATGGCAATTGCCATAACTCAATCGGGTGAGACCGCTGATGTATTGTCCACACTCAAGAGATTCCGGGAAGAATCTGTAAGAACGGTTGCCATCACCAATGTACCAGGCAGTTCCGCCAGCAGGGTAGCCAACGATACTATTTACACAAAGGCTGGCCCGGAAGTCAGTGTAGCAGCCACAAAAAGCTTTATTGCTCAATTAATATCCCTGTATCAATTCACTCTATCCTGCCCTGGACTGCACAGAGGGATAAGAGAGAGCTTGCTTGCGGAATTGCGGCAGATGCCAAACAAGATTGAACAGGTTCTTGATGGTGCATGCCGGATTGTGAACGTCGCCAAATTCCTGGCAAAACACGATAATGTGTTCTTCATCGGCCGAGGAATAAACCATCCCATCGCCCTCGAAGGCGCACTTAAATTGAAGGAGATTTCATATATTCATGCGGAAGGTTATGCCGCAGGCGAATTAAAGCATGGATCGATCGCCTTGCTGCAAGAAAATACACCGATTATAGCGATCGTCGCTAATGACAACACCCGCGATGCCATGATCTCCAGTATAAATCAAGCCAAAGCCAGAAGCGCACCGGTTATAGCACTGGCTGATGAGGATGATGAAGACATTGGTTCACTGGTCGATTATGTTATCCGTCTGCCTCGCACCGGCAATATGTTTACCCCTGTAACAAATGCAGTAGCGCTGCAACTGCTTGCCTATCACACAGCAAAGCATCGAGGTTGTCCAATTGATTTCCCTCGGAACCTGGCTAAGAGTGTCACAGTAGAATAGGACTATGAGTACACTTATTTACTTTATCATATCGTGTAACCATAATCGTGACACGTTTTCGCGACAAAAATTCAACAGATTATTCACCAAGCTTGACCAAATATTTACCTTCCATTTACCTGAATATTTACTTTACGATGATACTGTGAGTATGGCATCAGGGAAAAGTGGTCAAATTACCAATAATACACCTTGTTTTTGGAGAATTTAAATGATACAGAACCAGACCTTCATCGGAGTCAACCTGACAGATGCCATGGATGCCGTTATAGTCCAATCTGGGGTAGTTCCCCAGATTATCACAAAATCACCCTACAAGCCAAAGATCATAGCCGGTATTCCAGCTTATAACGAAGAACAATTCATTAGCGAAATAGTCCGCAAAACCAGCAGGTTTGTGGATGAAGTTATAGTAGTAGACGATGGTTCTACCGACCGGACAGTTCAGGTAGCCGAAGCCGCAGGAGCCACAGTAATCAGACATAAGGTCAATAGAGGTGCTGGCGCTGCTACTGAAACTTGTTTCAAGGAAGCCCGAAAAAGAGGGGCTGATGTTTTGGTCACATTGGATGGTGACGGTCAACACAACCCAGACGAAATCAATGATGTCGCTGGTCCGGCTCTTTCGGGAGAAGCTGACCTAGTAATTGGTTCAAGATTTATTGAGAATCACAACAACATGCCCATATACAGAAGATTAGGCATCAACGTCATTACCTGGTTGTGCAACTTTGGCTCGAAAGAAAGAATAACCGATACTCAATGCTGCTTCCGTGCATACGGAAAGAAGGCAATACACACATTGGGCAGCAATGAAGAAGGTTTTGGCTTCAGTATTGACCTGCTGATACAGTCAAGGGACAAAGACTTAAACATCGCTGAGGTACCTATCTCCTGCATCTATCATTCAGACTGTCATACTGAAAACCCTGTCACACATGGACTCGGAGTTGCCTATTCCGTACTCAAGTTCCGGCTTAAGAGTAGATGGAATGCGCTAACGAACACACCATCCAAAAAGCCGGATGCAATAGTGTCTGAAAGCGACGTAAGACCAATGAATGGTTCGCCAGCGCTAGCGGATCGAACAGCTATGCCAAACTAGTCAAAGCATCGACTCCTATATCAAATCGTTACGAAAACTCCGGCAAATTTGCCGGAGTTTTTTTAGCCCCTTTTTCCGATGTCATCGAGGACATTGCAATTTCAAAATGTCGTTCCATGGGGTGGTCAAGTCCAAACGGACACATAGTTAAGCAACGATGATCCCCTGTTCAAAAA
>JABMQN010000044.1 GCA_013203045.1 Chloroflexota bacterium
CAGATATGGTTACTACCCAGAGTAGGTTTTTCTATCTCTTTGAACTGAAGAACATCCGGTGGCCCGTATTTTGTGCATACAATCGCTTTCATTTTACTCGCCTTTTTTATTTGAAATTATAGAAGTTATCACCAGACCCAGTCCTAATCCTATGAGAATAGATGCAACAAACAATAGAGCTGATGTCTGAAGGAAAATGAATCCAACACCGATACCAATAAGTGTTGTTCCGCCAATAACCCATGTGCTCTTATCGGCTTTTTTAGTTCTCATGTAAACCTCCCTGGTCGATACCCTCATTATGAAAAAATCCCCCCTCTTGCGCCGGGCATATGGGGGATTATTGCCTGGTCAGGTGGTTGTGCGTCTTCAGCGAAAGTGGGACAATTAGGCCCGATAATTAAAGGACACATTTAGTGCTTGAGCCTTGCCTTCGGATAGTGCTATTATAGCGCTTTCTTTTCTTAAAAGTCTTGGCCTTTACCTCCATTCTGCGTTGCAGTATTTCTGATTGACGACCTGAATATACGTCAAATAGGGTCACATTCTTGAGAGCCTCGTGATACCGGTAGTAGTTGTAGTACCTGACGAAGGAATTAATCTCCCTTTCAAGCTCAGATGGCGTATCATATGTCACCAGATAGTAATATTCCCATCCTGTCACTTTCAGATAAGAATAATCCGTGGCCCACATCTCGTTTGGCCTCTTTGTCTTGTCGCGGAAACCGCTACATTAGTGGGCAAAACGCGATATGGGTAGCTAAAGTCACACTAATGCCGAGTACCTTTTTGACAGGTCTCCTGTTTTCCACGTAGACTAGTTGAGATGAACGCTTACCTAATCATTATTTTAGCCATTCTAATTCTTGGATATGTACTGGATACCATCACCCAGTACCTCAATATGAAGCATCTAGGCATGGCTTTGCCGGAGGAAGTTCAGGGCATCTATGATGAAGAGAGATACCAGAAATCTCAGCAGTACCTTCGAGAGACAACGCAGTTCGGGCTTGTCCGTGCTTCGATAGCTTTAGTTGTCACCATCATCTTCATTCTTGTAGGCGGGTTCAACTGGATTGATGAAATCGCCAGAGATTTCGACTTCGAATCCGTCCCAACAGGGTTGATCTTTATGGCCATACTGGCTTTAGGATCGATGGTGCTTTCCTTGCCCTTCGCCATCTACTCGACTTTCGTGATCGAGCAGAAATACGGCTTTAACACCACTACCGTTCGTACCTTTATATTAGATCGACTGAAGGGGTTTATCCTCGCTGCCATTATCGGAGGGGCACTCCTCGCACTCATACTATGGTTCTTCGAAGAAGCCGGGGACCTGGCATGGCTGTACGCGTGGATCGGGGTGACTCTATTCATCATGATCATACAGTTCATAGCCCCGGTTGTGATAATGCCCCTGTTCAACAAGTTCTCACCGCTGGAAGACGATGATCTTGCATCGGCTATTACGGATTATGCCAGGAGGCAGAGGTTTGCCATGAAAGGTGTCTTTACCATGGATGGATCGAAACGATCCACCAAAGCAAACGCCTTTTTCGCGGGCTTCGGGAGATTCAGAAGGATTGTGCTGTTCGATACTCTGGTGAATAGCATGAGCAAGGAAGAGATCGTTTCAGTGCTGGCCCATGAGATGGGTCATTTCAAGATGAAGCACATTCTGAAAGGGCTGCTGCTCTCCATAGCGACGTCTGGACTGATGTTCTATATTTTGTCATTATTCATGGAAAATGAAGGGTTGTCCGACGCCTTCAAAGTCGATGAGGTTTCAGTTTATGCAAGCCTGGTGTTCTTTGGCTTCCTGTACTCCCCGATCAACGATATACTATCCATCGCGGCCAATGCGTTAACAAGGCGGTGGGAATATCAGGCCGATGCCTATTCTGCAAAGACTACCGATCAATCTGAAGCTATGATCTCTGCCTTGAAAAAGCTCCATTCAGCGAGTTTGTCAAATTTAACCCCGCATCCGGTTTATGTGTACATGAACTACAGCCATCCGCCTCTTGTGCAGAGGATACAGGCCATAAACGCTTTACGGTAATCGGGGCTCTTGGGGCACATGCGTTAACTTAGGTTGCGAGGTGAATACCGAATGTCGAATAGCGAGTTTCGAATTACGAAGTGTCTTTCTTACCTTCGGCATTCAGAATTCCTTGTTCGAAATTCGCTATTCACCAGGTACACTGAACTTCGGGAAATGTCTTAGTTAGCGCTTATGGGCTCTTGGGGAGAATTGCACGGGAATGACGCATGCAGTGAAATGTGGTCATGATGACAAGGGTGATTCAATAGGTATTCGTCAAGAATTATTCCGATACACATCCTTCCGATGTCCGATTTTCGCTATGCAGACAATCAGTTTATCGTCCTCAATTGAGTATAGAATACGATAGACTCCACATCGAAGGCGGTACTTCTCTTCAGAGGCAAGCTTGCGACACTGCGGCGGACGAGGATTATCCGCGAGAGATCCAATAGCGGCGAGAATCCGCTTTACCTCTTTCTTGGGGATAGGATTCAAATCCTTCAGGACCGATCGTCGGAATACGATCTCATATCTTGCCATTCCGCTTGAGTTCCTTTAAGGTGTCCTCGAAGGACATCAGCGGTTCATTGGCACGCTCTTCGAAGGCAGCCAAATCTTCAACATCTTCGGACAGTGCCAACTTGACTGCGTCGTTTACTACCTCTGAGATAGAGCGCGATGTCTCTATTGACTTAAGTTGGAGCGCTCTGTGCAGGTCTGGATCAAGATAGATAGTTGCTCGCTTGGTTCGTGTAGTCATTGCTACACCTCCATTACCTAATAATATCACAGCAACGTTACGACGTCAAGACGTTATAGCGTTGAGATGGATTGGTAGAATTGGGTGATCTGTGATAACTGCTGGCAATTGGTTCACAGCACGAACGGATGCGTATGTCATCCTGAGCCAAAGACGAAGGATCTCACCATGGGGACAGGGGGATTTGTCCAGTTCAGGAATCGGCCTGGTACACTATCTCACCATTCACGATTGTGGTTGTTACTCTTCCTTTTAAGGTAGTCCCGGCGAGAGGTGTGTTCTTGCCCTTCGAAACGAACTTCGCTGGGTCCACAGTCCACTCGGTATTCGGATCGAAAACGGTAATATCCGCGGTGGAGCCTATTCCTAGGTTTCCAGCGACTTCGCGGTTTTCGAGTATTCTTGCCGGTTCAATGGTCAGCTTTGAAATCAGAGTCGGCATATCGATCTTCCTTTGATGCACCAATGTCATGAGGCTCCCCAAGGCGGTCTCAAATCCACTAATACCGAAAGC
>JABMQN010000045.1 GCA_013203045.1 Chloroflexota bacterium
ATTAATTTAATTGCATTCTGCACGGACAGGGATTCGTGCCCGAGGCGAGGGATGGGTAGTTCCATTGCAGTCGTTGTTCAATGAGTTGGCTGGCTCATATAGTATAAATCACTGTTTTTACTCTGCAATCTCAAGTGGTGCCAAGAGAAACTCAATATTTTACAAAAATGGATTGACTATTTCTAAAGATAGAACTTTCCAACCATCAGGTTCTTTTATAAAATCCGCACTGAAACTTCCCCTCGGAGAGTCTGGAGATGGGTCATAAATGAGATTTCCTTCAACCTGTGCCACACGAAGTTCACCGCTATAATCAATTACTGTTTTCTTGGTATGAGCAAACAGGCAAGACTGGAAAAGCGGGGAAAGATGCTGTACATCAAGGAATGCTTGAAGTTCTTCTTTTACTGTAAAAGCGGTTGACTGGTTACTAACTAGGCTCCATGCGACTTCAATTTCTTGAGCAGCTGACGCTTTCAGAAATTGCTCAAGAGTAGCGTCAAGGTCCCAATCAGCAGAAGCCCCAACCTCAACGATATCAAAACTAATATCTGATACACTTACTCCCCATTCATCCAGTCTCTCTTTTTGAGCAACGTTACCAACCAGAGCTGGCTCAATAACGGATGACTGGGTCACTATATCATTCATGGATTTAGTGGAAATGATAGAGCGTAGCTCTTTGACGATAATAGATGTCAAACCTACGTTATGTGTCCCGGCTTTGCGATATTGCTTTTCATCAGCAACTTGCCACAAAACTAACAGGCTTACATGTAATGCCTGCTTATCTTTCGTTAGATATCTGGTAGGCCTAACATAAATTTCGCGTACGGGTTGCTCATCAACCGAGGTTGTAGTAGCAATATCAGAAGAGGCAGGAGTTTCAGAAAATGACTCATGTTGTTTATCGCCAGATGTCGAGGTAAGCTTAAACACCCAAAAATCCGTATCTACCAGATCGGAATTCATGTTTGTTCCAGCAACAATGTAACCGCCATCTGGAGTCTGCTCTATACAATTTGCAGTATCCCAAACATCGCCTCCGAATGTCTGATCCCACTCTAAAGATCCATCTTCACCAATCTTGATTAGCCAAGCATCACCTTTTGTCTCTTGAAAATCATAATTTTCTCCTTTTATGCCAGCAACCATATATCCGCCATCAAGAGTCTGTATAACCGAATTTGCCCTATCAATTTTATTGGAACTGCCGTACGTTTTGGTCCATTCCTCAATACCGTTTTCGTCAAGCTTAGCTATCCATACATCCCAATTCCAACCTATGGGACCACTAATAGTCCCCTTTTCGCCTGCAATTATATATCCACCATCCAAAGTTTGGTCCAATGCATATGCCGTTTCTTCCCATGTTCCACCAATCTTTCTGCTCCATTCCTCTATTCCTGCTTCATTTGTCTTTATTAACCATGCATCATGCCTTCCGGTGGTATTTGATTCAGTTTCCCCGGCGATTATGTAACCCCCATCCCCAGTCTGCTGTACTGCATATGCTTTGTCCCCTTCCGAGCCACCAAATGTGCGGATCCATTGTTCCTCACCGTCAACATTGACCTTGACTAACCAGAAATCCCATATGTCTCCCACACCGCAGGCAATATAGCCATTATCTGATGTTTGCTCAATTGAGTAAGCTACACCGCCAACATCATCAACGAAAACTTTACTCCATTGTTCGGTACCATCAGAATCTGTCTTTATTAGCCATGGCCGACTTAAATAATTATCATTCTCTAATATGGCAACTGATCCAGCGATAATGTATCCGCCATCAGATGTTTGTCTTACAGAATATGCAATTTCCTCCCCGCTACCTGTAATAGGTTTACTCCATTGCTCTATACCATTTTCATCGAGTTTGAAGAGACTGACATCAGTCACTCCCGGACGATATGATTCAGTATGGCCAACGAAAATGTATCCATTATCGGTTGTTCTTTGTATACAAGTTGCTACATCATTGCGGTGCTCGCCAAAGGTATTGGACCATTCCATTTTTGTAACAGTTTTATTTGACGAATTATCACAGGAAATAGAAATGCAAAGTGTGACCAATATCAGTGTGCTGTAAAATAATATTCTTTGAAATCGATATTTCACTTTTTCTCCTCAATATACTAGTGTTGTGTCAATCATGATTTGACGCCTTGTCATTCTGAGGGAGTCCGACCAGGACGATCGAAGAATCTCCCCGGTTGACAGTGAGATTCTTCGCTTTGCTCAG
>JABMQN010000046.1 GCA_013203045.1 Chloroflexota bacterium
AACACAGGGGCTCATGAGTTCACTTATGAGTTTGATCGGAATAGAATTGCCGGTACCTCATTACACCACACTGTGTCGAAGGATATCAGGAACAACAGTAACCTTGCCTCGTACTCGCAAAAAGGAAGGTCTTCATCTGGTAGTAGATGCAACGGGGCTGAAAGTATGTGGGGAGGGTGAATGGAAGGTGCGCAAACATGGAAAAAGCAAACGGCGTACCTGGCGCAAGGTACATTTGGGCTTCGATGAAGGGACAGGAGAGGTTATGGCTTGCGTATTGACTGATAGTCGAGGTCATGAGAAAAATATGTTACCGACCTTGTTAGACGAGATAAGTGAGCCGATTGATCAGGTATCCGGAGATGGGGGATATGATTTCAAAACTTGTTACGATGCTATCGCGGAGCGGGAAGCTAAAGCCGTGATTCCACCCCGCAAGAGCGCCATCTTCCATAATAATGGTTTCATGGATGCTCGGGATGATAACCTAAGACGCATCAAGGAAATCGGTCGCGAAGCCTGGAAACGGGAGAGTGGTTATCATCGTCGCAGCTTGGCAGAAACCGGCATTTATCGACTCAAGCGTATCTTCGGTGGATCCCTGAGCAGCAAAAAGTTGGATAGTCAGAACATCGAAGTGCGCCTTCGCTGTAAAGCAATGAATCTTATGACTGGGCTAGGTATGCCCAAAACATGTCCGGTAACATAATTCCAAAGGAAGAAGAAAGGATACTACACTCTTTGGCTCTGTTGGGCCGAATAGTGCAACAAAGCCAACTGGCGGCACATTTACATATAGTCCATGTAAAGAGGAGGGTCGTATGGAAATTGATGCGCGAATCAACAGGCTCAGAAAATACAATCTGATAATGGGAGTATTCCATCTGATTCAAGGAGTGTTAATGCTGATTTTGAGCAGTGATTTCTCACTCCCGATTCGAAATTCATTCCTGCATTATATACCGGAAACTGACAGGCTAACCGCTATTACCGAGGATATCGTTGATCTTCAAATTGGTCCTCTGGTGGCTGTCTTCATGTTCATGTCCGCGATCGCTCATTTCACCGTTGCCTCACCGTGGTTATTTGGGTGGTATTCGAATAACTTGAAACGGGGAATCAACTATGCACGATGGTACGAATATGCGTTCAGTGCGTCGCTCATGATCGTACTCATTGCCATGTTGAGCGGTGTTTACGATATTGTGGCGCTGATTGGGTTGTTTACTTTAACTGGAGTGATGAATCTGTTTGGTCTGTTGATGGAGCTTCATAATCAGACTACGGAAAAAACAAACTGGTCAGCGTTCTACTTCGGTTGCGTAGCCGGAATTGTACCATGGATAGGTATCTTCATTTATTTCCAGGGTTCTGCCAACAGTGGAGAAATGCCCACATTCGTGTATTTCATTATGGGGTCAATGTTTATATTGTTTAATATGTTCGCCATCAATATGGTTTTACAATACAAAAAAGTCGGCCGGTGGAAAGATTACCTGTTCGGAGAAGCCATGTATATACTTTTAAGCCTGGTTGCCAAATCAGCGTTGGCCTGGCAGGTATTCGGAGGCACCCTAGCTCGGTCAGATTATTGATTTAAGGAATGATACTGAACTCCATACAATGTAGCAAGGAATCATTTCAATTACTGTCGCTGAAAACAAGTCCTTTTGGAGCAATTGTTTTCAGAAGTTTGGGTAAAGCTGGAGATAGGATCCCCTTTTTAGAGCGTTTGCTGTGCAATACGATTGACATTCGTGATCACGATGCGGTATTCTTTGCAAAAGCTTCAAAGGAGGTATCATGACAGCATACTGCATGAAGTGCCGAGCCAAGAAAGAGATGAAGAATCCCAAAAAAGTGACCATGAAAAACGGTAAGCCGGCGACCCAAGGTGTCTGCCCGAAGTGCGGCACAAAGATGTTCAGAATTGGGAAAAGCTAAAGTTTATACTATTTGATTATTGAGAGCTTAATAAAAAGGCTGGGCATTCTCTATAAAGGTACCCAGCCTTTTACGCAATTCTAATCGCTGAATTATTTCGGAATTATTCTTGAATTTCTCCGGAATTATTTCTATAATAGCCCAGATCTGGGCCAAAAACCGACCAGCTAACTCGTGTAAGTCAAAAAACCGCTGGTCCAACATCTTGTGTTAGGTCAGCGGTCAAACCACAACATCTTGTGTGGAGCCAACGGCCAGATTCGAACTGGCGGCCGGCGGTTTACGAATTCGCTCATAGCTGTTTTGCAAGGTGTTTTATAGTGTTATCGAATGCCATTTCGTAGCTGCGATATGCTGCTACCAGACAAAATGATACCCAATAATCTTTGATGGTAGTAGGAAAAGGATTAGCAAAAGATTAGCAAAACTTACTTTGTTAGATGAAGCTACAGGCAATGTAGCTCAAACGGATAGAAAGACCATCAACATCAAGCTCTGCCACTAGTAGCCAGACAAAGCCCAAACTGACAGTGACCACCAATTTCCTCAGCTTCAAACTTGAGTCAATTCACTCAACTTCATCAGAGAGAGATCCCAGGATTTTGATTCTGAGGCGAAATAGAAGGACGCAACAACACCAAACGGACTAAATGGTACAAAGCGGTACGTAACAGGAAAAGGCTTTGGAACCATGACCAAGCCAGTCACAGTTATAGAGAAAGCCCTAGGATATTGATCCTGAGAGGTCGCTTCAAAAACCCTCTCCTTGACTACCTCAGTCTATCTTGTGTAGGATAGTGAAACCTGAAAGATAAGAAGATTATCTCAAATTCTATGGTACATTCTTATCCAAGGAGGCAATTATGGTGTTGCTGGATTATCCTGATATTCTTCATACAATACGTGACGTGTTAATCACTGGACGAACCGAGAGTGCAAGCTTTCTCTGTTGGTATCTTATAAACTACTATCGGTTAGATGATGTTGAAGCAGTTGATACTATCTGCGATCAACCAGGTGATAAAGGTATAGATGGTATATACGTGAATGAAAATCAAAATACGATCGATGTTTTCCAATCAAAGATATCTCAGAGTTCGGAGAGTACAGTTGGTGATGTTGCTCTCAAGAATTTCTACGGTACACTCTCCCAATTGAAGGACAGGGAATCTGTCATGGCACTAATTGATTCAGCTGGAGACGCAGATGTCGCAAAACTTATCAAACGACTCAACCTTGCTGACAATATTGATGCCTACGAAGTTAGAGGCATTTTTCTTTCCAATATAGACATAGATGCAAATGGGCAAGCATTTATAGACTCAACCCCTCAATTAATCTTTGTTGGTAAGCAAGTCTTAACTCAAGAATTTATCTCTGCTACACGTTCTAATCTAGTTAGCGATGAATATGAGTTTGATGTCTTTGGTTATGAAACAGCTCAATACACAGTCGATGATCAAACCAAATCAATTATTGCACCGGTCAAAGCGAATGAACTAGTACAATTGACTGGCATTGGAGACCAATCCATTTTCGCTCCAAACCTACGTGGGCATCTCGGTAACACAAAAGTTAATCGCGATATCGTACGAAGTATAAAGGATCCAGACAAGCATAAGTTATTTCCCCTGTTTCATAATGGAATAACAGTCATATGCGAAAACCTTGACCACGATTCCGATAACGCTAGAATTACCGTTCAAGGATACGGAATTGTGAACGGCTGCCAAAGTATGAAATCACTTTATGACAATCGTCGATATATCGGCGATGACCTCCGTGTTTTAACTAGGTTTATTAAAGTGGATAAAGAATCAGATCTCTTACCCATGATAACGACATATTCAAACAATCAGAATGGTATTAAGGCACGTGACTTTAAATCAAACAATGCTATACAAGTTCGCCTTCAGGAAGAATTTGAAAAGCATTACAATAATGAATTCTTTCTTGAGATTAAAGCAGGCGAATCAGACGAATCAAGAGAATGCATTTCAAATGAAGCTGCAGGACTTCTTCTGTTAGCTTTTGATGTAAAAGAACCATGGTCAACTCATCAGAAATACAAAGTGTTTGATGAGAAATATACTGACATTTTCGCAAGGCCGGAAGTCAATGCAGATAGGATCATATTCCTAAAGAGCATAATGCAGCAGATTCAAGGAAGCTTAGATTCTCTCGAAAACCAGTTGATAGCTAACTACTCATTAACTCGTTATATAATGCTTTATACATTGCGTGAAATACTTGAGAAAGATGAGTTGGGACTTGAACTTATCAGGGATCCACAACAATTTGTCCGTGATGTTGCTACTCGAGACAAGCTTATACAGTGCATACGACATATTTTAGATGATATGGTCGTTGATGCAAACGCAGAACTCAAGGAGATAGAAGAAGAGTTTGATTACAAGAGTAAGTTTAAAAGCCCAGAATGGGTTAGACTATTCACAAATAAAATTGTAAGTAGTTATATTAAACTTGTACAACGCGGTCGTGTGGAATCATTCCAGGAAGAATGGAGCAAAACTATTGAAGGATTAACTAATTAGCAATAACCATTGTATTTGCATTTGTATTGATATTTGAATCTTGTTTGTGAATATAGCAATTCGTTGTTATATAAGAAATTAATCGAAAATCTGGCTATCATTTAATACACCCTCGACCCTGATAAAAAAACATCTCGATTCGCTGCATAGGTCAAGAGCGAGAGACAATCGAATGAAATGTCTCTTTATTATGCAAGAATCGAGAATATCATCCAAACTAGGTCGATAATGTATTAAGGAAACCCTCCGCAGAAGCATTTTTACTCACAATACTTTATCAACCATCCAATTGTATACGGAATAAATTTACAATGGCTATCAGCGATTCTAATCGTTCTGTGGAGTAATTTTAGCTACGAGAAACACCTGTATTTATGATCCTCGGTTTATAATACTTTGAAACAAAAAAGTATCAGCCTGGATCGCCTAAATCTCAATAAACGTCTACTTCCATTCTGCATATGTATGTTTCGCATGCGTCCAGCATGCGCTAAGTTAATTGCTTAACTGAGGTTTTCCGATAGCGTTCAGCTATCACTTGCCGCAGAAACAAATTGGGGAGGGTTGAGAAAAATAAACCACGACTTATCCATAAAATATTTATGGTAAACGAGCAAGGGAAACCTTGAAAAGGTTGGATCGTTTTACTATTTTAAATAGTACGAATTCCACCGAAGCGAAGTGTAGTCGTGATATTTGTGCAAGATGCTATTTAGGATTTGCTTTGCGACGGGTGGAGGTACAGATGTTGTGGTGGTAGTTCTTCGTAGATTTGTGGGTCTGTGATAGGAAATCCTCTCTTTCTAACTAAGCTATACGAAGCACCGTTGTCACAGTAGGGAATGACTAATATCAATATTCTAAAGCCCATTCCCCCTATATTTGATGGTTGCTCATACAACGTATTGAGTGATTGAATCATGGGGGTATGCCCTTAGTGCAAAAATAGGAGCGTGCCCTCTTCCCATCAACAATCAAGTTCAGTATATTTAGAACTGTTTGTTATCTGGTTACACTATATAAACTAACCGTATAACAAACAAAATAACAAATTCAGGAGGGAAAGATGAAAAAGAATGTTGGATTGGTAGGCATAATCTTGATGCTTGCATTGGTAGGGATTATGGGGTGTGGTGGTGGAGATAGTGATACATTGAGCCCTGAAGGTACAGCAAGTGATGGGGGAGATTCACCTGGAGCAAGTCAATCACCTCAAAGCCAATTCCTTGAACTTGCTGACAAATTAGAGTCGTGCGAGGTCTGCAGCCAAACATTTAACCATCCATTCACTGGAGACCCTGTGGAAAGGAAAATCGAGGGGATTGTTGATGGCAAATGCCTATATACAGAAGAAATGCCAAATGGTGGAAAAATGGAATGCAGTTATTCCCCAGAACAAAGAGAGGTAGTTGCTCAATATTATAGGGATATTGCTACACTTGGTGAGTCAGAAAATGAGGGGCAATTTGAAGAATTTATGAATGATGGAACCTGCATTGTTTCTGGATACGAATAAAACAAGGGCAATCTAACAACTACATGAGACCCCAAAAGGGCGTGTTACTCAGAATGTTGTGCAACTTTCTCATGCCTGTAATGGTAGTAAAAATAGAAAGGAGAGAATTATGAAGCGATTATTCTTAGTGTTAATAATAATGGGAGTGATAATTGCAGGATGCGATAGTAATGGTGATGAGACACCTGATATCCCAACCACGCCTGATACAATCACGCCTGTTACAATCACGCCTGTTACAGTTACACCTGACCTTCCAACCCCACCCGCTAAAATCACTTTCGGTGATGCCAACCTGGAAGAAGCTGTTTATGAGGAACTTAACATACCAGGAGATCGGGGGATAACACCAGAAGACCTGAAAGACTTGACCTCTTTGGAAGTGAACGACAAAAAAGTCAATGACCTTTCGGGTTTGGAATACTGCACAAACCTGCAGACGCTCAACTTGCAACATAACTCAATAGCTGACATCTCCCCACTAGCTTCACTGACAAACCTGCAGGAGCTCAACTTGTCATTAAACTCAATAGCTGACATCTCTCCACTGGCTTCACTGACAAACCTGCGGACGCTCATTTTGACCGGTAACGCAATAGTTGACCTA
>JABMQN010000047.1 GCA_013203045.1 Chloroflexota bacterium
AGTGCACCTGGGGAATATCGAATTTTGAACAAGGAATTCTGAATGCCGAAGGTAAAAAAGACACTTCGTAATTCGAAACTCGCTATTCGACATTCTATATTTACCTCGCAACCAAGGTCGCTATTTGCTTAAGTTAACGCATATGCCCCTTACTCCCCTCTCAAGAGGGGAAATCCTGAATCTGTAAATCCCCCCAAAGGTTGGGGGCCAGGGGGTGGGACAAAGACTTTTGCAAGAGGCTCTTACTGAAAAAGCGAAAGGGGAAACCCAAAACCAGGCCCTCAGGCCCATGACAGAGGGTGAGTGATGTGGCAGGGTCAATACCCGTGAATATGTGCTGGAGAAAAAATGTCACTCGGACAGTTCATCAATCCAGCCTTGTACCATTTCAATCAACTCAGGATTGTCCTTGAGAGCGATGAACATCTCAAAGTCAGTTATGGCCTCGGCTTTCTTGCCCTGCTCTTTATAAGCAAGGCCCCTGTTACCGTAGGCATCAGCAAGGTCGGGAGCTAGTTCTATGGCCTTGGTACAGTCGGCGATGGCCAAGTTGTATTGGCCCATTTCATAGTACACGATGCCCCTGTTGTTGTAGGCCATTTCATAGCGGGAGTCAAGCTCAATGGCCCTGCCATAGTCGGCTATAGCCAGGTCGTATTGACCCATTTTAGCGTGGATGATGCCCCTGTTGTAGTGGGCATTAGCATAGTCGGGGTCCAGCTCGATGGCCTTGTCATAGTCGGCCGTAGCCCAGTCGTATCGGCCCATTTTATAGTGGGTAACGCCCATGTTGTTGTAGGCCTCAGCATCGTCAGGGTCAAGCTCGATGGCCTTGTCAAAATCGACAACGGCTTGATTGTACTGGCCTATCTCATTATAGGTAACACCCCTTTTCTTGTAGGCCTCAGCATCGTCGGGGTTAAGCTCGATGGCCTTATCGAAGTAGAAAATGGCTTGATCGTATTGGCCTTTGTCGTGATAGGTAACGCCCATTTTGACGTAGTCATCAGCATTCGGGTTAAGCTCGTTAGCCTTGGTGTTATCTTCTAACCGCTCGTTATCTTGGTTTTCAGCCTTCTTCGTTTCACTTTGTCCATCGCAAGCTGAAACGATACCCCCAGCCAGTAAAATCAGTGCAAGAAAAACAATGATACACCTCTTATTCATAGCCCACTTCCTCATGACATTACTTTGGAGGAGAATGAAAAGTTGGTCCCAGATTGATCATAACGATTTCCCGCAATGAGGGCATGCTTTCCAGTCATCTTCGACATCTTTACCACATTTTACACAGTGATAACCTGCTACTTCAATCAGCGTTTCGCCATAATAAAGACAGAACCTGTAATTATTGGAAACATATCTGTTGCAGTTCGGGCAGATCCTGTCGAAGTATGAACGAACCGTTCGGCAGGAACCCTTCTATAAACCTGTCCTGAGCCTGCCGAAGGGATCAGCAACGGTGATCCCTGGCAATTGCAGGATAGACGTAATCGGTTTCGTTGATTGTGATACAGTCTGTCCGATCCGAAATCCAGCCTCCCACAGCATCTCCGGTTTCTGACTTCCGTCAGAATGACAATGCGTCAGATTAATGCCATTGGGAACTGGGTAGGTTGGAGCATCTGCTCCAACCGCTGAGAGCGGATGCTCTCGACTACCCGGGGATGCAGGTGAGAGAATACCCACCTGCAAATCAAGGAGTGACAGCGTACCAGTACCTTATCAACCTAACGAAAGTATCAGTTATGCTCATTTTCACCCTCAGTCCTCTCCCTTTGAGGGAGAGGAAGTTTGCACCAATTGGCAAACACTACAGATACCAAAAACTTGGATCGAAGGCATAGAACAATTCTACCTCGTAAATCAGGGTAGAATTGGCCGGGACGTTCTCCAGTTCCTCCTCCCCAAAACCGAGTTCAGGAGGAATCACCAGCTGCCGCTTGCCTCCCACCTGCATGGTTAAAACGCCCTCGTCAAAACCCTCAGGCTTATTCCCCGAGCCAAGCTTATGAGCAGAAATCGGCTGCCCTAAGTCCAGCGAAGATGTAAATTGGGTCCCATCGGTAAGCCATCCGGTAAACTGGACCACGACGGCCTGTTCGGGCTCGGGGGGATTTCCACTGCCCACTGCAAGGTCATAGTATTTGAGTCCACTATCAGTGGTTGTGTAATCCGCTTCATCCACTTCAGTCGGCGGGTCAGGTTCCCAGGGAACCACAGCGATCAGCCCCACTTCAACGGTCAAAGTCTCATTGGGAGGAACAGTCCCCCCCTCGGTCCCCTCCTCACCATGGCCCAGATCAGGAGGAATCACCAATTGTCGTACACCTCCTTCATGCATCGACGCCAGCCCCTCGCTTAAACCAGCAAGGGCATCCGGGCTACCGATGACCATGGTTGTAGGCCCGTTTGTGTCAGCTGGGGTTCTGATTTGAGTGCCATCCGCCAGCCACATGCTAAAAACGATGAGGACCATCTGGCCAGCCTCCGGCGAATCCCCGTCACCCACCGCCATATCGTAGTACTTCAAGCCAGTCTCGGTGATTTCATAATCTTCCTCGGCCACCTCCCCGGGCGGAGGAGCGGGAATAACGGATACAAGTTCCACTTCGAAGATCAGCGTGGAATTGGCGGGTATTCTTCCTGTATCTACTGACCCGTAGCCGAGTTCCGGAGGAACCACCAGCCTGGCTTTGCCTCCCTCTTTCATCAATCGTACACCCAGGTCCAGGCCAGTAATGGTCTGCAGTTTATCAACGGTGAAAGGTTGGGGGAAATCACGGTCCCGGGTGTTGTCGAACTCGGTGCCGTCCTCCAGTGTCCCCACGTAATGGATCATGACGAAATCTCCGACTCTGGGTTGCGGGCCAAAGCCTTCCTCGATTTCTATATAACGCAGGCCGCTCTCGGTTAAAATCCCTTCTTCAGTCGGTGTAGAGCTTGGGCTTTCATCGGATCCCCCGTTACAGCAGGCGATGAACGTAGCAGCTAGAAGCAGAATAACGATGATTTCTGAAGCAATTAGCAGTTTTCGTTTCATTTTCACTTTCTCTCTATCAGATAGGATGGTTAAGGCCATCCGGACTCTTCATGGCACCTTTGTAATCTGCCCTGACTATTGGGAGATTCTTCGCCCTGCTCAAGAATAACATAATACAGTGAAGGGCTCGCTTTGAACTAGTGTTGTGTCAATCATGATTTGACGCCTTGTCATTCTGAGGGAGTCCGACCAGGACGATCGAAGAATCTCCCCGGTTGACAGTGAGATTCTTCGCTCTGCTCAGTCCGCCATCGCCTTGGCTGCGGCGGGCTCAGAATGACATTTCAAATGTGACATGACACTAGGCTGGCATCTGCGCTGCCTTTCTTGTGTTCCGTCGCCTACGGCGAAAAATGATGAAAAACAGCACCATGAGCGCCAGTGCAATAGCGACTGCGATGGCACCGGTAATCATTGGCCATCGAGCGGGATCCGGGTCGTCATAATAGTCATCCCACTGTGATGCCTCCAGTTGCTCAACTGTGGCAATCATTGGCCAGGGAATCAACTCCCATTCGAAATCGACGGCATACGCCGTATCGGAGATTACCTCCGCTTTGATCTTGACTCTGTCTCCGGGGTTCACTACACCCAAGGGCATGATATCTTGCCCCAGTTCTGCATCTTCGGGACCCAGAACAGTGATTTGAACGTAGGGGCGATAAATGGATTCGTTGCCCACATTCTCCGCTTCACCGCGGACCACGCTGCGATATCCTATAAAGACGCCCTTGTTATCCACTGTTTCCCATGTTTCGGTGTGTGTCACTTCTCCTTTGTGAACAATGATATCATCGACTACCTCTGCAGCATCGGAGGAATTGCTATCACATGCTGTTGCACCAACAAGGCATAGAATCAATACTGAAATCGTTAATAGAATATTTAATCCAAGTTTCATATCGGGCCCTCTCTTTCCTGATTTTAATCTTATCATCGCTCTGTCCAACTGATTTCGGCTGTCTTATGCGTTGCTTGGTTGGGGTTTCTTTATCTTCTTCCGCCGCCTGACGAGAACAAAGAACAGTGCCAGAAGCACGGCGAAGGCTGCTGCAACGCTACCCGTGATCATTGGCCACACTGCAGGCCCCACGTCTTTGAAGACCGCGGTGACGGTCATGTCTGACATGAGGATAACCGTTGTCATTGCTGACTCCGGATCCTTGACATCCCCGATCCACCTCTCGAACTTCCATCCCTTTTCAGGCTGGGCTGTCAGGGTCGCCCGGTAACCAATACCATAAGCGTGCTCGCCCGGTTCAGGATCGGTGACACCTTCTCCTTCCACCAGAATGGTCAGCGTATTTGATTTAGAAACATTACATGGCAACAGCGCTTCTCCTGGTATCTCGTGGAACACAGTCGTGGGAAGCTTGTAGCCCCCAATAACCATATCTCCCACTTTTGGAAGCAAGGTTATCTTGCCCGTGCAGAACCACGATCCTGTGGATGCATCGCCGTATAGAACCAATTTGACTTTCTTGTTGACACCGGCTTCGACGGGAACCAGTTTTGGCTCGAACGTGAGGTGAATATTTTCTATGCCAATCTCGACATCTCCGGTAAAGGTGGGGTTCAGTATTGTGAACTCGAACTGGCCCGTACCATTGGGGTCTACCTTCAGGTCCGGTGCCGCAATCGGGGTGACCTGGAACATACTTTCAGCTTGAACCGGTGCAGGAGATGCACCTATCCAGGACGTGGAAAGGATCACCAGTGTCAGTAGAACTATCAGATATCGCGACATTACAACCTCCTCATGAATACCATTCCAAACGGCAACATACTCACTTTACGATTCATAAATCTCAGGTTCCTTCTGCTAGTTGCATCTCCGGGGAATCGGAGCGGTTACGATTTGGCCAAGTGATATACTCGTATCTTTTAGTGCTCAATCGTTTCTCTCTCAATCCGTCGTAAGAATACATTCTAGCATCTGTATCACGTAATCAACAAATATAATTACGTGGCACGAAATGTTTATTGAGTATAACTAGAATATTACAAAATCGGTAAAATTTCCAGAGGCGACAGTAAGGATTGGGTTAACGATCGGTGAACATTCGGTAAAAATTGGGTGGATCGATGGGAATAACCAGGACTTTCGCTATCAATTCGCTCAATCCTATGTTCATGCTTGAACCATGATAATCTGGGGAAGATGAGGGTGATAACACTAAGCTGAAATCGACCAGTGATTGACGGAGAGCTTTCATTCATCCTGGTAGCACAACGTGCCACATTTACACGTTCAGCAGTAATTCTCTGGATGTAAACAGACAGTACCCTCCGGATCATCGTCCACCTGCCAGTCACACTGGTAATCAGTGGATGGTTCATTGGCCAGCAGATCCGGGACCAGCTTGTTCCATTGAATATCACCTGGTTTGCCATCGAAAGTTGGCCATTTATCATGTTCATCGTGGTAAGCATAAACAGCTTCTTGAATGGCGACCGTCTGTGTATCACACAAGGTAGGAGGCTTTGGAGATGTAGGAGGTGGTGTTGGAGAAGAGGTTATTGACGGGGTGGATGTCACTGCAATTGCTGTTTCTGTATCTGAATCTCCATCACACGCAAAAGCAGAGATCAACAGAACTGAAATGAACAAAACCACCAACAAGCTACGATATCTCATGCTAACAGACCCTGGTTAATTTGTATTGAATAAGATTTCATGTATAAACCACGGGATGAATTCATTATAACATGGGACGACTCTGGCAAACGTTGTGCAGTGATGACATGACTTGAGAACAGTAAGCTATTCGATGCGATACCGGACTTCGTTAACTTTCATGTGAGCACTCCGTGCCACACTTGCAACTTCAGCAGGGCGTCATCACGCAAACCTGCCCTTCGGGGTTGCGGTTCACCTGCCACTCGCATTGATTGTCCCGCGCAGGCATTGATGCCAGGAAATCCGGTATGAGCTTTTCCCAATCAATATCACCTGGTTGACCATCAGAAGTGGGCCAAGTACCATTTACTTCCGTGTACTCATCGAGGGCCGCCTGGATGGTGTCTCTATCATATTCACAGGGATTGGGGATATTGGTTGGAAGTGGCGGTAGCGTGCCAACCTCTCGGAAATTGGCAGTGACCGTTTTGTCTCCGTTCATGGTCACAGAGATGGGGTTTGATGAAGTGTCTTCTGCATCGCCGGTCCACCCAACAAATTCATAACCTCTCAAGGGTATTGCCCTGATCTCCAGCACCGATCCCAGGCGCTGCATATAAATGCCTTCGCCAAAGGTGGTTGTACCGCCTCCTTCGGGGAACACTGCGATAGTGAGCGCCGGCCTGTCTACCGATGTCGGTGTTGGCGTTGATTTCGGGGTTGGTGTTGGTATTGGTGTAGGTGTTGGGATTGGTGTGGATGGCAGCGTTGTTGAGGCAGCAACTGTCGATACGGGTGTGGAACTGGTTGAAGTTGTAGGAGTTGGGGTTGGGGTAATTGCAGTCTCCTGATCAGATCCTGTTCCACAAGCAAGACCAGTCAATACTAATATAGCCAAAATTATGATCACAGCCAACTGTCTTCCTGTCATTATGACCTACTTTGCTTTAATTGTTATTTTTTCGGTGCCTATTTATTATGCCAAATCGTGTCACGTATTGTCCACCATGCCATTGGCAATCAATCCTTTGCTCGGCCCTGTACCTCTGAGCCTCGTTATGCCCTTTGCATTCGTTATTCCCTGCTTGACCACCAAAATTTATTAGTGTACGATATGGACATTCTGCGAAAGAAGTCAGGTGAATCTATGGAGATGGGGAAAAGCCGAAAACTACGGATGTTAACGGACAAACCATTCCTGAGCTGGCAAGGAGCGTTTTTCTGCTCGTTACTGAAAAATATGAAACTGCGAGGTATACCATGAAACAGTTAGGTATTCTAGTTATTCTCGTACTTATAACCGGGATAATCCTTGCAGCTTGTGGGAACTCTGGGCATGATGAAGACACGGAACAAACAGAGCCAACCAGCTATGAGGAGGCTATCCAACAGTATACAGAGGCTATTGAACTTGATCCCGACGACTTCGAGGCATACTACAACCGAGGTATCGCCTACCGAGAATTAGAGGATTACGACCTGGCCATTGTCGATTTCAGTAAGGTCATCGAGCTCGATCCCAATGACGTCAGGGCCTACTACTTCAGGGGCATTGTATACAGAATCCAGGGAGAGTACGAGCAAGCTATTGTGGACTATACCAAGATCATCGAACTTGACCCGGATGCTGCCGAAGCCTACTACAACAGAGGTATTGCTCAAGGAGCTATAGAGGAATACGACCAGGCCATAACCGATTATACCAAAGCCATCGACCTTGAGCCCAGCATTGCTGGTGCCTACAACAACCGTGGAAATGCCTATAACGCCAAAGACGAATACGACAAAGCCATTGCCGATTTCAGTAAGGCTATTGAGCTTGATTCTAATAGTGCCACCGGCTACTACAATAGAGGCATCGCCTACGCAAATATGGGGGATTATGATTCGGCGATTATCGACTACACCAAAGTCATCGAACTTGACCCCAACCATATCAGGGCTTTCCTCAAAAGAGGTGAAGTCTACGTAGAACAGGGTAAAAAAGCTGAAGCCATTGCCGATTTAGAGAAGGTAATCAATGACGTTGATGATCCCGAGTTGATGCAGTTGGCCTGGGACCTGATCGAGCAGCTCTCCGATTAAATCTCCGTTTTCGGGCTTCCGGTACCGACGCTAGTTCTCAATACTAGTAAATAACGTCAACGCCTTTTTCTCTTAATCGAGAGACATCTTTGTACACAGTCGTCTCGTTCAACGGATTGCCAGTTAACGCCAACGTGCGAAGGTTGCTCAGCTTGGTAAGTTGTGAGACGTCTTCTATCTGGTTTTCGCGTATCCAGAGTTCCTCAAGATTGGTGAGTCTCGAAAACGTATAGACACTACGTATCTGGTTGTTCTCAAGCTCCAGAATACGGAGGTTGATGAGCTTAGAAACTGGTGAGGCGTTGCTTATTTGGGTATATGATATCGACAGCTCTTCCAAACTAACAAGCTGTGAAAGGTCTGAAATGTCACTTATGGGATTTATCCCAAGAATCAACGTTTTCAGATTGGTAAGGTTTGCCAGAGGTGAGATATCACTTATCTGATTGTAATGCAGGTACAGCTCGGTCAAATTGGTGCACGACTCCAGACCAGTAAGGTCTTTGATTTCACTGGATTGGGCGTCAAGTTGTGTGAGTCCTTCAAGATCGGTTAAAAAAATATCTCCGGCCGGTTTGCCAATAGCTTCACGAACCACGGCATCGAGGTTAGAATCGGCGAAAGTGAATGTAGGTGTTGGTGTTGGTGAAGCAACTGCAGTGGGTGTGGGCGTTACTTCCGGAGTGGGAGGGGCATCATCGGAAGAATTACAGGCAAATATACAAGCAGCGATAAAAACAAAGATACTCAGTAGTGTTGTTGCTTTGATGAGCAAATTTGCTCGTTTAGTCAGAGTGATTATAATCATGGTTGTTAACATGCCTCCTTGTATCATTGCATGAATTCAAGATGAAGCGATAAGCCGAGGAAAACTCTTTCTGATTCCATTAATATTTTAAACGTTAATCGCCCCGATTATCGCCGTTGGTTCCAGATTGATCCGTAAGATGCCGAAAAATCCAATGGGTAATAATGGCGGGGGATACCTGCTAACCTTCTTGTGCGCACTCCGTGCCACACTTACATGTTCAGCATGGCGTTAGCAGGCAAACCTGTCCCTGCGGATCACTATTGATTTGCCATTCGCATTTGTCATCTGTTGGTGGTACGGAGTCTAACCACTCTGGTATGAGCATATCCCACTGGATATCGCCTGGTTGCCCGGTTGAAGTAGGCCACTTCCCATTCATTGCATAAAAGGAATCAAGAACATCTTGTATGGCATCCCTGTCTTGTTCACACAGATTGGGGATATCCGGTTTTGGCTGCGGTGTACCTTCATACTTAAAGATTGCAGTAATTGTCATATCTCCATTTATTGTCACAGAAGTCGTTGGAGACAGCATGTCAGAAACATCACCGTCCCACGCGAAAAACTCATATCCGTAAGAGGAGATCGCCTTGATTTCGCGTACCTGGCCCAGCGGAACTACACTATCCCCCGGCGGAAACGGACTTGTATTGCCACCATCTTCCGGATCTATATTAATGGTTAGCGTGACTTTCTCAGCTGTATTTGGAAAGCTGATTGCTGCCTGGGTAGAAGTCACATTGGGACTTGCTGTGGGTGTAGGTGAAGCAGGTATGGGGCTATCACTGGATCCCCCCTTGCAGGCAACCAACGCAATAACCAGAGACAGGATAATTACTGTTTGAAGAATTATAACTAAGTTTTGCCGCATTTCCTATTCCTCTCAATTTTGTAACTGGCGTCAATACATTGAGCTTCACAGGCTTCGAACACGCCCGGATTGTCGATACAGTTCAAATCTTTATGTACTGGGAAGAGTCCCGAAGTCCATTCTTCAGGGCAGTCTGTCGACTGGATAATTTCCTCCATTCATAGTATGAGATTCTAGACAGTTATTGTTTGTCGTTTAACATCACTGTGGTGAGGTGACGAATGATATCTCATTGCCGTACACCGTGCCAGCCGCGTTTGTAGCGTAGGCTCTAACATAATATGTTGTCTTCGGCGCAAGCCCTTTCTCAAGAATGCTCGTGAAATCACCAGTCGCTGTGGCAGGGCCTTCATCAGAAAAGTCATCAGCCAGAGTTGGGGAACCGGACGTGTTCCAAACGAACCCGTGCGCAGTAGGATTGGGATTACCCAAATCCATGATCGTCCCGGCCAGCGTGGCCCTGGTTGGTCGTATATCAGATGGTGGGAGGGTAATCACTGAGGGAAGCTCTGTGGTGGTAAATGAGACTTCTTCACCATATACGGTCCCAGCACTATTGGTGACATATGCCCTCACGTAATAGGTCGTATTTGTCATGAGCCCGGTCATTATACTGGTAAAGGAACCGGAAACGGAGGCCGGGCCCTCATTGTTAAAGCCATCAGCCAGGGTCGGCGTGCCTAACGTATTCCAGACAACACCATAGGCTGTAGGATTCGGATTGCCGAGATCGATGATAGTTCCATTGCCGGTTGCTGTGGTCGTACTTATATCCGAAACAGCCTCAGTTGTGACCGCTGCTATTGCATGCGTGGTATAACTGACTTCATTACCATAGGCTGTACCTTCCGCATTGATGGCATAGGCTCTAACGTAATAAGTCGTATTCGGTGTGAGTCCATTCATCACAGTGGTAAATGGCCCAGCCACCGATGCAGGACCTTCATCTGTTGAATTATCTACCAGAGTCGGTGTACCAGTGGTATTCCAAACCACTCCATGAGATGTGGGATTAGGATTACCGAGCACGGTGAAGCTCGCGTTGGCCATAGCTGTTGATGTCCCGACGTTGGTCACCGGCTCTGTCGTAACCATTGGAGTGCCGGTGGTGGTGAAAGATAATTCTTCCCCATAGGCTGTACCAACGACATTTGTTGCGTAGGCCCGGACATAGTATGTAGTGTTAGTAGAAAGCCCTGTTATTAAACTGGCGAAGAAGCCTGTTGTACTTGTTGGCCCTTCATCAGTGAGGCTATCCGCCACGGTTGGCAGTCCAGAGGTATTCCATACCGCACCATAAGCAATCGGATCAGGGTTGCCCAGATTGCTTATTGTTCCGTTTGCAGTTGCCGAATTAAGCTGTACTTCGGTGATTGAATCGGTTATGACACTAGGCGTGCCGGTTGTGGTGAACGAAGTCTGCTCACCATATGATGTTCCCATGTCATTGGTGGCATAAGCTCTGACATAGTAGGTTATAAGTGATGAGAGACCCGTCATCGAACTGGTGAATGTTCCAGTGCCAAAAGCTACACCTTCATCAGTAAAGTTATCAGCTAGCATCGGTGTGCCAGAGGTATTCCATACGATACCATGGGCCGTGGGATTCGGATTACCCAGATCTGTGATCGTTCCATTCCCGGTTGCTGCGGTCGGGCTAACATCCGTTACAGCCTCGGTGATCACTGCTGGCAATGCTCCGGTGATAAACATAACTTCGTTGCCGTAGGTTGTGCCAACAGCATTGGTTGCATAAGCTCTTACATAATGGGTTGTGTTGGGTGTCAAGCTGGTTAGTGCACTGGAAAATGCACCAGTGGCCGAAGCTGTGCCCGAATCGGTCAGGTTGTCAGCTATCGTCGGTGTGCCAGAGATATTCCACACAAACCCGTGCGCCGTCGGATTCGGGTTGCCCAGATCCATGATGATTCCGTCGGCAGTAGCACTCGACGTTCCAACATTTGTCACCGGCTCAGAGGTGACCGCAGGTAGACGGAGCGCTTCATCGGTGGTGAAGGTAACAACATTACCATAGACCGTTCCAACAG
>JABMQN010000048.1 GCA_013203045.1 Chloroflexota bacterium
ACATTACTCTGCTTGAACCAGTACCACACATTGATAGGGTTGATCTGATGACGGATACAGAATTCTTCCAAATCGTTATTTCCCTGATAGAGGGTTGTGAAACCACTTTCAATCGCTTCACGCTCTTCGGTAGAAAAGCTTCTAGATGGAAGAGCCTCGATAAAGTCACAGATGGCATCTAATGGGGACTCTGTGGTGGCTTCATTATACGCCAGAAAGGCATCCCTCGCTTCAGGAAAGATTGGGAGTCCGCCGATGCTTTGCCCCTCTTTGGCAAGCACCATTGCCGTGTCATTTTCGGTCAAGTCATAAACCTGAAATATTTTTTCATTTATTATAGCCTCGTTGATGAGAATTTGTGCTAAGAGGTGATTTTCGTAATTGAAAAACAGAGAAAGTCTATTTTTCAGTTCTCCGCGAGGAAATAAATCGAATGGTGATTTACTGAACTCGGGTTCAACAAAGGAATACTGGGATAACTTTTTCTTGATTAGGATATTTGCCCTTGAAAGTGCAGAAACACTTTGATCTTGCATTGAAGAGGGGTTAACTAGCGGAATTCTTCTAATATCACCCACCTGCCGATTAACTGTTGGATTAAGACAATTAACTATGTACCCACATAGTTTCGAGTTCATGAAACCCAGCAAATATTCATCGGTCATTTTCTTGTCAACGTTGAATACGCACGATCCTCCTTTATCGAAGCAATACCTGTTTTCTATAAAGCGAAAGCTTGCCCCTTTTGATCCTGATGCCGAATAAGAAATCCCTTTTTTGAAGTAGTATTCCTTGTTGTCTGTGGTTGCGAGATTAGATCCGTTGTTTTCGAAATCCACCACTATCCAATTATTGCCATACCACCGTACAAATGGACCGCCCTTTTGGTACCCAACCCATCTCTTGTGATCGGATGGATAGTGCTCTGATAAATCGTCAGGGTTGACCTCCCAAAAGAAACGAAGGTATTTGTTATTATTTCCTGTCATCAACCCTGTAAGCGCTTTGTTTTTATCACCGAGAGCCTCTCCACCAAACTTCTCCCGAAACTCATCTGAGATCCAGTAAATGAAAGGCCAGGATTTGATGATCTTCAGCTTGGATTGTGGAATAGTGTACAATAATCCATGAACGTTGCCGGCTAGATAATTGTCAAAGGCCTCAAACAGAGCGTCATACCGTCTGGTCTCATACAGGTCATTCAGTTTTACAAAAATGGCATCCTTATCCTTATTGTTGTTCTTTTCCAAAATGTAAAGCGCGCTATCAACACGGGCTGACGGGTTGAACATACCCAAGTAGCCCCATTCAACAAAAATATTGATATGGGTTTTGTCGATAATAAACTTGCGGACATCCTCAAACGTCTTGATATACATGAATGTTGGAGGATGCACCATGGCAACTAAACCAGCTTCATCTGTTAAGTCATAACATCGTTTGATAAACGTGGCATACAGATTGGTGTGGAACTTGAAAGGTTTCTTATAATTGTCCCCAACAAACTTCTTAAGCTCTGTGCCAAAGTCTGAGCTATCAGTATAGGGTGGGTTCGCTGTGGCTACATCGTATTCTGTGGTCAATAGCTCTAAAAAAGTGATAGCATCCTGCGTTTTGGTAGCCATAAAGGAATTGTTTTGGGATCGCGCATATTGATCGACTGCCGTTCTAAGATTCGTAAAAAATGATTGGATAAACTCCTGCTCATTGGTAACATCCTGCTCAAAAAAAGCATCCGACTGCACCGCCCGAGGTTGAATACCCATTTCCTTGTTGGAAAATAAATTTGGATCATTTTTGCCATTTTGATTAAAAAGACTTTGCAGTCGCCGTTCAACCTTCTCTTTGAGTTGAACCAACGATCCAAATTTGTATGCGTACTGGAGATCCATCCAAACATCGGCAACTAATTCACGCTGTTTTTGACCAAGATTCGTATTCGCTTCAAATACGTGGGATACTTCAGGGTAATCAGGCAAATAAAAATCAGAGGATACAATTCGAAACTTGAATTCATTCATGGAGCGAGATTTTTTGCTGGACTTGATAAACAAGCCAAGCTGGGCTAATTGCACGGCGCGATCATCCAGGTCAATCCCATGCAGGTTGTTTTCAATGATGAGTTTAGGGATATCGGTTTCAGTGTAATCTGCTCCATAATTCTCGATTTGATCCAAGTATAGCTCATAAAATAGATCAAAGGCATAGAGCAGGAAGTTCCCAGAACCGCAGGCTGGGTCTATGATTCGGACTTGGTGGAGTGGTTTTATGTCCCGCGTTCGAGTGGTGGGTGCATTGGCGATTTTAAACTGCTGTTTAATGCGTGAGTCTGGGAACATTTCCAGATAGAGCTTGCCTAGGGAGTTATCAACCAGAAACTGAACTACCCAGCGCGGTGTGTAGACCTGCGACTGGAGTGAGACATAATTGTATTCGATCTTCTGGCCACTGTCTTTTAGCTCTTTTTTCTTACTGCTATTGAAACTCTCATAGCACCAACCCAAGATGTCATCACTACTCCAAATTTCAGGATCAATCTGACTATCCAATTCTACCGCATTAATCAGATCAATGATTTCATTGAGACTTATAGTATCGGGGAATAAGGAAAAAGGATATTCTGAGCTAAACAGGGGCAGTGATGTTCCGAGCTTATCGAAGGCTACTTTGATATAATTTCTCAATCCTTCCAGCTCTTCATCACGCTGATGTGGATTGGTCTCGAGCCAGGCTTTATGACCAAATGAACGCCCGCCATGCTCAGCTCTTTTGGTAATAATCGGAGGGAACAGATTGGCAGCCTCCATGACTTTCACAGCAGCCAGACGATTGAACAGCGTGAATGTCAGCTCATCAACCAGTTTCTCCCTGGCATGTTCATAATCACCAGTCTCACCAATATGAGATTCCAGCATGCTCTCAAA
>JABMQN010000049.1 GCA_013203045.1 Chloroflexota bacterium
GGTGATACTCAACGATGAAGCGCATCATATTCACGACCCGAGAATGGCGTGGTTCAAATCGATAGAGGATATTCATAACCGCCTCAACCATAAGGATAAGTTTCTATCCCTGCAGGTGGATGTAACCGCTACACCCAAGCATAATAACGGGGCAATCTTTGTGCAGACGGTTTGTGATTACCCGCTGGTGGAAGCCATATCGCAGAATGTGGTCAAGCATCCGGTGCTGCCCGATGAGGCAAGCCGGACGAAACTATCGGAACGGCAAAGCTCCAAGTTTACGGAGAAATATGCTGATTATCTGAACCTGGGTATCGAAGAATGGCGTAAAGCTTCTGCCGAACACGAAAAGCTGAATAAAAAAGCCATCCTGTTTGTGATGACAGATGATACCAAGAACTGCGACGACGTCGCTGCATACATGGAAACTACTTACCCCGAACTTAAAGATGCTGTGCTGGTGATTCATACCAAAAACAATGGCGAGATCAGCGAGTCAGTAAGCGGGAAAAAAGAGGATGAACTGAAAGAGCTGCGCAAACAGGCGAATGAAATCGATGGATGGGATAGTCGTTATAAGGCCATCATATCGGTAATGATGTTGAAAGAGGGCTGGGATGTCAGGAACGTTACCACTATCGTGGGGCTTAGAGCCTATGGCGCCCCAAGCAATATCCTGCCGGAACAGACTTTGGGCCGTGGCTTGCGCAAGATGTATCCCGGCCACGATACCAAGGAATACGTCAGTGTCGTAGGTACCGACGCCTTTATGGACTTTGTGGACTCTATCCAGTCCGAGGGCGTTGAACTGGAACGTAAGGCAATGGGTGAGGGAACCCAACCCAAAACGCCAATCATTGTTGAAGTTGATAACGAAAACACCAGCAAGGATATCGAAAAGCTTGATATTCAGATCCCGGTCTTAACACCACGAGTCTATCGGGAGTACAAAAATCTTGACAGTCTCGATGTCCGGCGATTCGGTCATCAAAAGGTTTTATATCTTCAGTTCAGCGAAGATCAGCAGCGAGAGATTGTCTTCAGGGATATTACCACAGGCCAGATCAGTCATACGACTATGCTGGATTCATCCGGTGTGTCAGATTGTCGTTCAGTGATTGGTTATTTTGCTCAAACCATTAAGAATGATTTAAAATTGGTCGGCGGATATGATGTGCTGTATGGGAAGGTAAAAACTTTTATCAGGGATGAGTTGTTTGATAAACCGGTGGATCTTGACAGTTTGAATACCTTGCGGAATCTGTCCGAACTCCAAGCCAATAAGACTTTGGTGGAAACATTCAAGAAACAGATTAACGCTTTAACAGTGAAGGATAAGGGCGACACAGAAATACGGGATTACATAAAGCTTAGAAAAACACGCCCGTTCGTAGCTAAAGAGCAGGCATATATTATCCCGAAGAAAAGTGTTTTCAACAAAATGATTGGCGACAGCCATCTGGAATTAGAATTTGCAGCTTTTCTCGAAAAATGCGATGATATTATTTCCTATGTGAAAAATTATTTTGCCGTAGGTTTTAAGATTGATTATGTCAATGCCGATGGGAACATATCAAACTATTACCCGGATTTTATTGTTAAAGTATCAGAAAATGAAATATATATCGTCGAAACTAAAGGCCAGGAAGAGTTAGATGTGCCTCTAAAGATGGAACGCTTGAAACAATGGTGCGACGACATTAACAATGCTCAGGCAAACATTCGATATGATTTTGTTTATGTAGATGAAGAAAGCTTTAAGAAATATAATCCGACAACATTCAAATCTCTTGTAGATTCCTTCAGAGAGTACAAAGAATAGAAGCCCACAGAGGCTAACAACTCCATAGCAATGCAGGCAGAACTACCCAATCTCTATCAGACTATCAAGCTTCTGATGGATGAGACATTCAAAACAAAAGATCAAGAACTAAGAACTCTGCTGGCATATATGGAGATGAGATTAAGAGAGTGTAAGCAGGTTATGGAGGAGAGGTTGGGGGTTAGGAATTGAGATATTCTACTCAGGTGGTGGGCAAACTCTCCAATTTAAC
>JABMQN010000050.1 GCA_013203045.1 Chloroflexota bacterium
AAACTCCCCCACCCATGGTACGAATCCCTGTCCGTGCAGAATGCAATTAAATTGATTGTTCGGGCAAAGCTGATCCGTAGGTGGAGAAAAGCTGGCAGTTTTGTGGATGTGAGGTAGGGATTACATTTCCCTCTAACTACTTCCCTTTGATTACCTGTTTTATAGCCATATGCTATAGTATTGGCAACAATAAAGAACGGTTGCTCGTATGTTTCGGTGGTTAGTTGAAGAGAATTTGTCCACCAATGCCATCACATATCGTTTACGAGATCTGGGCGTACCGACACCTACGGGTAAGCCACTGTGGGGAAGGGATTCGGTCTATACAATGCTCAGAAATCCTGCCTATTGTGGTAAGACTTATGTTTTTACACGTACTTACGGAGAGCCGAAGCAATGCCGTAAACCCAATGCTAAACACAAAAAGACCGGGGTAATTTGGAAGCCAAAAGAGGAATGGATCGGGATACCAGGGGCTACGCCCCCAATCATTTCACAAGAGTTGTTCGATGCTGCCCAAAAGAAACTTCGTGAAAATCAGAAAATGGCCCCTGGTAATACCAAGACTGACTACCTCCTACACGGGCACATCTATTGCGCTCGGTGTGGACGATCATTCTGGGGTAATCCAGGAATCAAGACTCGAAACGGAAAACGATATCGATATCCCTTCTATCAATGCTCCGGCAAGTATAAAAAGGTTACTCATCACGATCGTTGCGATAATCGACAACATAACGCAGCACGACTCGAAGCGCTAGTCTGGACAAAAGTCGAGAAGGTATTAAGTCGACCCGATCTGGTACTGGCCGAACTTGAAAAAGCCGGCATGTCCGAAAACGTTTCCATATGGGAAAGGGATTTGGGTCGTATAAACACTCAGATTGAACATTACGAGAAACAAAAAGACAGGGCTTGGGCGGGTCTGCGATACAGTGGTGATGAAGAGACATTCAAGCAGAATATCACAGAGATACAAGTAAAACTTACAGAGTTTGAGGCAGAAAAAGCAGAATTAGAGATGCGTATGAATGATCATGAACAAATTAGAAAAACAAGTACTGATTTGAAAAGATCATGTGCGCTGGTGTCCTCAACTATTCAAGGACTTAGTTTTGAAGAGAAACGCTTGGCATTAAGAGCTTTGAATATACGAGTTTTGATTGATGGAGACACAATCAGATTGCAAGGTTCCATCCCACTGGATGTGGGGTCTGCCATGCATATTCCATCAGGATTGAATCTCCCTGACCAATATCAAGAACATAGACATGCAGTCGATTATCCGATGCTGTCACCACCGCTGTCCACATCAGGATGGCAACCACGAGGAGTGGCAGGGCAATCCATTTTGTGGGAATAGCAGACGCTAATTTGGGAATGTCGAACAACTGATTCTTCATTTTGGCAACGCTTTGAGCCATGTACCCCCTTTTCTTGGGCACCCATAGAACCATGATAAGGATAGCATAGTAAGCCCAGACCGCAGGAGCGTTCACATTGACATCCACGGAAGCAAATGGGATAGCGGCAAACAACTCGACAACCTTGATAACATAGGTAGCAAACAGCCATGAGATCCATCCCATCACACTGGCCACGGCAGGCGCAAAAATCCCCACAAAGCCCACCAGCGCCGCACTAACTATAATCCCCGGTACTGCAGGCAAAGTAAGAAAAGTTGCCGGCAGACTCATCAAAGAGATCATCCCGAAGTAGTAGGAAATAAGTGGCAATGTAGCCAGAACCGCACCCGATGTAACAGCAAAGCTTGTGATTAGAAAACTGAGAGTCGATGAGACCTCTCCCTCCTGATTGCCGAAAATCCTCCTTCCCCAGTTCTGAAACCGGGGAGTCAAGAAGATGAGTCCGGACATGGCGGAAAAACTGAGTTGAAACCCGACGTTGCTCAAGAGTCGAGGATCAAATGCCAGCATCACTGCGGCAGCGAACGCCAGGGCTGTAAAGGCACTACGCGGCCTGCCAATCCAATTTGCATAAAGCCATAGACTTCCCATGATAGCTGCCCGAACCCCTGAAGGGCTCATACCGCTGAGTATTACATATAGCCAGATAATGGCCAAAGCAAGCAGAAAGTAAGTCGGACGCCTTCTACCGAAAATCCAAACACCAGCACTCAGTGCTAATCCTGCGACGATACTCACATGCATGAGGGATACAAAGTGGGAAACACATCATTTATCATCAGAGGTACACTGGAGAAAGCTCGCATATGAATCCCAAATGACATGAGGCACCGGAATGTTTTCAGGAAAGGTGTCATACACGATGCAGAGTGCCCATTCAATTAATTGTTAAGGCAAAGCTGATCCGTAGGTGGAGAAAACCAAGAAATTTTGTTGCTTTGCGGTAGGGAATCCTCTTGCCTCTTGTATCTTCTAGTAGACCTCGAAATGACTCCAACCATTCCCTCAAGCAAATGATTTTCCAGCACATTTGATTTATTTATGTAATCCTATGTCTTACTATTGAAAACAGTATTGACTAATGGTAAACTCATCTACCAAGAAAACTTGACCGAGTAAAGGAAAGGGCAAACCACGGGAAACCTTGGGATGTGAAGTTTTGGGTTTAAAGCTATGATTGCCTGGCTGCCAAAAACACGTTTTCTCTTAACGCCTTTGGATTCATGATATCCGAGGGCGTTTTTTTATGTACCAGTACAATGATGTTTCCTGACGGGAGGGTTTGAAAATGAAAGCTAAAAGTACAAACAAGCCATCACCCGAAGATGAATTGACCAGATTGCGCAAACGAGTCGCAGAACTGGAGGCGGCAGAAACAGAGAATAAGCGAGCGGAAAAGGAATTAGAGAGTATATTTGACCTCTCTCCGGACATGGTATGTGTTTGCACTCCTGAAGGAGAATTCCTTAAGGTCAATCCATCTTGTGCAAAAGTTCTGGGTTATACGACGGATGAGATTATTAAGCTAGGTTGGTCTAAATTAGTCCACCCTGACGATGTGGCAGCTACAGACACTGAAGTAGAGGAGCAGACAAAGGGCGAATCAGTTTCGAATTTTATCAATCGATTTAGATGCAAAGATGGAAACTATGTAACACTTGAGTGGCAGGCTACACCTGTTGTAGATGGGCTTGTTTATGCTACCGCTCGTGACATCACCTATCGCAAGCAGACGGAGACAGCACTGAGGGAGAGTGAAGATAGACTTCGGACGTTCATTGACTCAGCAAGTTCAAACATCGGAATATATGATGAAAACTTACATCTTGTTGAAGTTAACAAAAATGGATTACAGTGGTGGCCGGGTGAGGCAAAAGAAACCATTATTGGGAAGCATATAACTGAACTTGTACCGGATGTTAAGGATTCGGAATTATATGACGAATTACAGCAAGTACTGGCAACCGGTAAACGCTTTGTAGATTACCAACACATCCCTTCCCAACAGTTCGGAGAACTGATAATGGAGTTCGAGGCTTTTAAGATGACTAATGGTCTTTCTATAATTACGACTGATATCACAGAGAAGAGTCGAACCGAGGAATCACTGAAGGAAAGCGAGGATAAGTTCAATAAAGCGTTTCATCTCCTGCCCATAAGCGCCAGTATCGTGTCCACACGGGACGGCAGTATTGTTGATACCAATGATAAGTATTTACAATATGCCGGATTACAACGCGAAGATGTCATTGGCAAGAGCAATACTGAGATATTATCTCTGAATAATCCGGAAGATATTGAAATAATCAGTAAGACCGTTGAAAGAGAGGGTAGGATCATAGATAAGGAAATCGTGGTTACTGCCAATAGTGGTGAGATATTGATAGGTTTGTACTCAGCAGCAATGATTACACTCGCGGGTGAACCACATCTGCTTGCGGTCACCAACGATATCACCGAGCGCAAGCGGGCAGAAGAAGCGCTTGCTGCTTCTGAGGAATTTCTCAATAGTGTTATTGAACAGAGTCCGGTAAGCCTGTGGATTTCTGATAGCGAAGGCACGCTGATAAAGAGGAACCAGGCAAACCGCGAATTATCCGGAGCAACAGACGAAGAAGTTGTAGGGAAATTTAATCTTTTCAAAGATAACTTACTTAAAGAACAAGGTTTTATGCCTCTTGTTGAAAATGTCTTCGAAAAGGGGACAATAGCTCGATTTACGGTTGATTACGATGTTTCAAGAGTTGAACATATTGAAGTAAAAGAACCTGCGCACAGAATTGCTGATATGATTATTGCGCCAATTAAAGACATGCATGGCAAAGTAATAAACGCGATAATCCAACACAGAGACATCACCGAGCAGAAGCAGGCAGAGGAAAGGTTGATTGAAAGCGAGCACCAACTTAAAGAAGCTCAAAGAGTTGCTCACATAGGCCACTGGGAGCTAGACCCCAAAATTGGAACGCCGACTTGGTCAGATGAGATATTTCATATATTCGGGTTGGATCCAGCAAAAAGTGAACCATCATTCATTGACCATGAGACTCATTTGCACCCGGATGATTGGCCAAAATTAAACGACGCGGTAACAAAAGGATGCAGTGACGGCACATCTTTTGACCTTCAATTTCGTATTATACGCCCTGATAATGAAATAGTATGGATGCATGCTCTTGGAAACGCAGTCAAAGATGACAGCGGTCAGGTTGTTAAGATGTTTGGAACGGCTCAGGACGTCACCGAACGTAAGCTTGCAGAAGATCAACTGCGCATACACAGCGAAATCCTGACAAACATGCTTGAGGCAGTATATCTAATACGGAAAGAGGATGGGGCAATTGTCTATACAAATCCGGAATTTGAAAATATGTTTGGTTATTCTCATGATGAAATGCTGGGGCAGCACGTATCAATTGTGAATGCTCCAACAGATAAATCTCCTGAAGAATCAGCCGAAGAGATTTTGAATGATATAGCGGTTAACGGTTCATGGGACGGAGAGGTTTGTAACATCAAAAAAGACGGGACATATTTCTGGTGCCATGCACGGGTTTCGACATTTAATCATCCCAAGTTTGAAGATGTGTTACTTTCAGTACACATCGATATCACCCAACGGAAGCTGGCAGAAGAGCAACTGCGCGAGAATCGCGATTTCTACCACAGTATTCTCAACGGAATAGTGGATGGTGTTTGGGTCACCGATGAGCATGGTGTTATCAACTACGCGAATCGGGGAATGGGTGATATCGCAGGCATTCCTCCAGATGCCATCGAAGGTGTGCATGTATTGACCGAATTCTCTGAGGATACACTCGGGAACTTCCGCCCGTATTACAACCTTGCCCGAGAGACCCTTGACCATGTAAAGTATGATGAAGTTCCGGTGACGACACCGGCTGGGAGGCAGACT
Source organism: Chloroflexota bacterium (assembly GCA_013203045.1). Taxonomy (GTDB): domain Bacteria; phylum Chloroflexota; class Dehalococcoidia; order SZUA-161; family SpSt-899; genus JABMQN01. The sequence goes on from JABMQN010000050.1 coordinate 5,344, forward strand.
ATTCAGTCCGGGTGGCTTATTCCAATGGTCGCTGAGGGGGCGTTTCAATACATGATCTGTACTGTTCAGGACGTGACCGAGCGCAAACAGGCGGAGGAAAAACTCAAACAAACAATGGAAGGGTTGGAACGTTCCAACAAGGAATTGGAGAGGTTTGCTTATGTAGTATCCCATGATTTACAGGAACCCCTGAGGATGGTAGCCAGTTATGTTCAACTGCTGGAGAAGCGCTACAAAGATAAACTCGATCAGGATGCCAACGAATTTATCCAATTTGCCGTCGATGGCGCTACCCGCATGCAACAGATGATCCTTGATATTCTGGAATACTCGCGAGTGGGAACTAAAGGAAAAGAGTTCGAGAGTGTTGATCTCAATACCGTTCTCAACAAGGCAGTTGCCAATTTAGAGAGACAGTTTCAAGAGAATGGTGCCATCATTACGAGTGATGATCTCCCAATGGTGATGGCAGATGATATACAGATGGTGCAACTGCTTCAGAATCTGATCGGCAATGCCATCAAGTTCCGCAGCGAAGAAACTCCCCGGATTCACATCACCGCCACAGAGGACAAACATGAGTGGGTAATCTCGATCAAGGATAACGGGATAGGTATTCCGCAGGAGTTTCAGGATAAGATATTCACCGTTTTTCGGAAGTTGCATGCTATTGGCAAGTATCCGGGGAGTGGAATCGGACTCGCGATCGTTGCCAAAATTGTGGAAAGGCACGGTGGCAGGATATGGGTTGAATCTGATACGGGAGAAGGATCAACCTTTTTCTTTTCGATTCCGAAGGAATGAATAGCGTTTGTGTTCAAATGAAAAAAGACTATAGGTAAATGGGCAGAATGGCATATGTTGAGTGACAACATGCCGATTTGCCTAGACGTGTGTAAATAAGTATCTACTGAGTGAACTCCGAATGCACCCCCTCACCTCCGGCACGAATCCCTGTCTGTGCAGAATGCAATTAAATTAATTGTTAAGGCAAAGCTGATTCGTAGGTGGAGAAAACCAAGTAATTTTGTTGGTGTGGGGGAGGGAATCTTCTTATCCGCCTCTTGTCTCCTTGACTACTAAGTAGCATTTGTGTAGCATAGGGGCACTCTGTCATAGAGTGAGGTTGCCGTCAAGTTAATCCGGCATATACCGTAGCAGCCGCCCACCTCCAACAGTCCTCTATTCCAGATCATACCTTGCATAAATATCACGACTACACTCGCTTCGGTGGAATTCGTACTATTACTAATAGTACGATCCAACCTCTACGAGGTTTCCCTTGCTTCGTTTAACATAAATTTTTATGTATAAGTCGTGGCTCATTATTCTCAACCCTCCCCGATTGCTGCGGTCCCCCTGCCTTACTAACAGGGGGGCTATAAATACTTGAAGTTACGTTTGATTTGAACGCACAATTTTCGTTTAGCCCATAATAATGATTCAGGCGTCTGAAGTTACGAGTATAATGTAGGAATTAAAGGGAAAGGCAGAAGATTTGATGGGCTATCGATTTGGTAGCTTAAAGTCTTACATAGTATAAAAAATTCATATCAATATTTACAAAATGCGCGCCCTATGCTACTATTATCAGCACCGACGTAGATGGAGGTATTCATATGCCTGAATCTAGAGAGAGGAGTGAGCTACTTAATGAGTTGTCCTCACTAAGGGGTAGGGCTTTAATAACGTTAATTACGAGCGATAAGAAGCCATCAGAGCTTTTTGCAACACAGATAGCGGGGGACATTTTACCACTTTTCTATAGTTTACTCAGCCAGATGGACAGTGATGGTGGATGTGACCTACTTATTTATAGTACGGGCGGACAAATAGACGTACCTTGGCCTTTAACAAATCTTTTGAGAGAGTATTACACTGATATTAATGTAATTGTGCCGTGGAAAGCACACAGTGCAGCTACCCTGATTTGTTTGGGGGCAGATAAGATTGGTATGGGACCACTAGCTTCGTTATCACCGATTGACCCTCAATTTCAAGTGCAACACGGTGATAAACCAGTAGTAGGGGCGGGAGTTGAAGATGTTTATGGTTACTATCGGCTTATTACTGAAACACTTGAACTAGATAGCAACGGTAGGAGTGAAGCATTAAAATTACTGGCAACAAGGGTGACTCCTGAAATACTCGGGAAAATTTCGAGAGTACGGAGGGAAATTAGAATTGTTGCGACTAATCTGTTGCAGCTACATATGGGTGATCACACAAAAATTGAAAGTATTGTAAATGCTCTTGTTGAAGATCTTCCATCGCACCAATACTTGATAAATAGAGTGGAAGCAACAAGCCTGGGATTACCTGTTTTTAAACTCAACGACAGAGAAGAGAAGTTATCATTTGACATATTAAAATCATATATCGAAGAAACAAAAATGAATGAACCGGGAATAGCTATAGATTTTGGGTCTGAAGCGTTGCTAGAAATGGAAGTGAACAGGGCTTTCGTTGAAACTAAGGAAAGAAGCTTTAAATTCAGAAGTAAATATGTGTTCCATCGGGACGGAAAGGTTGATAAGCAAGGTGATAGCTGGCAGGAGGTGTCATGATGAAAGCAGCAAAGATTTATATAGGAGACCGAAGCGAAGACGGTACAGGATTCTCGACTAACGTCACAGCTGACACTAGTACAAGTAATGTTAAATCTTTGTATCTACATAAGGAGATAATGTTGCCCACGAATGTTGCAAAAGATGAACGAGAGAATGGGAAAGAAGATTTAAATAAGAAATTAGGTTTTTACGAATAGAGTATGAATAATAATTGACGATGAAAACTCAAAATGAGTATATATCGTGCAATAAAGGAAGAAGAGCTACAAATAGACCTCGGTGACGTAATTGTTGATATATACTTCGCCGCAAATGATGAAAGAGTTAATGCAGTTGTAATCACCCCGGCATGTGATTTGGTCCAGAAGAAAGCAGATTACATAAAATTCGTAGCAACAGTTCCATATCAGGACATTATCTGTAAATTGTTGACAGATAACTCACGCATTGACACGTCAGATTTTGAATCCGTTGATGTACTTTCAAGAACTAAATATAATAGTGCAGTTAAAGCATTAAAGAGTAACATAAACGGAGATCTTTTACCTCGGTATTATTTAATTCCAGCTTATCCCGATGACTTGCCAGAGTCATTTCTGGACTTTCAGAAGGTTTTCACAATTCCGATAGAAGAAGTATATAGGCAATATAGCAATAACAGGGCAGCTAAAATCGCTTCACCTTGGAGGGAGCAAATCGTCACCAGATATAACGGTTATTCTGTAAGGGTAGGTGCACCGGATTATACGGAATATGATCTTCGGGAATTACTGCATAAGGCGGGACTCAACTTGCCACCAATGGAAGAAACTCAGTAGCAGCAACAATGATAGAGAGAATCAATAGCCATATAATTAACCTTTAGGTAATTACATGCAAATGTATGCCTGAATCAAAAAAAACTATCGCCCGCGAATATATAAAGAAGTGTTCATCTCCCTAAACCTACAAATTATCCTCGATAATCAATTTCCCCAGAAAACAACTAAACAAACATCTAAAAACTGATTGTAAATATCTGAAAAACGCTTTCGAGATGCGCTCTTTTTTCTTCATTTTTGCAGGCTAACGGATTGGTCACGTGGTGTTGAAAGGCTACGCTATGGCAATCCTGGCAACACTGAGGCGTGCGTAGGGCCACTACATCAATTACTCCCCCATATCCCTCTAATCCCTTTGTGATGGACAGATGTATTTCCCGCGAAATATCCAAAATTCTCGGAAGCGGGGATCTAATATTGCTCTGTTTTGTGTCTAAAATGGTATTTTCATAGCTAGTTTAAAAGTGTTCATAGCCAGTTCCCGCAAAGTTACACAGTAGTTTTTGTAATTGTTTGTATGTCTCGTAGCTATGGACCGAAGAGTAAAAGTAAGTTTAGGCGCAGTTTATATAGTAGCTAAATCGGCAATATCTCAATGTTATTTTCGTTCGATGCCCCCAACACTGCGACCTCATCTAACAGAAAGGGGCGCTTTTGTTGGTGAGCCTAGGGGGGGCTGACATGCATCAAAAGATTTCAACACCGGATAATTCCATCAACTATTTCGGGGTCGAAGTCCATGATCCTTATGAATATCATGAGTTCGCGATTGACATAGTACTTTATTCCTACCCGAATTAACCCAAATTCGCCATTGCATTCAGTTCAAAGAGTCGCTAGAATGTGTGACACTGGCTCGGTGAGCTTATTGGTTTTTACCATTAAAGGTGGTTCGACTCCATCTCAGTGTCCATGTTTTATAACGAAGCTCATAACAGTAATTACGACAACAATTTAGGCCTTTTTCTTGCTGTCAAGACACAGACAGTAAAGGGAAAGGTCTATTTTTTGTGCATTCTAAAAAATCGGAGGGGAAATGACAAAGAACCAAAGTAAGGAGCGCGGCATTGTATCAAACTTGTTATCACCAACATTCAGTTGCACAGTATTGTGCACTCAGTACCATCCAACCTGTTACGCTCTAGCGTAATACTTTGTAGAAACAAAGAAACAATAAAACCTTATATAGGAGTAAATTATGAACGAAAATGAACTGATCCAAGGTATGAAAGATGGCGATGAAAAGTCTTACGATGAGTTTTGTGATGAATACGCGGAAAGACTGAAGGGGTTTGTAATGAATCAAGGGGTTTGTAAAGAAGATGCTGAAGAGATTGTCAACGATGCAATGAACAGCGTCTTCACCAATATTGATCAGTATAACCCCCAGAAGAGCCGGAGTAAAATACCATTTCGTAATTGGGTATACGAAATCACAAAAAATAAAATGCGAGACTTTTTACGAAAGGAGAAAAGAATGAAAAATGAGGCTGCCAAAGACAAATATCATTGCTCACAGTCATATGATGAATTAAAAGGTTTGGCAAATGAATGTGAATACGATGACGACTACGAGATTAATTTTCCGCAAACTGCTCAAGAACGAGCACTGCAGGATGCGCTGGAGAGGCTCGCTAAAAAAGACCGAACCAGAGTACAGGATGCGCTGGAGGAATTCCCCGAAAGAGACCGAACCAGAGTATTGCAGGATATGCTAGAGAAGCTCTCCGAAAGAGACCGAAGCAGAGCACTGCAGGATGCGCTGGAGGGGCTCTCGGAAAGAGATCAAACCATTCTGTCGCAGTTGGGTCATGGATGTACATACGACCAGACAGCAGTGTGGAACGATATACCTCGTGATCAAATACGAGTATACCATTCTCGTGCGAAGGATAGATTGAGGAACGCTCTAAGAGGAGTGCCTGAATTTGCTGAGTACGAGCAGTTTATAAATAGAGCATTTGATATCTTTTCGCTAATCTTGGAAACCCATGCGAATAGTAGAGAAGACCTGGTGCGGTCAGAAAAACTGCATATTGAAATTGGAGGTAACGAGATGCAAGAAGCTATTACAAGAGGAATACAGAAAGCAATATCCTCTTTTGATCGTACGTTTTTCCCGGACTATTTACAACAACTCATTTCCACAGGTGAAGTAAGTTTTCCGTTGACCGACGATGTGATTGATGCCATTGAGTATTTCACGGAACCGGAACCCTTGAGCAGAAGGTTTTACCAGCGATTTGAAACTATCAAGAAACAGGCTATGTACAAGCGCCAACACAGAGATTGAACGTAGTTGGGCACACATTAAATAGGAGTACCACAAATGAAATCGAGATAATTGTGAGGTATGTGATATGAGAAATGATAAGACTCCAACCGGGAGAAAGAGAGCAGTCTATGTCGTGACCAGTTTCATTGAGGAACATGGTCGTTTCCCGACAATTCACGATGTAGAAATGAATGACAGGTGCAAATTCAATAGGGCACTCAAGAAAGCCAAGGAACTGTACTCAAATACGATATTTATCATGGTAAAGCAACCTGGAGAATAATATGGAGATCAATAACACCAGTGGAAATCGTTATGAGGATAAGGTACGTCAAGGCCTTGAAGTATTATTGATTACCATATCAGAGTATTATCGTGGGCATTCTGAAGAATATCAGTCTGATTTTGTACTGCGTGAAGCAAAAAGCCTAAGCTCTTACATGAATTGGTACGTAATTGAGACTATACCGATGGGGCATCATTTCATTGAGAATGAAGAAGAAGTGATCCGAAAAGCAGTGAGCAAAGTCTTCCCATGTCTTAAAACAAACAAATGGGATTCCAGTCTATGCGGAACTTGCATCGAAAAATTTCAATGTTGGACATGTCCAAGTTTTAACCATGTTAATCCCAAGAAGAAAACCCGGTGGATTCGCAGTCAGATCAGGCAAGGTATTAAGGGCAACCCTCGAATTGGATATCAACCGACCATTGAAGGTTGCGAAGAGCAGATAAAGAAAAACAAGAGGAAACTGAGTGATCTGATGGGTGGTGAGGTGAAATAGCTCGAAGTACTCCTGAAATGCGAGTGGAAGTAACTGTAAATTTATGATCCCTTAAGGCACTTCTCCACCACTTAACCCATTCATTGGTAGTTTGATCCACCCACAATCCCTCAAGGTTCTGTGACTGATTGGCCAAAACTAGCACTAACTTACTAGTTAACTATGTCCGAATTTGGGATACAAATACGACAAGTACAGGAGATTCAATGAGGTCAACACACCTCATACATCAATAAATTAAAAGGAGGATACACATTATGAGTTCCTATAAAGTGCAAAAATTACAAAGGAGGAAATACCGATGAGCTACTACAAAATACAAAGGTTAACAAAATCTAGGCTGGAAGACGGCAGGTACTCAGTCAAAATCACTGTGGAAGACTATGGCACTTGGGACACCTGGGAGTACGAGAACATCCTCGTAGAGGTAACCGATTCGGGGCATGTGAAGGTGGACTGGAGTGAGCACCGAAGGAATGGATGGGAATATGCTTCGGATGCACTTAATGATGACACGATGTCGCCGTATGTTGAAGACCATATCATCGCGTGGTTCGAGCAGGGATTGGCGATGGAGAGTGAATCATGACAACGTACTACGATTATCCATTCATCAGTCAATACATACAGATTCCAGATTTTGTGAATAACAAAGTTGATGTTGATTATGCTTCAGAGAAACCTGGTGTAAGACACTGCATAAAACTGATTATCACAAATATGCTGGCGCATGGAGTTGTTTCGTATTCAAAAAGCAATCGGGTTTATTACAAACATCAGACGAAATACTATACGCGAGCGCGTATGAAGCAAGCTGTTGGATTGCTAATCAGAGACAAATATGCGCTTAACTCATTGGGAGGATTCTGGAACAAAAAGTATCCGGAAGGAATATCATCCAGACTAACTCCTTTGGACAAGCTATACACAGATTACCCGTTTCCGATAACCAATCTAATGCTCGATCTTAATTCTCTACCTGTCTTAACCGTAGATAAATATCCTTTGTCTTTTCTTAGCGATATTAAGCGTATCACTAAGATAACTTCAACCCACCCGCTTTCACTCTCCCCATACGGCACCATTTTTATGCAATGTCTCTACTTGAATAGGCACTATTTCAACAAGATCAAACTTGATTTCAGCAATCTGAATTTGAAAGACAAGCACATAAATCAGGTAGGTCTTCACAGAGCGTTCTCAAATGGTGGTTGTGGAAGATGGTTTCAGCGTGGTGGGTATTCTTATCAGCATATACCAGAAGCTGATAGACTCAGGATTCTTATCAACGCTCAAGAAGTGAATGAGCTGGATTATTCAGCGATGCATCCAAACCTCATGTACGCAATTGCCAAGGTTCAAGCTCCACCCGATATCTATGCTCCAGTGGTACAAGCTCTCAATCAACAAGGATATTCAGGGAAAAACATGAGGTTCGTGGTGAAGAAAGTCATCCTGAAAGCTTTAAATATAAGGGATTACAAGACCCTTGTCTCATTGATAAACCTGGAAAAAGGTAAGGACTTGAAAAATAACAGGCTGCGAAAAAAACAAGGTCTTGCACCGAAACCTATTCTCTATGATGAGTTGAAGAAAGTTGGGTTGGAATCCAATGTAAGGGCAATCGTGAATGCATTCAAACAGGTTCATCCTCTGATAGCTGGGCATATATATGGTTGTTCAGCAAATACATGGATGCTATATGAATCCGAGGCCATGACAAAAGTATTGTTCCAGTTGATGTCATTGGGAATCCCAGCAGTCCCTATTCACGATTCCCTCTTGTTTCCGAAACAGTATCGGAGCACTGTGGAGCGGGTTATGAGGGATGTCTATAGGCAATATATGGGATTTGAGATCGAGGTGAAGTGATGCCGAGTAGAAAAGCTAAAAAGAGGAGCAAAGGATTGAAATGGCAAATTGAATGGTTAGGGGTGAATCTGAGCAAACTACCTCAAGAAATAGAAGCGACAGAAGGCCACAGAATAATCTGTGAGGTCTGGTATGATCCTTCAGAGTTCGGAGGACTTGAATTCAGTATTACCAAACCAAGAGAAATACTCACCAAGAGGGAAAAGCAATGGATTGCCCATAACCTGCTGGTGGGAACATATCACATAAAAATATTTAGAAAGGAGGAAGAAGATGCAAGTATATGTAAACGAAGAGGTTTGGACAGAAGACCTTCTAATGGAAATGCTGGGAATAAAGGACGCCTCAACCTTGAAAAGCTGTATAGAGAAAGGATTGCCTTACGTAAATCTAACCCAAAAAAAGAAAATGTATCTTAAGTCAAAAGTGATTGAGTGGCTTTCGACCAAGGGAAAAGGATAATACCCCTCTAATCCATACATAATCCATACGAGTTTAGCTACGAGTCATTAGCTATTTTGTTGTCCCTGTGTGGTAGCACCCTTTTTAGATAAAGACGCGATTTGACGATCAGATATCAAGCTGAACTGATGCCGCGTTGGTGAGAAGCTTTTGCGCATATTCGCAGGGATATGCTCAGGAATTGGCTCAAATAAATTAAATCAAAGGAGTAATTCTATGACTAATGGACCAATAGAAAATGGAGGCAAAATGAATAACGATAAGGAAATGGAAGGCATAGCGAACACAACTGATGAAAGTGGTGAAGGCCGGCAAGATTCTACCACTGTAACCTTGCCCAGAGATACATGGGAAGATGTAAACGGATTTACTCCCATGGTTGAAGAAGTACAGGCGATTTTAAAATACTGGTATACCAAGCTTATCGACGATGGTTACACGTCTTTCTGGGCTGGGGGTATATGTCAATCATGTAGAGAGCGTACGGTCATGTTTGGGAGGATTAAAGAAACTACAGAAGTCCTCACTGTTGATGAAGTGGATCAAGCTGTCGATGAGGCATATGAGGAATTTGAGAGGCTGGTTGGTGAAAAACATTGGAAAATTTACCAAGATGATGATCATGAAGCTCGGAGGCAAATGTCTTAGGTCTCCACGTCGACAAGACAAATAAAACAACAAACTGATAACGAATATATTTCTGGAGAATCGAGGTGGGCGGACAGTCTTTGAATTAGCCCACTGATAGTCCAACAAATAGATTGTAACGTTTAGCGACAAAAAAGTAGTATCTGCTACTGTTGCTTGTTTCTCACCGTCCAGGGATGTTCAGGTTTCTCCCCGATCGGTAGAGGAACTAGCGTAATACTGTAACTAACTACCGCACTCAGCGAAGTGCGATGAATAAAGGAGGAAAGAAAAATGATAAACATCATGAATGTAATCCAGACCGTTATGAAGCGGAGGGCACCGTTGAAGGTGACCAAGATTGTGTATGTGGAGGTCCCAGACATTAATGAGCGACTCAGTAGGTTATTCAAGATACTGATAGACAAACCAAGTGAAAAGGAGAATGCTACCACCATCAATCCAGTGATGATAGTTCGTGGTCTCTTTGATAGGTTTCCAAGAATAGGCGTTGACCATAGAGTGGATTTATGCTAAGCCAGCCATACAGGAAAGGAGATGATGTAATGAAGGCAGCAATATATGCTAGGGTAAGCACACAAGATCAAGCCCGAGAAGAGAAAGTGAGTCTGAAAACTCAGATTAGCGATATCGAGAAATATTGCCAAAACAAAGGATACGAAATAGTAGAACCTCACTATGTTGATATCCAATCTGGCTCAGACACCATGAAAAACAGACCGCAATTTGAAAAGATGCTGAAGGACGCAGCGCAAGGACTTTTTGATGTGATCATTGCTTGGCAACCAGATCGACTATTTAGGAGTATGTATCCGGCAGCACGACTCAAGCGGACTATCGATGAAACAGGTGTCAACATTGAAGCCGTGAAACAGCCATTAGACAAACGGATGATGGGACTTTGGGCATGGTTAGCCGAGATGGAGATAGAGAATTTTAAGGAACGATCAAGGATGGGGAAAAGTGGTGTTGCGCGGAAAGGATTGATAGTTACCAAAGAACTGCCATTTGGTTACTACGTTGACAAAAACCGGCATCCACAGATTAACGAAGCAGAAGCTTGCACTGTTCGTAGGATTTTCCACGAATTCGTTAGAGAAGACAAATCTGTTAAAACGATAGCTAAAAACTTAACAAAGGAAAAAGTGCCAACTCGAACTGGTCAACCTAAATTTGGATGGTCCCCTCCATACATACATAAGATGCTACGAAATCGCACATATATGGGAGAAGGGGAATACGGAAAACACATATATAATGGTACAAAGTATCGAAAAGCACCTGCGGAGAATATAATTCCGATTCCATTTCCACCAATAGTTGACTGTGATCTTTTTGAAGCTGCACAGGAAAAGAAAAACCGAAGATTGAAGAGTATAGAGCATCACTATAACTCTTTCTTTCTGCTACGAGATATAGCATATTGCCGAGAGTGCGGATACAAATTTTTACCGAGAGAACACTGGTCACACACGAAACGTACAAAATCAGGAGAAATGGTCAAACAACGCTATGATGAACCTTATCAATACTATACGTGTTATGCGATGTTCCGCTACCACGATCGTTTCTCATGCAGGAAACCAATCAGCTTGAAGGCAAACGAACTGGACAATCTAGTGTGGCACAAGGTGGTTGAGATCATAAAGAAACCATCCGTAGTCCAAAGGGCAATGGGCATAGCACAAGGTCACGATGAAAGAATGGAAATCACCAGCAGTTTGGAAAACGCTAAACATCAGGTGAGTGAACTAGGGTGGAAACGGCAAAAAGCTATTGAATTACAGATTCGAGGAGTGATAACGGAAGAAGACCTTTCGATTCAACTTAAACTCCTTAAAGAGAAATTTGAATTCTTTGAGGTTGAAGTGGAGCGTTTGACATTAGAATTAGCCAATGTAGAGAAAAAACAGTTGAACCTAGCCACTCTAGACGAGTTATCACTACATATCAAAGGCAGAATTTCCAAGCTGACTGACGAAGAGCGTTTACGCCTTGTACGATTGTTGGTTCATAAGGTGTGGGTTGATGGAAAAGGTGGTGTGGAAATTGAGTTTGCGATTCCCGAGTCTATCATTGAGACTGAAACAGAAGCTATTTCTTCACAAGAACCAGTTTTCCCACTTAGTAATCGGGATATGCACCCCGGAGATCGCCAAAAGATGGGACGTTCCGGTTTCGGAGAAATCCTCTTTCACATCAGGAGACATGGAACCTCGCTGTCCCAGGAGCATCGCCTTGGTAAGTGAGCATTGAGGCTCTGGCAGAGCCTCTTCGAGAGACTGTGACATAGTTCGTCGCAGACCATAAATCAGTTCCATTGGTTTGGATTTATGCCCGGTATCAATCAGAGCGACTTCACTGGGAGAGTACATGATAGAATAGATACCCTGCCCGGCAAGATACTCACGAAAATCAAAATCCTCTCCTTCCTCCGGAGAGTCGGGCGATTCCAGATTTCCTTTCATTTGAATCAGATCGCCATAGTGGTAGTTCGAGAAAGGGGGTGATAAACGGGGTTTTTTGATTATAAATGATGTTTATTTTAAAGCTAACCAAAGCTAGTACCGGAAGATTTGATATCAAATGATACGACCACGGAACCGCGTCCCATGTTTGCAAAATGTTTGCAAACGCACAGCTACAAATTAAAGGAGGGGAAACAATGGAAACCACAGCAAAAACCCAAGGTAACGCCATTACAAAAACAAAGGAGGATGCAATGCAATCCATTACTGTACAACCGGAGACCGAGCAGAAGGTAGCAACAATAGAGGACCTTCCCGAATCGATAGCCAATGATTTCAAGTTTTTGCTTCGATATAAGGAGGATATCAACAAAGAAGAAGGGTGCCGAGAAGACCTCACAGTGATATACAAGCAAAGGGGGGAAGACGTAACGGGATTACCGCAAGCGTGTCACCATAAGGACCCTGCAACCCCTGCACTCTTGGGAGCTATATTCGATGACATGATGGATATCCAGGATGCACTAGGCTATCAAGTAAGAAGTCTTACCCGGAGGTTCTGCCTTGTGGCGATGAAGGAAGGCTTTGACAGTTCGGGAATCCCAATGACTATTGGGGAGACCCAGAGCCGCGTCTTTGACTTCCTTTATGGGTATGCAGCTAGAGCAGGGGAAGAGCTTGGGCTAACTGATGACCTGAGGGGAACGGGAAGAGTAGTACCAGACAAGGATTAGAAAAGATATAATCAGAATTACGACGATACACAAAAGGGGAATCGCTCTGGCCTTCGGGCTGGGGCGATTCTACTTTCTGTAATCCCTCTCCTTATTTAAACAATTCATTCACCATCCGTACTGTTGAATAAATCACCAGCTTAACCTCTTCGGGTTCCAGTTGCTCTCTCTGTGGGGTCCGCTGGTATCATCCCTTTGTCAAGTTCCCATAATACTAGATACTTACCCACTGTTTTACCTCCTTCACTGAGGACAGTAGACTGCCGGAATACATAGGTGAGAGCATTATACGCCTTGGGTAGGGCGTTTTGGTAACACTTTATTTACCATATATTCACCAAATAGTCACAAAAAGTAGCAGTATATTTACCGGATCATTTACCTTCGTTTGTTAAATTGAAACCGCTTATAATGTGAAGTACTCTTTTATTCTACAAATGGAGGTGGACATTGAAGATAATAACATTTGCATTCATGGCTCTACTACTAATACTGGCACTAGCCGCACCAGCAACAACAGAACCGGCAATTGCAGACGGGATTAGCGATAATAACTCTTCCGAGGGCGGCTTTATCATAAGCCAGTGGACAGGTGAAACCTGGGAACAAGTGTACCAACAAAGATTCCAAGTAAAATACAGCACTGAAGAATTCGCCTTCAACGCGGTGGATGGAGAACTCTCCCTGAGGATAGTGCAGAAAGATATGCCTTTCGCGGATATAGATCAAATCAGGCTGACGGCGTGTGGTGTTGACTTGATTTCTGAGTACGCCCGATACACACAGGATGGTCAAAGCATCCTCGATGACATCCTTGAAATAGATCACAATGTGGTGCTAGCGCATGAGCAAGAGATGGAGATATCCTGGGAAATGCCTGCAGGATGCGATAACGCCACCGTCTTTTTGACGGCTAATGAATATGGCCATGGTGCGCCTCTGCGATTCCCGTGGGGCGGATACGCAACCTACGAGATGGGCTCCAATCCCGGTTCAATAGTCGTTGACGGACTCATCACTGAAACCGACGGAGACACTCCTCTCTACTCGCCGTTCTGGCAACCTCACTCAGGTCACCCGGATGGGTATACCTACATCTATGTTTGCGATGACTCAGAGAACGTGTATTTCTCCTTGGATGTAACCGGAGATAATACCAATGAATACGGGGAAGACTGGGCTGAGTTAAGTATCCTTACATCGGATGGAACGGAACAGGCGTTTCGCATCGATGACTTCGATGATACATGGGGCCAGTCCGGCTTTGGGCTTACCAGTACTGTGAGTTACAAGCACCAGACCTGTGAATTCAGCATTCCGAAGACCATCATAGGCAATGAAGATATTGAATTCAAACTGTCGTACTATGGGACAATGATGGTGAATATCAGCGTGACCAAGACAGCCAATCCGACCGAAGTACCGGAGCCAGGTGGCCCGGTCGAGTTTACTGTGCGTGTAGATAATTCCAGCGGAGAGCCGGTGACTTTAACAAACCTGACCGACTCGATTCATGGCAATCTGAACGGTAAGGGCGACTGCTCTTGTGATCAGTCTATCCCCAATAATGGTTACTATGAATGCAGCTTTAGCGCCAACGTATCTGGCAACGCTGGCGACGTTGAGACCAATACGGTCACGGCCGTCGCCAGCTGGGATTTTGGCGACGGCGACACAGCAGGAGATGACGCCACGGTGACCATTACCGACGTACCCTCCTCTATTGAGGTCATCAAGACGGCTGACCCGACCGTGGTGGCTGAGCCGGGCGGCTCAGTCGAGTTTACTGTGCGTGTGAACAACACCAGCACGGTAGATAGCGTGACTATCGAAAGCCTAAGCGACTCGATTCACGGCGACCTGCACCTCCAGGGCGACTGCTCTTGTCCGCAGACTATCCCCGTTGGTGGTTACTATGAATGCAGCTTTAGCGCCAACGTCTCCGGCAACGCTGGCGATGATGAGACTGACGTGGTCACTGCCTCCGGCACCGATGATGACAGCAACCCCGTCAGCGACGATGGCGATGCGACAGTGACTATCACTGTGGGTCATGTACCACCTATTCCCGAAATGTCCACCATTGTTCTGCTTGGCCTCAGCCTGGCGGCATTTGGTGGCTTTGTGTGGCTACGACGACGTAGGGCAGCCATAACAGCTTAGGTAGCTCTTTTTATAGTGTGGGTAAACCTTTGTTAAGAACCCTCTTATTTCGTATCCAGGTAGTCTCAGAATAATGAGCATTTTTCGTATTAGACCTTATTTAAGAAAATGAGCCATAATTACCACCAAGTTTAAAGTTAAATAACCTGGTTAATCCAACTCACATAGCCTTGGGTTTTTACCAGCGTTTCCACCAGTGTTACGATTAGGAACTATGGTTATATTTCATCGGTTGGACGTCCACCTATACGCCCAAGTTGAGTGTTAAAAGCTGGTCCGTTGTTTCCTCCGTCGTTACGTTCAAAAACTCCGGCCATTAACCTCCCGCGCGTGCGTGCGCGTGTATGCCTTGGAAAACTCGGTGTGACCTCTTGATAGTGAGCGGTAACGTTACTCCGGTCTTTTTTATAGCGTCACTAAACTCAGGGTAAAGCCTCTTTTTTATGGCGTCGGAAAACTCCCCATTATACAGCCTTTTTTATAGTGTCCGGTAAACAGGCGTACAACAGACCTTTTTTATAGACTCAACGAAACGCTCTTTTTATTGGTTCTTGGCACGGAGAAGGATAACTCTTCTTTAACATGGAGTCTTTTTACGGTTAAGAACAGGGATAGCAATATGTCTTTTTACTATGTAAGAGAAGCGTCTTTTTTTATAGCGTAGGGAAATGGTCTTTTATAGCGCAAGAACACGGAGCCTTTTTATAATGGCAGAACAGATGGATGT
>JABMQN010000051.1 GCA_013203045.1 Chloroflexota bacterium
CAGGTTTGTCAATGAAGCCAACGGAGAGATGTCAACTATTGAATTTCCAGACAAGTCGAGCTCCTCCAGGTTTGAGCAGTATTCCAAACCCGAAAGGTCTTTGACTACTTTCGGTACTCCCCATCCGGGCACATCCAAAACGGTCAAGTCTTTCAGGTCTTCTGATGTTATCTCTTGGTCTCTTGGTATTTCAAGTTCCTCATGAACAGCTTCCTTTAATTTGGCATCATCGAAAGTAATTATTGTATCAGGCGTGGTTGGAAGGTCAGATGTCTCATCACCATTACTGTCGCACCCTGCAATTAGCATTCCCATCATGATTAAAACCAAGAATAATTGCTTCATAATTCTCTCCCTCGCATTTCCCATCATTATAGGGTGCAAACAGAGAAGGCGCAATCCCAGTTGGTTGTGCTTAGAATGAGGAATTGAGTTCAACCGCAACGGATTGATAGTCCGTTATAAAACAAATACCATTTATCGAGGAAAGAAAATTACCGCAGAGAGCACCGAGATCGCAGATTTTCCTATATATTTGTTCCCTGTGAACTCTGTGGTTATAGTTCCGGCTTATACGCATTGAGTCTGCGTTTGTACGTGCATGAGTTGACCTACGGCGGTAATAACGGATTCTACAGAATCCATCTGCATCAGGTTTCCCTGTAGTTTTTTTATCCCTTTTACTCCGTACAGGTATTTACCCAGGTGCCCTCGGAACGCTTCGCAGGCCAGTCGCTCGATATGTTTGTTTGGGTGCTTGCGAAGCTCATTTTTGATTGACATAATTTCGTATAAACCCCTCAGATGCTCAGCGATAATCTCCATGCGTTCTGCTACCGATGGCGCTTCATAAGATATGTTGTTCCATGCACAATTGATTTCCTTAAATACCCAGGGATTACCAATGCTTCCCTTACCGATCATAACGCCATCGACGCCTGTCTGTTTAATCATCTCATCCGCTTGAAAGGCACCGGTGATGCCTCCATTCCCGATGACCGGAATGGAACGCTCAGACTTAATTTGCTTCATTAATTCGAAATCTACGAGTCCGCCATGCCGTTGTGTGGCGAATCGGGCGTGCAGGAAAAGAGCACTGGCTCCACCCTCTTCGATGGCCTGGGCAACTTCCGATATATTGCATTGGTTTGGAGTGATCCCGATGCGGGTTTTAACTGTGACCGGTAATGATGTGGCTTCTTTCACTTTTGTTACAATAGAGCGGATTTTTTCCGGTTCACTCATCAAAGCGACTCCGGCTCCTTTCCCGGCTATCTTGCGAACCGGGCATCCACAGTTGATATCTATTAGATCGAAACGGCCAAGAGAGTCTACGATCTCTGCTGCGGCGGCGAACACATCGGGATCAGACCCATAGATGTGCGCTCCTAAAGGCTTTTCTTTCGAGTATGAGTCAAGGTAGACCATCGTTTGCGGTAACTGTCGGCGAATGCCTTCTGCCGGGACCATTTCGGTGAAGCTCAATCCGCTGCCGAGTCTGCGGCAGATATCTCTGAAGGGTGGTGTGGTATATCCTGCCATAGGTGCGAGGATTACCGGTGTATCGATGGTGATATTGCCGATTTGGAGAGGAGGTATTTTCATTGCACGTTTTGGATATGGGCTTTTAAATAGGATTCAGTGACTTTAAATATTTCATCAATTTGAGCAGATTGTGGCAACGCATTGCGAGTTGCTATTAGATAACCTCGCTCTTGGATGCGCCGAAACGTCGGAATGAAATTGACGTCATATACCCATCCTGTCTGCAGCAGTTTGAAATCGTTAAGGTTTTTTGCGTCGGCATAATTGGCTACGTTACCTCTGATCAGGTCATTGTAAAGGGTGTCCGATATCCCAGATGTATCCTGAAGACCGTGAATGACGGCTTTACTCAAGTTCGCACCATCGATGTAGGAATCGGTGAACACTTTCCAGATATCTAATTTATCAGCATCGCGAAGCAGCTTACTGAAGTAAAGGCACCGCTCGCTCTCGTCTTTTGGTAAGAATTGTCTGTTGTGGTAAGCAATAGCTCGGAAAATCAATTCCTGGTCTTCATTCCCCAAATTGTTGAGAGTTTGTTTTTCTTTGAGGATTTGCACCCCGAATTCAGCGTGGTTCACAGAAACACGATCGGCGAAGGTTCCATATCGAGCATATTGTTCGAAACGGCCGACATCGTGAAAAAGAGCCATTACCTCGGCCAGTTGAAGATCGCTTTTGGTCAGGTCGAGGTTCTCCCCAATGTATAGCATTTCCTGGCATACGCGCTTGGTATGGTCTTCTTTAAGTACAATATCTCCATCATAATCTGCCTTACCAGTCTTAAACGTGGCAACGTATTCAACAAACCAGCTTTTTAATTCTTGTAGTATTTCTTGATTCATAGATTCTCTTAATTGCTACGAAGCTTTTTGGAGTGCGAGAGCCGTGCTCTCGCCACCCTTCCCAATGGTGATCAGGCTTTGCTGATCCCACCCTCAACCAACCCAATTGCCTTTCGGGGGCCTGCGGCCCCCGCAGCCCCGGCTTTTCTTTCCGATTCCTGATAACTGCTACCTATATTCATCCTCCGTAGTGCCGATTTCAATCGGAGTGGCGGATTTTAAGAATAAGAATTGTATCTTCGGTTGCCCAGAATTTGGGTACTGTTCATGGTTCGACGCGCTCACCACGAACGATACCGGGTATCTGAGGGTTTGGCAGCATCGAGAGAGAGATGCGTTTGCGCTGTTTATCTATCTCAAGTACAGTGACAGTTATTTTCTGGCTCACTTTTACTTCATCGGCAGGATTTTTGACGAAATGATCCGCCATCTGGCTGATATGTACCAGTCCATCCTGATGCACGCCGATATCTACAAAGGCTCCAAAATTGGTTACATTGGTTACAATTCCCGGTAACTTCATCCCGGGAACGAGGTCATCTATGGTATTGACACCTTCGGTAAAATGGAATATCTCAAATTCCTGCCGGGGATCGCGACCGGGTTTGCCCAGTTCTTCCATTATATCAGTGAGGGTTGGAATTCCAATTGTATCCGTCACGTAACGGTTAAGGTCCACACGCTGGCGAAGAGACTCATTTGACATAAGATCAGTAATAGTGCAGTCGAGATCCCGGGTCATCTGGTCAACGACTCCATAACTTTCCGGGTGGACGGCGCTCGCATCGAGGGGATTCTCGGCATTGTTTAAACGCAGGAAACCTGCAGCTTGTTCGAATGCTTTAGGGCCCAGGCGTGGTACCCGGCTCAATTCTTTCCGATTTCGGAACGGTCCGTGCTCATTGCGATATTCAACTATATTTCCTGCAAGGGTAGGGCCCAATCCCGAGACATATGTGAGAAGTTGTTTACTTGCAGTATTCAATTCCATGCCCACCGCGTTGACGCAACTCATCACGGTATCATCGAGGCTTTGCTTCAGACTGCCCTGATCAACATCGTGTTGATACTGTCCCACACCGATCGATTTAGGATCGATTTTGACCAGTTCAGCCAGCGGGTCCATGAGTCGGCGGCCAATAGAAACTGAACCTCGCACGGTAACATCTGCATCCGGAAATTCCTCACGGGCCACTTCCGAAGCAGAGTAAATTGAAGCTCCGCTTTCGTTGACCATTACAATTGGAATCGAATCCGAGAGACCCAAACTACGAACGAACGCATCCGTTTCACGGCTGGCTGTTCCGTTGCCGATAGCGATGGCTTCAATGTGGAAACGTTCGACCAGAACGAGAATGGTTTTCCTGGCTTCCTCAACCTGTTTAGCTGATTGACTGGGGTAGATGGTGGTGTTGTGAAGAAGCCTTCCCTGACGGTCGAGACAGACCACTTTGCAGCCAGTGCGATACCCCGGATCGATGGCGAGGGTCGTCTTTCCCCCAAGCGGTGGTGCCATCAAGCTCTCGCGCAGATTCCGGGCGAAGACATCAATTGCTTCTTTATCAGCACGCTCCTTGGCTTCATTCCGGATCTCGGTTTCCATCGAAGGCCCCAGTAGCCTTTTGTAAGAATCCTCGAGAGATAGTCCAACCTGCTTTGCTGAGGGGCTATCATTTTTCAGGTATCGTTTTCGCAGTAATTCCAGTGCCATTTCCTCAGGGGGACGGATAGACAATTTGAGGTACCCTTCTTTTTCGCCGCGGAACATAGCCAATACCCTGTGGCCGGGGGCTTTTCTGATAGATTCCCCCCATTCAAAATAGTCACGGTATTTGGCTCCTTCGTCTTCTTTCCCTTTGCTTACTTTCGATTGGAACGTACCGTGACTGAAAAAGTGCCGTCGCATGGGTTGGCGGGTATCGGCGTCTTCGCTGATCCATTCAGCAATGATATCTCTGGTACCGGCAAGAGCATCATCTGCCGATTCAATACCTTTCTCCGGGTCGATATAAGGCATTGACTCAGTTAAAGGATCGATAGACTTATCTTGAGAGAAGATCATCTGTGCTAAAGGCTCCAGCCCCTTCTCTCGGGCAATGGTTGCTCGGGTGCGGTGCTTGGGCCTGTACGGAAGATAGATATCTTCCAGCGTGGCCATAGTCTCAGCTGCTTCGATAGCTTGCTTTAGTTCATCGGTAAGCAGCTCGCGTTCTTCCAGCGATTTCAGAATGGCTTCACGGCGTTTATCCAGTTCTGCCAGTTGAGCCAATCGATCTCTGATGGTAGTGATTTGAACTTCATCCAATGAGTCGGTGCGTTCTTTGCGGTACCTGGCTATGAAGGGAACGGTGCCGCCTTCCGAAAGGAGCGTCTCCACAGCTAGAACCTGTTTCAGATTGATGCCCGATTCATGTGAAATGAGCGTGCAGTGTGCTTCTGTCATACTATCGTGTTTCCTCATAGTAGGGTGGGCTTAGCCCACCGCTTTTTACCAAAATCATACCTTCACGATCCCACCGCCCGCCCATGAGGGTTCTTTGGGGACACCCCATACCCCGGCAGGGAAGAATCCCTGCACCCTCTTTTTTCATCCTTCGGGCCTTCTATCTTCATGCGCTGGGGTGCCTATTTCAATCAGTCATGCCCCCTTATGAGCGTGCCTTCTTTTGGAGTTCGTAAAGTTTAGTAATGGCCTCGAGAGGAGTCAGCGAATCGATATCGATTTTCTCCAGTTCCTCCACTACAGGAGGGGGTGAACCGAAAAGGGAAATCTGTTCCGGAGAAGGCTGAGTTGCTTTGCGGACGCGGTGTTTTGGCTTCTCTTCGGCTCCGTTTTCCAGGTCTTCCAACACCTCTTCTGCCCGATGAATGACCGACTTGGGCAATCCCGCCAATTGAGCCACATGGATACCGTAACTCCGATCAGCACCACCGGGTACAATCTTACGTAAGAAGACTACTTTCCCCCCCTCTTCCGATACAGCAACATTGTGATTTTCCACTCGCGGCAGGATCTCTGCTAAAGATACCAGCTCGTGATAATGTGTGGCGAAGAGGGTCTTTGCTCCCAGCTTCGGGTTGTTGTGGATATACTCCACTACCGCGTGAGCAATGGAAAGCCCATCATAGGTACTGGTGCCTCGCCCGATCTCATCAAGAATAATAAGTGATTTTGGAGTGGCATTGTTCAGAATGTTGGCTGTTTCCGTCATTTCGATCATGAAAGTGGAACGGCCCGCAGCTAGATCGTCCATCAGCCCTACGCGAGTGAAGATTCGGTCTATAAGTCCGATGGTGGCTGAATCAGCGGGTACAAAACAGCCGAGCTGTGCCATCAGAACGATAAGGGCCACCTGCCGCATGTACGTTGACTTTCCGGCCATATTGGGTCCGGTCAGGACGATCAGTTGAGCTTCGTTGTTGGAGAGGTACGTGTCATTGGGCACGAAGCGCTCTTCAACCATCACCTGTTCTACTACCGGGTGTCTTCCGGCAGTAACCCGGATTGCGTTGTCAGTGGTGAGTTCCGGGCGAACGTAGCTATTGCGAACAGCGGTTTCGGCGAACGCCGCGAGAATGTCTATCTGAGCGATAGCATCTGCGGCAGCGAGGATGCGCTCTCCCGAAGTTCCTACCTGTCTGCATACTTGCCGGAATAGAGTACTTTCCAGTTCGGAGATACGTTCCTCGGCGTTGAGGATCAGCGATTCGTATTCTTTGAGTTCTGGTGTGAAGAACCGTTCCGCGCCCACAAGGGTCTGTTTACGGATGTAATCCTCCGGTATACGTTCCAAATGTGAGCTGGTCACTTCGATGTAATATCCAAAGACCTTGTTGTACCCTACCTTGAGCGACTTGATCCCAGTGCGCTCTCGCTCTTTAGCTTCCAGGTTAGCCAGGTATTGTTTGGCGTTTCGGGAGGCTGATCGGATTTGGTCTAACTCCGGCGAAAAACCGGGTTTGATACTGTCTCCGGTTCCTGATTCCTCAATGATAGCTTGAGAAATCAAATCGGCTGCTTCCGGGCATGGTTTGAGGTGGGAAGAAACCTGTCCCAAGGGGGATGACTCATCTTCGATGATAGCCTTGATCTGCGGGATCGCTTCCAGGCTATAACGCAGAGAAACAAGCTCCCGGGCAATAGCAATGCCCGATCTCACCCGATTGATCAGCCGTTCCATATCAGCGAGCTTACTCAGCACATTGATAAGCTCGACGCGTCGAGCGGTGTTATTCACGAACCATTCCACAGCATCTTGCCGTTGATTTAATGGTTCCACTTCGAGTAACGGTTGGCCAAGCCATTTCTTCAACAATCTGCCACCCATCGGAGCTTTGGTAAGATCGATCACCGAAAGGAGCGACCCTTTGGTTGTTCCCAATAAGCTCGACTGGAAAAGCTCGAGGTTATGCCGCGTTTGGGCATCGATAACCATGTAGGAGTCGGTGGAATACGTTGAGAGTCTGGGCAGTTGTCCCAACGCTCCTTTCTGGGTCTCTTCCAGATAATGGATGATAGCTCCGGCGGCTTTAATTGCTAGCGGCATTCCAGCGCAACCATATCCATCGAGCGTGGCGACTTCGAAATGATCCAGCAGTTTCCGTTGTGCAATCTCCAGTTCAAACCATCGATTTTCAAGTCTGGTCGGTTCACCGGGAAGCATGGGGAAATCGAAATCTTTAGGAACGATTATCTCTGAAGGATTCAATCGCTCAAGTTCGGCGATTGCCCTGTGGGAATCAAGCTGCGTGGTAGCGAATTCGCTGGTGGTGATATCCACGTAAGCGATACCGGCTGATTCGTCATCGGATGTAAGCGCAGCCAGAAAGTTATTGGTTGTGCTATCAAGAAGGTTGGTCTCGACCACTGTCCCCGGAGTGACTACCCGGACCACATCCCTTTCCACCAGTCCCTTGCTGGTCTTGGGATCGCCGATCTGTTCGCAAATAGCTACCCTGTGTCCGGCACTAATCAGTTTGGCCAGATAATTCTCCAGTGCATGATGGGGAATACCGGCCATGGGATAGCGCTGGCCTTTCCCCATAGAACGGGACGTGAGCACGATTTGAAGCGCGCGAGCTATGATCTCAGCGTCATCTTCAAATGTCTCGTAGAAATCGCCCAGCCGAAAAAACACGATCGTATCGGGGTATTGCTGCTTGACGCGGAGATATTGCCGCCGGATGGGGGTGGTACCCTCCTTCATCGCCTTCATTCTACACGATTGGATACAATACCATCAACAGAGATGGGAATAGCTCCAGTCAATGATACTTCCTCACCATCCACCCATATTTCCAACTGTAATGCTTCCAACACTAGCCTCATCTCTTCGTAAGTGCAGTTTTTCATATTGTTTCGTATCAGTTCACAACACCTTTCAATGTCCTCAAGTCCGAATTGATGTTGCTTGGCGTCAACTACAAGTTTTTCTAAATCGGATCTCCGGTCTCTTAACCTGGATCGTTCCTGGTTCATTTTCTCATTCTCTTTGACAATAGCCTCCTCGGGAAAACCTTTTATTGCCCATTGAAGCAATCCTTGCTGATCTCTGTCTAAAACACGGAGGCGATTGTCTATCTGTTGCAGTTCCTTTGTTAATCTGGTTTCTTGATTTCGATCGTACTTCCTTCGCTCAAGCTCACTCAGTACCATTTGCGGGTGGCTCATGATCTTGTCCACCTCTTGCCATAGCAGTTTTTCGATTTCATCGGCATTGATGTTATGATTATTGCATTGCACCGGTGATATCCTTCGTAATTTACCAGCACAACGATAGTATCGTGTTAAGTAGGTTTTATCTTTCCATTTTCCCCTACTCAGATATCCCCAGTACGGTCTACCACACCTTTGGCATTTGATGTGGTTACTCAGCAAATACTGATATTTCTTGTTTCTTCTAGACCTTTCTTTATTTCGTTTAAGTTTGATCTGTACGAGATCAAAGAGGTTCCGATCAATTATGGGTGGAGTGGCATTCGGAATTTCTATCCACTCTTCTCTGGGTTTCTTAATTACTTTTTTTGTCTTGGTTTTCGTGCTTCTGTTTGATGACTTGGGTAGATTTCCATGCGTTTGAGTAAATGCATAGGTTTCACCAATATAGCTACGGTTCTGAAGGATGCACGAAACTGTACTCGCATTCCAAAGGTTGCCACCACTAGGTGTTGGTACTCCTAACTCATTTAACCTGAATGCTATCCGTTCTATGCCAATATCTTCAGTAACATACCAGTTGTATATCTGCCTGACCCATTCGGCCAGTTCTTCGTTAATGTATCTTACACCTTCACCCACCCCCTTACCGGGGATGTAATCATAGCCAAACAGTCTCCCTCGCCATCCGCTGGGGAATTTCCCAGCTTTCGCTCGCTCCTTCTGCCCCCGCATGGTTCTCTCTTTGATCTTCTGTGCCTCGAGTTTAGCAGAGAAGCCTCGTATATAACTTATGAGTTTTCCCATGTCCGAAGTGTCAACGTCTTCAGTGACAAGCTGAAGATCAATGCCGGATCTTTCCATTTCCTCTTGAAGAAGAATAAAGTAAACTGGATCTCGTGACACTCGATCAAGAGCGTAGGCTATTACAGTGTCGATTGCCCCATCCCGTATTACATCTCTTAATTCGTTGAGTTTTGGCCTATCAAGGCTCAAACCCGAGTAGGTTTCAATGAAGCAAAACCCATCTGGTACATCATAGCCATGTTCTTTGGCGAATTTCTCACAAGCCTCTCGTTGGCTTAATAGTGATGTACCTTCTTGCTCTTGATCAAGAGTTGATACTCGGCAATAAATCGCTGCTTTCTTCATCTCTGATCCTCCACACCGGAAAGATCTCCAGTCCTGTGTTTCTCCAGAAAGGCAAGAAGGTCGCTTTTCTGGATGCGGGTGAATTTCCTTCCCCGTCTGATGACTGGTAGCTCCCCTTCTCTCATCAGCTTGTAGACATGAGTTTCGGTAACTTTCAAAAAGCTAGCAACTTCCTCTATCGTTAAAAGCTCATCTTCCATATAGTACCTCGCAGGTAAAATACTTAATATAGCTTAATATAGATATACTTAAATGTCAATATGGCTTTGATTGGTTAGCCCATCTACTATTGCCTTTGAGTATTTATTTGTATCTAAACTCACATCCTTCAATCAGTTTAAATTCAAAGACCTTCCCCTTTGGATTTATGCTTGGATAGGCCCTACTCCTCGCTTTCTCGATCGTAAGCACATTGTGATCCATTGAAAGATATAGTTTGGCTCTCTTCAGCGAAAACATTCCCCCAAGGCCTAGAGCTTGCCGTGGATTTCTATCTGTCGGGTTATTAGGACTGGCTTTCTTTTGTATTCCGATTAGGGCTATACCATTTCTAAGTTTCTGATGTATCTTGTCTATCTCAGCTCCCATTAGGTACACTTCACTGTTCATATCCAGGTAGTCAATGACGTTAATACCATCTGGCCTTATCACATCAGCAAAGTTGTCGTATCGTTCATAAACCTTGAATGGGGGAGTGTTTGGAATCTGGATTCCAAGTCTTTTCTCAAACTTGCCGAACCTTTCTGCCATCTCTTCATGTCCCATATCGTTGGTGAATAGCGTTATTCCAAGAGTGTGGAACATGTTCTTAAGTATGAAATCGTACATGAAAGCTGTCTTACCCGCGCCACTGGCACCTGCTATCACTATGATGCTATGAGCGAATATCTTGATCCAATTCTCAAGACCAAAGGGCCAGACCAGGTCTATGAAATTGCCGATGTCAGCAGATTTCCAATTGATCTCCTCGACGCTGTTATCGACATAACGATATACTTTGCCGGACTTCTCAAGAATCCCTTTCTGAACACGATCTTCCAGCACTTTCCATCGGTTTATCTTGCCTTTTCGTGTTAGGATGTTGAACTGTCTATCCGCATCGTCTGCAGTGAATACCTCCTGGTATGGTATCCACTCATCTATCAGTGCAGACAGTTGTTTGTAGGATGTTAAATCAGTTTCATCTATGGAGTCAGGCATTTTCCCCTCCGTTGGTACATATTGGAACATATTGGAACATTCTCCATTTTTTACAGCATTTGGAACATTCTCCACTTTCTGGAACATCATGGAACATTATTTCTGTAGCTAGCTGAAAGTAGATGTTCCAATGATATTCTGCGTTAACGGGTATAATATCCACCCCACCCCTCCCCTCCCAATAACGTAATTGCTAGAAGCAATCTCTCTTTTTGTGTTTTGAATTGGCGAGTTCATACAATTTCCTAAGGATGTATTGATTCTCCGATTTCAAAGCTTTAATCTCTCTCTGAAGCGATTTATATGAATGAGGCTCGTTTTCGTTGGAGTCCTCTGATGTCTCACAGTCATCTTTGGCCCATCGTTGTTGCAGTTTCACCCACCAATCTTGCTCTGGATCTTCCCATTCCATGTTAAGGCCCCAGCCATGCAGCTCATTGAGCCCCTTGGCAAAAGTATCACTCACAGCGAAATCAATGTCCTCTGGTTTTATCATTTGATGACTCCTCTCGATTATTACGAAGTAATAGGGCATATACTTTTCGCAATCGTTGTTCCGCATCCGGTGAAGGAACGAATCGAACGCTAGATACCTTTAGTACCTGCTTCCTGTTCTGAAGTCGTTCCTTCGCCGGTGTATCTGGCATCGATGATGTCCTTCAAAAGCCGATTCGTATCTGACTACATTTGGTGATGACGTTTCTGTTATTGGAGAGTACTGTCCAAATTAGTCTCCTTCATCGAGCCCTGGCCAAATCTCCTCTGGCGTGGTCTCCAGTGCCTCTGCGATGCGCTGACGAAGGCCTCTCGATGGCAAATAGTTGTATCGTTC
This sequence comes from Chloroflexota bacterium, assembly GCA_013203045.1. Taxonomy (GTDB): domain Bacteria; phylum Chloroflexota; class Dehalococcoidia; order SZUA-161; family SpSt-899; genus JABMQN01. The sequence goes on from JABMQN010000051.1 coordinate 11,231, forward strand.
AATAGACGTCAACTTGCTCGGTGAACACCCTGCATGAGCCGCTAACCACTGCTGAGCAATGCCCCGTTCTTGTCGAATTTCTCTGAGTCGATTTTTCGTAATCATCTGAGTTGATACCTCCTTCTTGTAGTTGCCTACCTTCTTGACTATAATGGTGTACAAATAGAGAGTCAAAACTGTACCCTATGAACAAAAATGAATTCGCCGACGCCGTGTCCGACTCTTGTCCAAGAGACTTGAAAGTCTACGTCGAAGACACATTAAAGTTAGCAGACGAGCTGCTTCGTCCGGAGAGAGCGAATGTCTCCAAAGCTGTTGGGTTTGTGGCGCGAATGGCCTCTAATCTGGCCAAGCCAGAAGGCGAGGCAAACAATCCGACATGGTTACCACTTGGGGCCGTTGATGACCTCACGAGTGAGTATTTGTCTGACAAGATAGAGCCTTGGGTGATAACGGTAAGGCAAGAGGTTTTTGGTTCAGATGATGCCTCTTTTTCCACACTGCATGAAGCTGGTGAATGGATGGAGCGGCAATCGAAACAGGACGAGCATACGGTTGACTTTGATTTTCAAGCATATCGCGAAACCCTACCACAATTAATGAGGATTACCAAAAGAGGTTCTCCGGGGGCGCGTATTGAGTATTACAGATGGATTAGATACCCAGCAGCAAACGGGAAGATGAAGCACGTATCTTTTGGAGCGCCCTATCCGCAGGATTGGTCAGTACATCAGATGCGCGAAAGTGCCCGCGGGTTCTCCCCTCTTTCGTGGTTGGGAAACGAAACTCGAATTATGGAAAGGGCCACGGGATTTAAGCAACCGTCGTTGCTTATGTTCATCCTTGCTGGTTGGAAGCCTCTGTTGTTGCGCTACGAAGCCAAGGCGACCGTGGTCCCACAAGAGTTGCCTACTGGTGAGCAACTCTGGACACAAACGGTGCATCTCAAAATCAGGGCTGGTGACTTGAGCCAGGCGGAATTAACCGATGCATACCATAGTGCAAGGCATTTCCTGCGTATTCGGAAAGCAACAAAACGCAATCCGGAACATGCCCAGCTTTATCGCCTGGTGCGAGAACGAGGAGGGCCAATAAAGGGTGTTGGCGCTATGAGCTTCTGGCAATCGATACAAGACGAACTGAATCGTGGGCGTGAATCTCACAGGAAGTACAGGACCTGGCGTGGTCCAAGAAATGCGTACAATAGACTGGTGAAGAATCTTGAAGACTCAGCCTTGAAGATACCTTGATGCGGGCACGTCAGGCCGATTTGGTAGTGCCTTCACAATTGTGTGAGAAGCGTATTACTGGAGACCGCTTTACTACTCCAGAGAATGAAAGGAAGAGCAGATGGAATTCTTGCTAAACTGTGTAGCCAATGGTGGGCCAAACTGTTTTTTCTTGGAACCAGTTTGTCTCGGAGCTGAAGCAGATACATCAAATACTCTCCACTCCAAGTGTGTCCCCAAAGTGGAGTACTGCCAGTTCCTACTAGAACCGTCTCTCTTCTTATAAATAAAACCTCATTTATAGCCGTTCATCTCAGAAGGAATTAATCTTGTTATTGGGGATAACCATCTGTCTTGCTGTAATCCAGTTTGTTTTTGTCACCAATTTTATACAAAGTTAATCTTGATAGCTGCAGATGGATCAAGTATTTGATATCTAAAACGATCAAATACTGTGATTTCTACCCAATCTCGTCGAATACCGATGGCATCTGCATCCCTTGGCCAGATTTCCTTTATTCTTTCGTCAGATACTGTGGAGACGGATATGTCAATATTCTTAGGATCATCGTTTGCAATGTCGAAGTCAATCCATTCACCAAACCTAGCCAAGTCGATCACAAACGCAAAAGGATTGTCATGAGTTGATTGCCTGAACACGGGTATTCCCTGATATGTTCCTGTAAAATAGAATACATCTATCTTTTCACAGTCCGGTGACCAATCAGGGAGGAAATCACCGTGTGTTGAGACTATTCTATGTATAGTGTGAGTCAATTTACCAATGATCACGGATGGTTCATATCCACTTTTACGCAGGGAATCGAGAGAGTTTTCTAGGGCTTCAGTGACTTCACTTGCAGGCGATTCAAATTGAGTAACGTCCGGATCTATAAGCCAAGATTCTAATATACGATTGGATTCCGCTGAACCCAATTCTTGCCCTTGGGGTCCTCCAACTTGAACCCAAATATCTGTGGGCTCATCAATAAAAGCCTCTTTGGGATATAATGTCCTAATTCCATGAAATCCCATAACTCTCAATATCGGCTGGTGGAGACATCTGACTCAATTTCCCGCGTGCTATCACAAGCCCTCTCATCCAAGCAGATTTTGTCCATTGTTTAATCAGATTCTGATTGAACTCTTGTATTTTGCTTTTACTTATAGGTGTATCAATGATTCTTTTTTGCTCAATCTCTTCATAACGAGCTGCTGCTTTACCTATCTCTCCCTTGAAAGTTTCGATTTGCTCTAATCCGAGGTTATTTGTAGGTATTATTCGTTCCCACACTTCCGGATTGGAATGGATTTTGCCGAGGACATTTTCAAGGGTATCTTTTTCACGTTTGAAAACACGATTAGGCGGAATTGAGTCACTGGGTATCAGGTTCAATCCCTGAACACAATAAAAAAGGTTGAGCCATTGGTCATAGGAAAATGAATGTACTTTGTCCTCACTAAGTTCGGACATTACCCAGTGCTCCCAACTACGCCTAAATGGTTCTTCGTGCATGGAACCAATATATGCAACGGATAACTCATTCAGTGAATTGAAATTACCAGATACTGTTTGGAGCATTTGCTCAACGGCAACTTTTGCACCCTTTGCCGTACCAGTTAGCGGCTTTCTTGATGTGGAAAGGTTGGATTCTTGGTACATCTTGATCAGCCAAGCTCCGACACCAAACCAAATAATCTTTCTCTGAATATCAATTTCTGGGTATATATTTTCGACTTCCCTGTTATGAGATGATTGAATCGTTCCAATAGTAAAGTCATTAAAAACCTGGCCCACATGAGAAAAAGCATCGGGATCTTTTATATCCATATATATTTTGAATATATCTTCAAAGGTGTTTAAAGCTTCGTTTAGGAAGGCGCTTATTTGAGTAATATCAAGACGCGCTGTCTCTTTACCATCACCAAGAACTAGCCAATACTTAAAATAATCCTTTATCAACCTAAGCACTCTTTCCCTTGTAAGTTTTTGAAATTCATAATTGGCACTTTTTGCAGAAGAGTGAATCAGCAACTGAACAAGTCTCATTGTGTTACGAAGGACTAGATAGTCATTCAAATCTCTGGCTAGTTTTAAGAGTCTGTAAATCATCTCCAGACATGCATCAAGCATATCCCGGTGTTGAGAATTGGCACAACATTCAATAATCCTAAATGTATTCCCTTCTAATCGAGCCAACAATGGCCAGTCCAAAGAACTAACCGATTTCACTGTATTGGGCGAATACTGGACTCCAAGTGACTGACGAGTTTCTGTAAACGTCTTGGTAAACTCAACGTATGCATTCATTCGCTTTCTTGCGATTTCTGTTCGTCCGTTATTGATCGCAGCGATGGTCGTGTCTAAATGGTGTTCAAGATGATGGTCGAGCTCTTTATCCATTGGATCTCAATTCTCTTTTTAGAGTTTCCAGTTTGTCGTATTCCATGATAGTTTCGGTGTGGATACCACGGTTAATCATGTCCTCTGAAAGTTTGTCAACAAAGTCTGGATCCACGAACTTGATAGTACGTCCGAATAGTACAATTGCAGAGATTGCGCAGGCAAAAAACAAAGTGGTATCTGGGACAATTATATTGGGGACACTTGCATTAATATTCGAATCTGTGCTGGCTGGCTGAAGGATCAAGCTTGCAATTCCTTCGCTGAGTATAACTGCAAAATTAATTGTTATGATCGGAAAAAACCACGAATAAGCTAAGTACATACGCCATGTGCGCCCACTATCTCTCTTATTTACGACAACTGTAACCGCCACGGTTACAACTATAGCGACTGCTGCTAGAAGTGCGGCGTGGACTTGCCACAGCACTGTGGCATACTCAATTAGATCATCTGAATTTGGGAGGATCGACCATAGCGGAGATAGTGAAGCACCAATATAAGACCCTATTATTACAACCAGTGTCATAGACACACCCATCCTTTGGACGGGAGTAAATACACTCACTTCTTCATGTAGTTTAGTACTTAAATGTTTACGGAGCTTGAACATAACAAATTTTATTGGAGCTAAATAGTTTTACAGTCTACCAATCACGATCGCTAATTTGATTGAATGTCGTAAAATCCACTTGCTAATACAAAAGGGTCAATTCCAGTCATCGTGAAAGTGCCCCTATACTACACAAACTGCTACATGCTAGTCAAGGGAGATGGTAGGGGGGGCTAAATCTCTAGCACGTTACACCGTATACCGTATGGGCTACCCTACGAGACATTTCACAAAATTCAACAGGGGGGTCAACAGGAAATTGCACAACGTTATCGAAGCTATATGGACCCTTTTAGTCGATATTGAGGGGGTAAAAAGTGACCCCAAAAACGCACGGTCACATCCGGTCCGAAATCTGGAGGAGATCAAGGGAAGGGATTGATATTTTTCATATCAACGGTCTGTTAGCCATTGCTTTCCCGGTGTAAATTACAGACTAAACATGACATGAATTTCAATGCTGTATATATTTGCCTCAACAGCATATGCTCTTCGATTCCGTAGTTATTTGAATTGGCTGGAGAATCAGCCTCGATGAGGGATGCTTCCAATAACAACCGAGCCACTCGATGGCATGATGCAGGATCCTTCCTCGTAGTAGCCGCCGGGCACTGCAACTCCGGAATACACAACAGACCCGGGTCTGATCAGTGTGCCCGGTGAAGTGACCGAATTGCACCCTGTCTCAGTTCCGTCACCGAGGATAGCCCCCAGCTTGCGCCGGCCGGTCTTGCGGAACTTTCTTTCGGCCGCTATCATCACCTCGCCGGGAATCATCTTGAGGTTGGCGAGCTTGGTACCTGCTCCCAGGTTGACGTCCCGGCCCAGAATGCTGTCACCGATGTAGGCAAAGTGCCCGGCCTTGGCGCCATTCAGCATAACGGAGTTCTTGATCTCCGTCGTATGACCTACGACACAACCGTCGCCAATAAGGCAGTCGCCACGCATGTACGCACCTTGACGCACCTCGGTGCGGGCGCCGATCACCACGGGCCCCTTTATCAACGCTCCCGGCTCCACCACGCTGCCCACGCCTATTATAATTCGGTCGTCAAACAAATACGCGCCCGGCATGATAATGGCGGCGTCCTCCAATGGGCTGTTTCCCTCAAAGGCTTTGACACTTTGCTTGGGCCCTACGGGACGCACGATAAGGTCATCGCGCACTTCGCCATTGGAGATAACCAGCGACTTTTCTACCATACCAGTGTGTCCGGCCAGCGGCCAGGATCCCTGGAATAATGAGGTAATGTATTCTTGCAAGCGATCGAGCACCGTCCACACGGGCTCATCCTGTTGAAACAGCTCCTGATGGCCGCATTGGCTCAAATCGAAGAAATCCTCGGGAAGCATCATGGACATTCGTCTCCTCCTAGTCATCTTCGAGCGTGGAGGTATCGCCCAGCGGCAGGCCGAGTTCTTTGGCCTTCAAGAGCCGGCGCATGATCTTGCCGCTCCGCGTCTTGGGAAGGGAATCGATGAAGTCGATCTCCCGGGGTGCGGCAGCCATCGAAAGGCGCTTCACCACGAATCTCTGGATATCATCCCGCAGTTCCTCTGCAGGCTCGTAGCCCTCTTTGAGTGAGACAAAGGCCTTTACCACCTCCATGGCAATCGGATCGGGCTTGCCGATTACCCCGGCTTCGGCCACGGCAGGATGCTCCATCAGCACCGATTCCACTTCAAATGGTCCAACCAGATGTCCCGCTGTATTGATCACATCATCGGCTCTGGCGATAAAATAAAAGTAGTCATCATCATCTCTCCGGCCCCTGTCCCCGGTGAGGTACCAGCCATTTGAGAATCGCGACTGATACAGTTCCTCTTTCTCCCAGTACGTGCGGAACATCGAGGGCCAGGGGGTCTTCACCGCCAGATTTCCCTCTTGCCCGTCGGGCAATTCGTTGAACTCATCATCGACGATGCCGGCATCGATTCCAGGAAACGGGCGTCCCATGGAGCCGGGCTTGATATCCAGCACCGGGTAGTTGGCAATCATGATGGCGCCGGTTTCGGTTTGCAACCAATTGTCATGGAACGGTTTGTGCAGGACTTGCTGTCCCCATACGATAGCTTCCGGATTGAGCGGCTCACCGACGCTGCACATGTAACGCACCGAGTCCAGATTGAACTGCCCGGGCAAATCATCACCCGCCTTCATCAACATCCGGATGGCCGTGGGAGCGGTGTACCACACGGTAACCTTCCATTCCTCCAGGAATTTGTACCATCGCTTGGCGCTGAACATACCTTCGTAGACAACTTGTGTGATGCCGTTCGCCCAGGGCCCGAACATCCCATACGATGTGCCAGTCACCCAACCCGGGTCCGCAGTGCACCAGTAGATATCATCTGGCTGGAGATCCAGCACGTATTTTGCGGTGGCGTAGTGTCCAATCACGGCATTGTGAACATGCACTGCGCCCTTCGGCTTGCCGGTAGTACCGGAGGTGTAGTGCATGATGGCATAGTCTTCCTTGTGGGTGCGAACGGTCTCAAACTCCTCCGAGGCTCGCTCCATCGCTGCCTCATAGGATACATCATCGGGAGCCAGTTCGGCATTCCGGCGATTCACGACGATGATCTTCTCCAGATGCGGCAGCTCAGGCAGGATTTCAGCGATCTTCTTCTTCAGCATGGGACTCGTGACCAGCACCCTGGCCCGGCTATCAGCCATACGATCCTTGACCGCGTCCGGTCCGAAAGCAGAGAAGAGCGGCCCGATGACCGCCCCGGCTTTTAACGTGCCCAGAATGCCGATGAAGATCTCAGGAACCCGCTCTAAGAAGAAGAACACCCTGTCGCCTTTCTTAATTCCGATGTCGTTCGTCAGCACATTCGCGAATTTGTTGCTCAAGCGGGAGAGATCGGCGAACGTATACCGTTCGATCTCACCTTTCTGGCTCTCCCAGATGAGGGCCGGCTTGTCACGACGATCCGTCTTCAGGTGAGCATCTGTGGCTATATGGCCAATGTTGATATGGTCGACGTCAAACCAGTCCAGCTCGGCGGAGATATCTTCCCATCTGAAAGTCTGACGCATGGCCAGATAGTCTGACAAGTTCGGTTTGAAAGGGAAACTCTCTAGCGGGCCTTTAACAATCGTTTTATAGTCCATCACACATCTCCACATTTTTTCGATGGCTGCTGAACGAAGGTGAATCCTCACTTAATACAAGGGCTGAGGTCACAAGATTGGCCCCGCCCGGAAAACTGAGCAGGATACTGGCTTTTCTTTCAAGTATTGATCTTTGCCTCAACCAACGAGATCAGTTCGCTGATGTTCTCGAGTTCCACGATGTCTTCGGCGAGAAGCTCCACATTATATTTCTCGCTGATCGCTACGGACATTGTCACCAACGCCAGCGAATCAGCCCCCAGGTCGAAATGGAGGTGGGCCTCCGGGGTGACAGACTCACCGTCGATGCCGAGGATCTTCATGATTATTGCCTTGATATCAGAAAACAGATCCATGATGCGTAACCTCTTCCAAGTACCGCAACATCCCGTCATGTGTCCAATGACATCGAACAGGTATGGGCACCAACATGCCAAGTGAATGACTGGCTGGAGTGCGGATTGTGCATAGTATAGCATCAACCGTAGCGGAAGGCCATCCAAAGTCTATTCCAACGCTCAGAGGCAGTGAACACCGCCATCAGGATGCCGTCATTCCCACGAAACAAACTCAAATGCTTCGGCGAACTCCTGGTCGCTGTCACATTCGCGAGCTATCTGTCTGTTCATTTCCAGAATCCGCTCATCAAACCCCACGCCCCGTGTGTTGAGATTGCGTTGTTGTTGTGACTTGTGCAAGCGCAACAGGGAGGCTTTCCACTCCGCCTCCGCAGACCCAAACGGGGCAATCAGGTCATGGCGCATACTGATCGTTTTCGGGTCCCTATTAAGCAAGGACACAAAAGGAAATAGTGCCTCTGTGGCCACACGCACAAAGAGGGCATAGACACGCTGATGATCAGTGTTTGTGTCATTGCCATGAGGTAGAAAGACAATGGCTGGCCTGATCCGGTGAATAAAGCTCCGGATCTCCTCGCAGTTTCCGCTGTCTTCTGCAATGTGACCTTCGCTATCCTCTGTGAGGCGCAGGAAAGTCAGGTGTGAATCAGGGAGACCAAAGAAGCGGCAGCTCTCACGCTGCTCTTGCTCGCGCAGTTGTGCCTTGGTATCTGAGCTGGACGAAGCACTAAAGCTGTCTTCCACGCCGCTTGCCCCCGAGCTCAAAACCGCCACGAAGATCGGATTGCCATTGGACTGGAAGAACCGCATCGTGACGCCGATCTCATCAAAATCATCCGGGTGCGGAGCAAGTACAAGCAGACGCAAATCAGGTGCAACCAAGCACGTGGAAAGAAGAACTGGGCGGGGTCCTGAGGTCAGTTCGCGTAAATACATACCTTCGCCTAAGTCATGGATTTCTTTCGTGGTCATGGCGCATGGTTCAGCCCGGGGCATCTGACGGATCATCCAGTACCTTGTTAGGCATCCTAGACTGATCCATTTTGCTTAAGATATGCATACGCTGTCTAAAGTACTTCTGATGATGTTGCTCTTAGATTTATTTTGTTCCGATCCTCTCCGACTGGATCAATATCCAAGCGCTCTTGATAACATTGTCGAAGAGATAGTGTAAGTTCTCTTCAATCAGTATCATCAAGATTCATTGAATCACCATCCGAGTCATTATCTACTGCCTCTCCCCAAATTGCTTCCGCAACTTTGTAATTAATAGGGAATCATGGTTCCTGTGACTTTGCAGAATCGAATGTATTCTGATAATTCCATTATGACGCCTAACAATTAATATACGGATGCATATTGCACCCCAGATTGGTGTCCCTATCCTACCTAACCCGTTACCGGTAGTCAACCCACTCCCAGTTGCACACGTGAACCCTGAAGCCTATAATGGTGGGAAATGCGAGGGAGCTATGAAGCAAATATCGATAATAATAGTTATCTGTTTATCCATCATTACTATCGCAACCATGCTGAGTTGTAGTGATGGTAGTAACTCACATCAAGACTTTGAGACAATATGTTCAGAACCAGTTGAAGAACCAGCACCTGGGATACTAGTATATTCAGGTTGTCAACCACCAATTACAATAGACAGACTTGCTACTCAAAGAATTGAGCTTATTAACAATTCTCATGCCAAAGATGTCAGTTGGGATGTGCTCAGGGCATTTTTAATGGAGGATGCTACCAATGAAGAAACATATTCCGAGGAAGTGGCTTGTGGTGAATTTGCAGAAAAGGTTCATAACAATGCTGAATCTGAAGGTATAAAATCTGCGATTGCTGTGATTAACCTCAAATCCACTGAACCACATGCGCTTAATGCTTTCAACACTATCGATAAAGGATTAATATATATAGATTGCACCGGTCCCGAAAGGGAATATGAAAAAGCGCATTCCTATTTGTACGATAAAGTTGCCTATGTTTCGATTGGCAAAGAACTTGGCTTTATGAGCATTGGGAGAAAGCCTGTGTTTAGCTATGATGTGTATGAGTTTCGAAAAGAAATGTATAAATCAAATATTTGGGAATCAGTGGGTATTGTGCAAAGTGTGGAAATTTATTGGTAACGAGAATTGAGAGGCAAGAGAGGGGTAGGTAAGTTTGCTACCGCAAAGCAACAAAACTGCCAGCTTTTCTCCACCTACGAATCAGCTTTGCCTTGACTAATATTTTAATTGCATTCTGCACGGACAGTGGTTTGTGGTGGGGGGTGAGGATGATATAGTCGCTACACCACCAGTAATATGTAATGATGAGAGTAGTCAAATACAGAGTAAAAACAGAACAATAGACGCTTTATCACTTTCTACTCGGAAAAATTGACCTAAGTGGCGTTAGTTGACGTTCGGGCAAGGACGGTTTAAATGCTTCGTCTATTTTTTGGTACAGGTCTGTAACTGTCTTCACGGTCTCATTCATCGAATCTTCGGAGGAAATATCCATGTTTGTCCCGCATGTTTGGATTATCGCAATTGTGATATCTTTTGCAAGTACTCCTCTTTCTATCATAGCGACCTCCTTTTTATTGGGGTAGCATAGTATACCATACATGAAGAAAGACACAGGAGACTATCAATCCGTGACAGTTAGAAATTCTCTAAATCTGGCGACAGAGCTGGGATGAGGAGAGAAAAGAGTGAGGATAATGTAGTGGTTACCTCAAAGCAACAAATTTGCCAGACTTTCTCCAAGAACGGATCAGCTTCGCTTTAACAATTAATTTAATTGCATTCTGCACGGACAGGAGTTCGTGCCAGGGGTGAGGATGATTCCTTTGGGGTCGGAATTCAAGCCGTTTCTTATGAAACCAACTCAAATCAGGGGTGGTACAATGACTGAGGACAGGTCAATGAGGCATATACCACGGACGGCAATGCTCTTTGACACCGCAATTTCTGTTGTACTCTCTGGAATGGGCATCTATCATCTGACACAGCCCGGCCAGGCTTGGCGTTCGGGTACAGTTGAAGTCCTCTGTTCAATCTTACTCCTCATGGCTGCTCATCGATTCTCTCACACGAAAGCGATGATAACGAACCTAGTAGTTGCTGTACCACTCCTCTCACTTGGCATTCGTCACTTGATACATGGAGGAGGGTGGAAAACAGGTGTCACTGAATTGGTTTTCGCTGTTTTGTTGATCATTGCTGCTGTTACTATCCTCAAACGGGTATATCGCTAATCCATCTTCCGTGATTCCCATTTATACTGCCTCTTAAAGGACTATCTAATACGTCTCAGCATGTTTTGAGAGTGTCCCCCCATGCGTTATGCATGCAAGCTGTATTGTTCGATCTCGAACATCTCACTACAATTAATCACCAAGTATATAGAGGTGAGGTGCCGTGCCAACAGAACATTGCCCAGACTGCGAAGGAAAAGGAATCTGTGTAACTCCTTGTGAGAAATGTACGGGGGGCGGTTTAGGCTATTACACTAAAGAACAACTACGTTGCCATGATTGTGATGGCTGTGGCAATTTTCTGTATGTATGCCCGACATGCGAGGGAACTGGATTCTGCGAGAAGGAACCCGCTGTGGTTATTAGTGAAAAGAGTGTTCATCACGTAGGGACTGGAGGAAGCGTCGATGAGTAAGTTGAGAGAACTGCGATTAAAAATGCAATTAAGCCAACCGAAGCTGGCTGTTACAGCCAAAGTACACCCTGCAACGATCTATAACGTTGAGGTTGGTAAGACCAAGCCAAGTCTGAATACCAGAATAAAGTTAGCTAAAGCACTCTGTGTAGAACAGAGCGACATTGAATAATGAGGATATAGACAGATGGAAACGACACAAGATTTTATTGTAGCAATCAACACAATCGAGATTGACCCCAATCTGTCCAAAGGTCAGTTGAAACAAGCGATCGAAGCTCAGGTGCGTGATCTGATCTCGAAATACCGTGGAGAGCCTTTAAAAGAATAAGAAATCCAACGTACAGTATTATGTCCAAACGGAGATTTCTATGCCAGTAGAGATTAAAGGGACTGTCTACTATAAAATAACCGAATCTAGTCAGTTGTCCGGTGTGAGCAAAAGCACCATCCATCGCTGGATACGTGAAGGAATCATTACCGGTGGAAAGTTGCGAAATCGCAATGGGTGGAGACTATTCACAGAAGAGGACATAGCTGAGATAAAAGCTGAGGCTGGCATAGTTTGGACGGAATCAGATTCGGAATAAAGTATCACAATAATCGTTAGCTTTCTAACAGGGGTACAATGCAAGTTGTGCCCCTGTTCTGTTTCTATCCCCTGCTATCAATAAGACCGGACTTGTCTCTCATTGTTTGTTCAATTGCATTCTGCACGGACAGGGGTTCGTGCCAGGGGTGAGGGATTTGGGTCGCAGGTCACACCGTAGTTAGATGGTGGTACCGTCTGCCGTACTTTTCAGCTATCAATTGGCAGACTGAAACAGAACTTCGAACCCTTCCCAGGTTGACTCTGAACCCATATGTTGCCATCGTGTTTTTCTACAATGGTCTTACAGATCGACAATCCCACCCCTATTCCACCTCGATTCCGTGCCACTCCGGGCTCTACGCGATAGAACCGATCAAAGATTCTATCGATGTGCTCAGGGGGTATGCCGATTCCATGGTCAGATACTGTGGTTATCAACTGATCATTCTCAGTAGCAGCTTCCACCGAGATCATCGTACCGTTTTCAGAGAAATGCGTGGCGTTTTTCACGAGGTTAGTTATCACTTGACCGATACGAACTTCGTCGATATCGACCATGGGGAGATTGCTAGGAACATTGACATATAATTCATGATTCTTCGCCAAATCCCGCAGTTCTTCTTTGATATTGATCATGACAACCGAAACCGTGCTGTTTTGTCTTTCGATACTTAATAAGACTGCTTCGATTTGGGACATTTGTACAAGATCGTTAATGATACGATTGAGGGTATCAGATTCTCGCTTGATTGTACTGAGGAAACCCTGTGCTACCTCCGAATCCCATTGAACATCGCGCTGTACAAGTGTATCGGCTAGTCCCCTTATAGCCGACAGCGGAGTTTTCAATTCATGAGACACATTAGCCAGCAATGCACTTCGCAATTTGTTGATTTCCAGCATTTATCTTGTTATGGAAGCTTCTTCCTCCGCCCGCTTACGATCGGTGATGTCAACGGAAATACCTGTAATCCCGATAATACTACCATCAACATCTTGGATTGGTTGATAGTGATTGTTCCATATACGATCCCCAACCTCAACATCGATTTGAGACAATTCCCCAGACATTGCCTTATCTATCGCATTTAATGCATCGGGATAATCGCGATAAACGTCATATACAGATTGCCCGACAACTTCACCGGGCTGTAACCCTAGCGCTTCCAGTCCACTGCCTTCGGATAGTGTGATCTGACCTGCACTATCCACACCCCAGAGAATCAGTGGTGCCGCATGGACAACTGAATGTAGCTGTTCTTCTACCGTCCGTAGTGCCTCTTCCATCTGCCTGCGATCGGTGATGTCCTGAGCTATTCCTATTAAGCGATTCGGTTTTCCGTTCGCATCTTTTTCGAGTTTACCTATGGAACGTATCCAGCGTTCCTCTCCACTATCTTCACGGAAAATCCTATAGTCGATATTGTAAGGAGCAGCCTTGTTGATAGCCATTTCCATGGCGTTTTGAAGCGGCTCTCTGTCATCTGGGTGGTAGGCTTCAAGATAAGAATCCATAGATGGAACACCCAGATCAGTGTTCCTGCCATAGATCTTGTAGAGCTGCTCAGACCAGACTGCTATTCCTGATTCCAAATACCATACCCAACTGCCGATATTCGCACTTATTTGCGATTCAGATAGAAACTTCTCACTCTCCCTCAGCGCCTCCTCTGTCTGCTTGAGTTCGGTGAACTTTCGCTGCAATTCTTCGTTGGATATGCTCAACTCGGCAGTACGTTTTTGTACTTGGGACTCAAGCTCATCATGAGCCTTCTGTAACGCCTCCTCAGCACGCTTGCGCTCGGTGATATCAAAGAAGACACCATCGGCATAGAAACTACCATCTTTTTCGTAAGTATTAATTGACCTGTCATGCAACCAGATCCATTTTCCGTCTTTCCTTTTGATTCTGTATTCGACGTCAAAACCTTTGCCTTTCTCAAATAATGATCTATACGCATTCTTCGTCTTGTCAACATCATCAAGATGGATTCTCTCTAGCCAAAGGTCATCACTTCCTCTGTAGAATTCCTCTGGACTGTACCCGTAGACTTCCTCCACATTTGGACTGATGAAGACGGTGTTGCCTTCTGAATTAGTCGTCCACGTGACATCTGGAATATTTGTAATAAGGGAACGGTACTTCTGTTCGCTCTCTCGCAGAGTCTCTTCCATTTGCTTGAGTTCGGTGATGTCGGCAAAATTCACGACAATTTTCTGAAGTTCTCCATCGCTAAAGAATATCGGGGTTGCATTGACATTAACCCAGGTCAAATAATCCCTATCAGGTCTCATAATTCCAGCAACGTAGTCACGGAGTGGTTCTCCGGTCGAAATTACTCTGCTCACTGGATAGTCTTCAACTTTCATTACAGACAGGTTTTCATGCACAAAGTTCCATGCGGGATCAATCGCCTTCTTTCCAGACATTTGCTCATAAGTTAGTCCAAGCATTTCATGAGCTATCGGGTTGCTTAACACAATACTTGTATCAGCTGCATGCACGACCACTCCTACGAGAAGATCATTCACAGTTGATCTGTATTCTGTTTCGCTTTCCTGAAACGCTTCTTCCACCCGTTTGCGCTTGGCATCAATGGCTTCCCACTGCGCTGCCCATTGCCTTGCTCTTACGAGCTCATCGATGAGTTGATTTTTTGTTTTACTTGCGTCATTCATGACACCTCTCCATATGCACAAGCATAGCCATTATTAAATATAGAAAGCCTTCAGGTTAAACAACCCAAAGGCTTTTTTAATAATGACTGTATCGAGCAGTTCAGCGATCATGGCCTCCCCCCGACCTAAGACCCGTAGCTTTGCTAGGCAAATAAGTCTATCATTAGTCCATGCATATTGCAATAGATTAAATCAAGCTTTTGTCAAGATATCAAATATACTGGAAACTCATTTGCTTGAGGGAGTGGTTGGAGTCATTTCGAGGTCTACTAAAAGATACAAGAGATAAGAAGGTTCCCTACCCCACACCCACAAAATTGCCAAGTTTTCTCCACCTACGAATCAGCTTTGCTTTGATAATTAATTGAATTGCATTCTGCACGGACAGGGATTCGTGCCAGGGGTGGGGGA
>JABMQN010000052.1 GCA_013203045.1 Chloroflexota bacterium
GGCGGGGCTGGCGTCTGGCCGGGCGGATGCGTTATCTGGGGTCCGGGTTACAACTGTGCCACCACCATCGCCGAGGAATGCGGCATCGAGAAATGGTGGCAGGAACCGGAATCGGTTATCAAGTCTAGGGCTAATGGGTATATTCTCTAAAATATCATAACTCAAATTATGGAGGCGTGAATGACGAAGACGTATGATGTGATCGTTGTCGGTGGAGGTCCGGGAGGCAGTGCATGCGCTGCTCTGTTACAGAAACGGGGGATGAAGACCCTGCTTCTTGAGCAGAACAACACGGTGGGCGGCAAGGCTATGCGCAGGAGCAAAAACGGGTTTACCTATGACCTGTGGCCGCTGATCGGTATGCCCAAGTATGGCACCAAGTTCGAAGAGGTGTTGACGGAACTCGGAATGGAACTTGAGATGTCGGAGCAGTTGACCGGAATGGCGGGCGGAGGTTTTATGTACCGCCCACCGAAAAAGAAGAAATACGCACCTTTCATGTTGCTTCCCCCTGGATACCCGGAAATACTAACTGAGAAGGAACAAGAAGAATGCGGTCGCCTTTTCAGTGACATGGACAACCTCAGTCCACTGGAACTTGATGCCCTCGACGATATCAGCTTTCATGATTTCCTCTCGCGTTACAACATCCCACAGTCGGTTTACAGTTACCTGGCGGTGCTGGCTAACATGCTCTTCGTTGTACCGATCGATATTTGTGCTGCTTCAGAGATGATGAAGAGTCTGATGCAGATGATGCATGGCCTTGGACCGGCCTATCCCATGGGGGCTCAAGGCCAGATATACGAAACCTTCGTAAAGGCACTGCAACGCGATGGTGGCGACGTACGCTTGAGAACTCGCGTGGAGCGGATCGCCGTCAGAGATGGAAAGGTTGAAGGCGTCTACACAGACAAAGGGATTTTCCATGCCCCGATAGTTGTAAGCAACGCGGGCATTCAGCCTACCGTTCTCAAGCTGGTCGGCGAGGAACACTTCGATAAAAGCTATGTTTCCTATATCAAAGAGCTGGTGCCATCGCTATCGCTCATTGGCAGCCGCTACTTCCTGGATAAAGCGGTGCTGGAGGATAGCGGGTATATCTGGTTCTCAGATAATGACTGGTGGAATATGGAACGTTATCTAAAAGCCAGGGCGGGGCAGATACCGGATGAGATGTTTTGCATGATCTTCATCCCAGGTGGTTTCAATCCGGAGCTGGCTCCCGAAGGAAAACTGATGATCCAGAGTGCCACATTAGCTCCCTCGGATCCCAACTGGCAGAATGTGAAAATCTGGCTGGATGCTTTGGATGAGCGACTTGCCGAGCTATGCCCTGACATTAGAAAGCATACTGTACGGCGAGAGAACTATACTGCGGCATCGGTGAGCCGATTGACGCGGGATAGCGTGGTCCCCGGCCAGGGCGGCGAGTGTATCGGGCTCGGTCAGATCGTTGGCCAGTGCGGTCGGTACAAACCGTCCCCGAAGGCCCCGATACAGGGTTTGTTCTATGTTGGGATCGATGCCGGAGGTTGTGGGGTGGGTACTCACAATGCTGTGGATTCAGCCACCAAGGTAGCTCCCGAGGTATTGAGATATCACCAAACCCATTAAAAGATATGTATCAATTAACCCATTCCATGTTATTAGGATACCTGAATATGCAAAGGAGGAGAATGAGGTGGAAACGGACTTGAAATCCGGAGCATTCCAACAGTTGTCTGAGGTAGCTCAGATACTGGCAAACGAAGAAACCCGAGGATGGAAGGATAAAGGTAATAAGGTTGTTGGATATTTTTGCTGCTCAATGCCTGAGGAGATTATCACCGCAGCAGGTATGCTCCCCTTCCGAATTAGAGGAACAGGCAGCGAGGGAACCGAGCTGGCAGATACGTTTTTCAGCAGTATCAACTGTTCTTTTCCTCGCCATGCTTTCAACATGGCTCTCAAAGGCGAATACAATTTCCTCGACGGGCTTGCCATTGGGCCCTGATGGCAATAGTGGACACCAAATCATTCATGCTGCCAGTTGTCCTGTGTAGAGGCTTCGTTCATAGGCAACCGGGGACATATACCCCAGCCTTGCCTGACGCCGCTGTCGATTATAGAAGACCTCGATATATTCGGTAATGTCCCGGATTGCCTCCCGCCTGGTTCGATAATGACAGTGGTTTACCAACTCCTGCTTGAGTATTCCCCAGAAGCTCTCCATGGGCGCATTGTCATAGCAGTTTCCTCTCCGGCTCATCGATACCCTCATCCCTAACTGTTCGAGTAACTCCCGGTATTCATAAGAACAATACTGACTTCCCCGATAAGAGTGGTGAAGCAGTCCCTTTGCCGGTCGTTTCGCAGCCACTGCCCGAAACAGAGATTGGCTCACCAAGCTCTTCGTCAGCCGATTTCCCATAGCATATCCAACGATCTGACCGGTGCAGAGGTCTTTGTGACCAGCTAGATACAGCCAGCCTTCCCCTGTCGGGATATAGGTGATATCGCTCACCCATGCGGCATTAGGCATAAGTGTTTTAAATTGCCGATTCAATAAGTTCTCTGCTACGGGCAGGGCATGCTTTGAATCAGTGGTAACCTTGAACTTCTTGGTTTGCTTACAGCGTATTCCCAGCTTATTACGGATGCGTCTGATCCGGCATATCCCGACATGGACGCCGTGTTCATCCAGATCACGCTGTAACCGGTCAGGACCGCAGGTCTGACGCGTCCGTTTATGCGCAGCCTTAATCTCAAGTTCCAGTCGCGCATCCTCCCGTGCCCGCTTCGACGGCGGCCTCTCACACCAAGCGTAGTA
>JABMQN010000053.1 GCA_013203045.1 Chloroflexota bacterium
CCCACGTTCTCCACCGGCCAGATCCAGCAGCTGCTGGCGGTCATCGACACCCCCTCGGCGCAGGGATACCGGGATTATGTCATCATCCTGACCTTCCTGGATACCGGGCTGCGGGTCTCCGAGCTCATCGGACTGCAGCTGCCCAACGTGTCCCTGGATGAAGCCCAGCTCAAGGTGCTGGGCAAAGGCAACAAGGAACGCCTGATACCGGTGGGCCGCAAGGTGTGCCAGTACCTGGTGCGCTACATCAGCCGCTACCGTCCTTCCCCTACCCGGCTGAAAGAGGACCGGCTGTTCCTCTCCTGGGACGGCTTTCCCCTGACCAAGGACCGTATGGGGAGCATCCTCAGGGGCTATGGCCAAAAGGCCCATATCGAAGGGGTCCGCTGCTCTCCCCATACCCTGCGGCACACCGCAGCGGTGAGCTACCTGCGTCAGGGAGGGGACCCCTTCACCCTGCAGAGACTGCTGGGACACAGCACCCTGGACATGACCCGGCGCTACTGCGAACTGGCCGATCTGGACCTGCAGCGGGTCCACCAGATGGCCAGCCCGGTGGATAATATCGATGTGAAGATGCCCTCCCGACCATTTCGACCGTCTAGAGGTTAAACGTATGAGGTTTACATAAAATACAAGGTAGGGGTCAACCCGGCAGCTCTCGGGGAGAGATTCGGGGGCAGGCTTACCCCCCAAAGGGGCATCACGCGTCATGACCTGCCTCGGAAACCTGCTGCCAGGGCTGGGGGACAGAATCCTTATCCGGAAACTATTGGTTTGATCGGTTGATGCAGTGCTGCGGCGATACGGTTAACCTTTTTACGAGTGAGCTCCCTTTTTGTGTGGTATATATATATAAAGGAAGGGTCACCGGTTCGGAAGTCAGGTCAATGAATCGGGCCCAATAGATGATCAAAGGAGCAAAAGCATGACAGCGAAAACACTGAACGAAACAAAGTCTCGGGCGGCTCGACCAGAGAGTGAAAAAAAGGTCTCCAGGGGACCCGCCCATCGGGGCGGGTTCCGGGGTGTCAGCCCAGCGGAGTTTCTCGAGTCGTTTGCGAGGCAAATGAATGCCAAAGCGGCAGGAGAGAACCCCGATGAAGCAGCGGTCCTGACGGCAGCCGAGCCGCCGACGTCACTCACCGGCCTGCTGGAGCTCTATCGCCTGATTTCCAAGAGCGAGGGCAAAAGCAAGAACACCACCGCCATCGCCGTCACCGCCGTTAATGATCTGAACCGGTATCTGGTCCTGAATGGGCGGTCCACCGAGGTACTGTCCATCGATGCCATGGTACTGCGGGAATATATCGTTAACCTCCAGGAGCGGCCCCGGTTCGAGCATCACCGGTTCACGCCACCGCAGGAGGGCAAGCTGTCTCCGAGCACGATCAACGGCTATCCCCGGGCCCAGCGGGCCTTTTTTAATTGTCTGCAGCAGCAAGGTATCATAGAAGAAAATCCCTTCGACCGCCTGGTGATTCCCCCGGTTCCCACCAAGGTGATACCCACCTTCAGCGACGAGCAGCTTTATGCTTTATTTAAGGCCATCGATCCCCAATCGGAAGTGGCGGCCCGGGATCGGGCCATCCTGCTGCTGCTGCTGGATACCGGGATCCGGCTGGGTGAACTGATCGGGCTATCACTGGAGGCGGTGGACCTGGAGCAACGCCTGATCAGGGTCAAGGGCAAGGGCAACAAAGAGCGTCAGGTACCCCTGGGAACACGACTGCAGTCGGCCCTGTGGCAATACATAAATTTGCATCGTCCCCAGCCGGCGATGCCGCGCTTTAACCAGGTGTTTTTGACGGTGGCAGGGCGTCCCCTAAAGAAGGATCGCCTGGAAACCATCGTGCGCCGCTTTGGCCAGAGAGCTGGCATCACCGGGGTAAGGGTGAGCCCGCATACCTTTCGGCATACCTTTGCTATTAGCTACCTGCGGAATGGCGGTGACGTTTTCAGTTTGCAGGCCATCCTGGGACACGCCCAATTGGATACGGTAAAAATCTACCTCCAACTGGCCCAGACGGATCTCAGCCAGGCCCATTTGACCAGTTCACCGGCGGACAATATCGAGCTTCCACTGGGATCGCTGCGCAAACCCAAAAACCGTCGCTAGCATCGATCCAGGGAGGTCCAGAGGGTGATGATTACGCTGGACCCTTGATACCGGGGCATCCTATCCGGGAGAAATCGTGATGGCTCGACGGCTGGTGGCGAACCATATTGGTCGTACCCAGGTGTTGAAGGAGACAAAAAAGATGCTGACGTTATTTGAGAAGCTGAAAGCGAAAATCAGTCCACCGCGCCGTCAGTACCCCATTAAAGGGGACGAATGTGGCCAATCGGCGTGCTTCCGGTGTTTCTGCCAGTACGATAAGGGGTACCCGCCCAAGGACATCTATGCGTCCATCGGGATCTCGCTGCGTACCGCGCGCCGGTACCACGCCGACTGGGGAAAATACCCGCCGAATTTCGCGGGGCACTACTGGCTGATGAAGCAAATACTCAAACACGGGGGCTCGCTGGTGCCACCCATCATCGAAGGGATTGGCCGGAGGTATAACATGCCCCGCGAGGAAGTGGAGGAGCGCCTGGCGATACCCTGGGGGCTGCATTCGCTGATGCTGGATCGCTGGCCGAATTTCCAGGGGAAGCGTCCCTGGACATGGGAAACGGCGATTGCATCCGTCCTGCGAGAGTTGACCGGATGGCCCACGCCGTTGATCGAACCGGAGGACAAGCTCAGGGCGCTGGCCTGGCTGCAGAGGCAGCAGGCGGAAAAGCGCTACCAGGCGCGGATCATGAACAGCATCACCCGTCGTGGCCGGATCCAAACGGATACCGCCGCATCCATATAGCTGCTTTCTAAGCAGGTGTCTTTCCCTTCTAGGATTGATGTGGCCTAAAATAGTTATAATGCATCAAGAGTGATGGTACCACTAAACCCAACAGAGCTATAGTGGTTGATTAACGGTTTTGGCCCAGGATATGGGGGTGTGGCAACATTCTATGAGTCTGGAACTGTGAGGCTGGGACCTCAAGGCTGAGCCTGGTAGCTACGGTTTGTATCTGGGTATAAAAAAAGGAGCCTTGGGTTTTTGGGTGTACCCTTCGGCACCTGGATACATTATAACAATATTATCTTAGAATTGTCGTACCTGTGTTTTTATGGTTCTACATGTATATAATTGGTGTGTGCACCTATCTGCTCAGCTTGGCAGATACATGTCTACTAAAGCTCACATTAGCCTCAGCTGCCTCTATGTGTAAGTTCCTATGTGTCTCAGGTGTTACACGTGCTGTAAAGTGTCCACTATAGTCTCTGAGAGCTAGAGGCGCTGGTGGAGTCTCACCACTCTCCTCCATTTCCTCTAGTATCTCACCCACTAGCTTAATGATCCCTGACAGTGCCTTAAGCTGGGTATTCTCCAGCCAGCTCAAGCTAGGGAATTCTGCTACTAAGCCTATGAATTCTTGATCCTCCTCAGACCATAGGACCCTATAGGTATAATTCTCTTGAGTTACTGCTTGATCCTTGGTTACCATGTCATCCTCCTGCTAGTAGCTGTATAGCCTTGAGTACCTGCTTTACCTGATACGGTTTTGCCATTCTATTTTTATTCTGTATGTTTACTCTAGGATCACCAGGCCAGGGAGTCTTGTAGCGTCTGTGGCTGGTGCTTTTCTGTGTTGGCTTTCCAAAGTAGTCATCACAAACCTTACACAACTCAGCGTACTTGATACCTGCAGGATTAGCTTTCATCTTAGCTACAAGATTGTTTATTCTCACGGTTAAATGGTATCACTATAGCCACCAAATGTCAAGAGTAATATGTGAAATTTACGACTCGCTGTTTCAAGTTTAGTTGGCAGACTTTTCCAAAAGAAGCGTCTGTGCGGAAATATAATGTATCCGAAATACCAGCTTTAGAAAGAAAGCCGGAACCATCCGGATGTTCAGGAACCGTCGCTGCATAAGCACTTTGGACGTAACGAAAAGCGTATTTAGTTACGATGGGGGAGGTGTGGTCTCCGAAAGGTCTCAAGACCTTGTAGCTATCTATACTCAAAAGGAAGGTGGATATTGACAAAGAGAGCCCTTATAGTTATATTTCTACTCCGCCAAAAGGGCATCAAGCACTGCTTTTGGATTCTTGTCCATCACATTGAGCAGAACAAGAGCTGGACCTTGAGGATTCCTGGCCCCTTGTTCCCAATGGCGTAAAGTGCCCACCGAAAGTCCGAAGACATCAGAAAACTGTTTTTGGGTCATGCCAGCTTTCTTCCGTATTGCTTTCACATCTACAGGCTTCGGTTTATGCACACTGATTCTTGTTTCTTTACCAGAGGCATGATCTATTGCTTCCAGCAAACCAGTATTGATCTCATTAAATGCTTTACCCATTTTTCTCTCTCCAATACTCAAATAACTGCTTCACAGCCTTTGCCAACATATGTTTCTCTTGCTGTGATAGGTTTGCTCGTTCATTTTTACCAAAAACAGTTAATAAGTAGAGCGGTATAATTTCACTGTGATAGTAGTAGATGACTCTTACTCCAGCGCTTTTCCCTCAACTACCTTTCCTCCATCGAAGTTTTCTGATGCCTCCTGTATCTTCAATTAAAACTCCTGCTTCGGGATTGATTGATAGGTAGGTTATTAATTCCGATTGCTCTACACTGGATAGAAGTCTTTTTGCCTTTCGCTGGTATTGTAGAGTCTCTGCTATCGTAATCACAGTACATATTATACGCCATTGGCGTACATTTTTCAAGGGGTGAGCTCTATTTGCTTATTGTGAATAGATGGAAATATAACGACTGAGTTCACCCGATTTAATGGTAATATGCTCACCATTCCCTTGGCGACAATCCAATTATTGCTTGGATAATAGCACGTTTACCGGAATGCCTGCTATACCCAATACATAAGAGTCATCGTTGATGGCATGGCCTAAGACCTCCCTGGTGGTAAATCATGATACCGTATGATGGCACGGATATCAATCTTTGTTGTGGGAGCAGTAAATAGCGTAACCTCTGGTGATTAGCTTGGGGGCTGAGGGCGCCTGAGGCTGGATTATGCAGGCTGATACTGGATTACCAAACTTCACCTGTTATTGCCCCTTTGTCGCAATTTAAATAGAAACTAATTTCGGAAGCGGAACCAGGCCCAAAGGAAGCGCGCCCTTGAAATCGGTGTTGATACGGTTGTTATGTACCAAATATTTGTAAGCCTAAAAACTCTACCATTGGCTCAAAATCCCGATCATCATGCAATAAAGGTATTTGGTGGTGGATGCAGAATGTTCCAATCATGACATCAATGGTCTTCCTCACAGTAACCCCTTTTCTCCTGAGATGTCTATAGTTCATTGCACTTTCCAGCGACAGTGCCAGTCCACCCATTGCCATAAATGGCATTTGTAAAAGCATTTCCTTAGCATTCTCATAATCTTTGTTGCTTTGAAACCCCTGAAGCACTTCGGTCAGAATCAGATCTCCCATTATAATTGGAGTGCTACCAAGTGAAGCATCCAATAAATTGGTCTGATCCGTTTCTTTGCCATTAAAGTAGTCTATCCAGACAGATGAATCAACGATAATCATTTGTCTAACCGCATTTTCTCAAGATTACCGGTCCAATTCAGTTTTCCTCTCAATTCCTTTATTTTTGCCTGGCTGTTTATCTGAACCAGCAATTTCAACCCTTCTTCTATCGCATCCTTTTTAGTTCTTAAACCGGAAACCTTGAGGGCAGAATCCATAAGATCGTCATCAATAACAACATTAGTTCTCATTTTGAGCCTCCTATGTGTATGGGCACTATATATTATACACATAGCCTAGCTTTTTGGGAAGCCCCAGACTATTGGGGCTATAACGCTTGAATTAACACGCTGCAATGGTATATGCCGGATTGACTGGGCGGCAACCCGTTTATTGCCTGAGATTATAGCAGAGATTTCGGATTGCACGCTATACCTGTTATTGCTCTCTTGCCGCCAAGCTGATTCTAAACCAACTTCGGAAGCGAACCCAAGCCCTATGAACCCCCCAATGGTTTCCCTGACCACGACAGCCAGTGATGGGGATGGCGGATTAGCGCTGCATCATCGCTATTGGGATTATTCCATAGTATTGTGGAGTGGTTGTCTTCTTGTTCATCCATCGAGGCTTGTATTTCAAATCCGTTGAGTAATAAGAAGACTTCAGTAGTAGCATGTCCAATGCGTTTGTTTCCATCGAGAAAGGATGATTTTTGATCAGTGAAAAACCCAGTATGACCGCCTAATCAGCTACAGTTGGATAAAGGTCCTTTCCATTAAAGGTCATTCGAGGGTTGAGCCAGAGAGGATTCCAGTGCATTAAAGGTTTTGGATACCTGTTTTCCCGCCGGATTGGGCCATTACTCTTTGGTAAAGGGTAAGTACCTCACCAATACTAAGATAGCGCATTATGATAGCCGACGATAGAGGTTTTCGTTTTTGTTGAATATGTACTCAATGGCTTGCTGGCAGTCTTCTTGTGGTCTGGTGAGTAAATCATCAACGCTAATACGAACCAGCTCTTCTGGGCTGATGCCGAATTGATCGGATATTTCGTTCAGTCTGGCCCATCGATCTTCAGGAATATTGATGGTGAGTGTACTCATGATGATCTCCGTATTAAGCAGTATAAAGGGTCAATGGATGAAATGCCACATGTTTTTTTCTAGCCCGATTATCAATTTTGAACATCGATCCATGGTTTGCCTATGGCGGGGCGCTAACCAATTTCAGGCACTGACAGACCGCGACATATTTTCCGAGCTAGCTTATTGGGAATTTCAGTATGCCGCGGCACAGTTTCGATCTTACCTGTATTTGGATTGGACCACAGCGAGTGTTCACGCCCTTCCCTTTTCAAATAGCAGCCTTGCTTGCGTAGATGTTTCAACAGGGCGCTACGCTTCAATGCAAGACGACCGTTTCGTGGATAGCATCTTCAGGTACTCCACGCAGGGCGTCATCTCTCCGATCTTCAAGAATAAGCGCAATTGCCCCAGCAAGGCTTTGTCGAGATTCTTCGATGGTCCGACCTTGGCCATTAGCACCGGGTATTTCCGGGCAATAGGCAATGAACCATCCATCTTCTTCTTCTATGATTGCAGTGAACTCATTATGCATAATGACTTCTCCTTAGTACTTGGCATTATATGGGGTGAACTCCACTTTTGCAAGTTGTTATAGTCAAGTGAAACTATGCA
Source organism: Chloroflexota bacterium (assembly GCA_013203045.1). GTDB lineage: Bacteria > Chloroflexota > Dehalococcoidia > SZUA-161 > SpSt-899 > JABMQN01. The sequence goes on from JABMQN010000053.1 coordinate 7,253, forward strand.
AAAATGATGACAAAGTACAGGTTCAATAAATAATAATTGAGTTATGGTCTTTTTTAGGCGGCCATAGGCAATTTTTACATAGTTTGACATGCCTATTCATCGGTTACTTCGCGTTTGATTAGTATTATGGAGCGATCTCGATCATGAATCGGCGCCATCTCTCACGGTTTAACCGGTTTTAGTCTATTGCGGTGCTCGTCGGGATGGGAATACTCTTCGAAATGGGCCACCGAGCCGGGGAAATTTCGGTCCATACGTTAAAATCCACGATGGAGCCGGGTGTTGGATGACACTTTTGCTTGCCAATGCGTCCTTAAACGTCCCGGATGAGGCCTCACCGGGGCCATGAGCATATGTTTTCCACTGTTCCAGCGCGGTGTTTTTGCATGTGTCTATATGTTCATTGGACAAAACAGGACACAAGGGTCAAAATGGTGGTTGAAAAGAGAGAGGTATTTCGGAATGGCTCTCCCGAAGCTCTGGTGATAGCCGTTTAACAGCTTCGCCCATTACCATCAATTGGTGTTCGATAGCGGATTGTGTTTTGAAGTCTCCGACGAAGGTATCTTTGTCCATACCTCGTTTGAACTCGATAATCAATTGCGCTGATCGTGCAATATACAGCAAGGTAGCTGCATCACGCGACATATACGACCTCAGCTGTGCTAAGTATTTTCTGCCGACGAAGCTGATTATGGCTCTGCTCAACTGCTCGCTTTGTGAATAGGTCAATCTTACGCAGGAGTATCTTTTGCAGTTCCTCTTCCATTCGTAGATGATCGAATAAGCTCCAACTCGCTTCTCCAGCAAGTGTGATTAAAATGTCCAAGTCACTGTCGGGGCCAAAATCGTGCCGGAGAACCGAACCGAAAAAAGCAAGTTCACGAATATGCCAACGGTTGCAGAATTCTGTAATCTGGTCTTTTGGTAGTTCGATATTCAGTTCGATCATGTTTGATCCTTTGTCCGACTCAACAGTATCGGACTGTACTTTTGAGTAATAATGGCACACTCATCGAGAGAAACAAATACACTACACTCTATGTTATTTCACAGGATTGAATAGATGGCTTTCTTTGTTGTGAGAGGGTATTAACCGGCTTCTGCCCAACGCTCTGCGTAACCCGCCCCAATAGGATAGGCCGGACCAGCTGGGCGGCACTCCAATTTGGCTTGAATTATATCACGTTTTTCGGAATGCCGTTCAAACACGCTATTGCCCCCGTGACGCCCAGTGCTTGTGCAAAATCGCAATCGGGAGCCAGGCCCAACCCCAACCCCAACGGCAGCCGCCTTTTGGGGTTGGGGTTGACGCAGTTGTTAGATTGCACGATTATTTAGCATTATTCCATGAAGGAAGGAGAACGGAACAAAAAAAGTAAAGGGCGAAGAATTGAGTAAACACCAACTAGCTAAGCTAACTGTAATTTCTTAACCTCAGTGTTGAGTCTTTCACCCAAACGATCTTCGGCAATATCAAGATCATAACGAGCCTGTATGTTTAACCATATATCAGGTGTTGTACCAAAATACCTCCCCAAACGAAGCGCCGTGTCTGCAGATATACCCCTCTTTCCCTTCACAATATCATGAATCCTGGGTAAAGGAACACCGATATCTTTGGCAATCCTATAAGAAGTCAATCCCATCGGTAACATGAACTCTTCACGTAGTATTTCCCCTGGATGAACCGGGGTCATCTTTTTGGCCATTTCTCCCCCTAAACCTTCTGGCAGTAAAAACCTAATGGTAATCAGCTATCTCGACATCGAAGGCATTCCCATTATCCCACTTGAAACATATACGCCACTGGTCATTGATACGAATACTATGCTGTCCTTTTCGGGAACCCTTCAGTTTCTCTAACCTGTTTAACGGAGGCACATTCAGTTCTGCTAATATCCTTGCTCCGTGTATCCATAGTAGCTTTCTTAGGGCTACCCTCTGAATATCTGGGGGCAACTTTTTCGACACCTCTCTGTTGAATATACGCTCAGTCCCCTTATCTTTAAAGGTTTGTATCATTTAATGATCCTTTGGACGTAGCATATAAATAGTAACACACACCGATACTAATGCCTACCATTATCATAATTCTTTGTGAACTCGTTTAAGTAGTGTAAGGGTCAGGCGTAGTGGTAGGGAAAATCTATCATTATCGGAATACTATGTCTAGGCACTTATCCGTGCAAACTAACGTGGAGATAACCGGCAACGAGGGTATATCACCGCCATTCACTTTGTGACACTCCCTATATTGGCCTTGATTTTACCAGATATTCTTGGATAACACGTCGACATGTTATTCCCCTCGTGGCACAAATCTGAATCCTGACCAATTTCGGAAGCGGAACCAGGCCTAAAGCCGGGCGCCCCTTGTTGTCGGGTTGATTGCTTTGTTGTATTGCCTTGACTCAACCAAGCACCAAATTTGGTTAAATAGCTTACAAACATAATGGGAGACAAATGAATATTATTCAAACAAATCTGAGTGTGTGCCTGTCCGAATGAGGATTAGTTCGGTTTTGGATAACTTGTACAGTAATAACCAATCTGGCTCAATGTGACATTCTCGAATACTTGCGTATTGACCTTGGAGAACATGTTCATGATATCTTGGTTCAAGCTCTTCGCCACTTGCTAGCTTTTCGATCACATTTCTGAGCTTGTCCAAGCTTTTACCTCGCTTCCTGATTCGTTTTACATCTTTCTTGAATTGCGAGGTTCGGCTAAATGTTCGCATTAATTCTTCAAATCGTCAAAGAGGTCATCCACATCATTGAAGCTGTGCAGATTGGTTTGAGTTTCGGCGGCTTTTATTGCTTTAAGAGTTACTTTATTTAGAATCTTTACTTCAAAGGGTAGACCATGCTGAATATCGACTTGCTTATAGAATAGGGTAATAGCTTGCGATGTGGTTAAACCAAGCTCCTTGAAAATTTGTTCGGCGTTATTCTTAATATCTGGGTTTATCCTTGCCGATATAATAGCGGATTTATTAGTCATGATTGTCTCCCAATGTACTGCATTTGTCATACATTATATCATGAATTCCATTCTTTGTACAGAGCAATGACTTGTTGGAAATCACGTCTAATCACCCAACGTTTTTTGAGGACATTAGCATTGGTAAATTTGCTCAACTTTCAAAAGGAATCTGTTCTTGAAAACACCGTTGCAAATGCCCCCCTTTTTGCGGTCGTGAAATAGCATATATTGCATTTGTGTCGTGAGTAGCGTATAGTTAAATAAGTGGCCTAATATAAGGTTTACCAGTTATTCAGTAACCCCTCAGAGTTTCCCCCCAAGAAGGTTTCTTCGAGGCCTAGTTCCTTAATCATTGGATGACCCGAGTTCAGTTCACAAAAATTTAGGAGGTCATCCCAATTAGTTTCAGAGATTTTCAACTCAACCGCAGGATTGTTAGCGCCATTGATAGAGTGGGCTATACTGAGCCGACACTTATTCAGGAAGCAGCAATTCCCTTGGCTCTTGCGAATCATGACGTTATAGCCACGGCCCAAACCGGTACCGGAAAAACAGCCGCCTTTGTTCTGCCTATTTTGAATAAACTGCTCACTGGTCCACTCAGACGCACACGTGTACTGATCTTAGCTCCCACGCGTGAGTTGGCAGAGCAGACCCACGAGACAATTCTTCAGATGGGTGCTGGAACAGGCATCCGCAGTGTCACTATCTATGGCGGTGTTGGTCATTTGCCTCAAATCAAGGCTCTAAAAAGCGGAGTGGAGATAGTTGTGGCTTGCCCCGGCAGGCTGCTTGATCATATTAAACATCGTCAGGTTAACCTTACCCAAGTAGATTTATTGGTGCTGGATGAGGCTGATCGTATGTTCGACATGGGTTTCTTGCCCGATGTGCGTCGTATCATTGGTCATCTTCCGGCACAGCGCCAGACCTTGCTTTTTTCCGCCACATTCCCGCCAGAGATAGAGCAGTTAGCGGCACAGAATATGAAAGACCCGAAACGAGTCGCCATTGGACTCAGTCGACCGGCGCATACCGTTGCGCATGCCCTCTTTCCGGTGAGCCAACACTTGAAGACAAAGCTTCTATTGGCACTACTGGCGAAGACCGACAGCAACTCGGTTTTGATCTTCGCTCGTACCAAGCACCGGGCCAAGCGATTAGCAGAGCAGATCGATCGCGCCGGATATCAGGTAACCAGCCTGCACGGCAATCGTTCCCAGACCCAGCGCCAATCAGCGCTTGGCGGATTCAAAAACGGCGAGTACCAGATCATGGTGGCCACCGATATTGCTGCCCGAGGTTTGGATGTGGATAGCATTTCACATGTCATCAACTACGACATTCCCGATACTGCCGATGCTTATATTCATCGCATCGGGCGCACTGGGCGAGCCGAACGGACAGGTGACGCATTCACGTTTGTTACCCCTGAAGATAATGGGATGGTACGGACTCTGGAAAGAATCATGGGACAGTCATTATCCAGGCAAACGGTGCAAGACTTCGATTACACAATACCAAAGCCGGATAACCCGGCGCCTACCCGAGTGGCCACGAATCGTAGCTTTATAAACAAAAAGTCTTTCAAATCAGATGATGAAATTCCCCGTTTAAAAAAAAGGCAAAGAAAAGGAAGAGTGCTTGCTGCGAACTCTAATGCCGGTTCTTCTCGCAGTAGAGACTTCGATGCTGTCCGCGTAACACAGCGATAGGTTGAAGCAAAGAGCTCAGAAAGAGTTTATGATACAGCTTATCGAATTCTCAGTCTGAATGAGGATACCCCGTGCTTTCCAATAATTAATATACGGATGCGTGCTTTATCTGGAACAATTCCTCAAAACTTACCATTTTGTCATTACTATTTCACTAGCACCATTGAACGGACTTCGGTATCCAGTATATCTCCGAGACGATCTTTTTGAACCTCAATATCATATCGTGTCTGGAGATTTAGCCAGAAACGTTCAGAAGTGCCAAAATAACGAGATAACCGCAAGCCAGTATCAGCCGTAATGGCCCTTGTTCCATGCACAATCTCATTAATTCGACGTGGTGGCACACTAATTTCCTTGGCCAAACGATATTGACTGATACCCATTGGTTTTAAAAATTCTTCAAATAACACTTCCCCCGGATGAATCGGGGCTAATTTCTTTGCTGTCATTGTTTTCCCCCTAATGATAACCTACTATCTCAACGTCATATGCGTCGCCTTTGCTCCAACTGAAACATATTCGCCACTGGTTATTAATTCGGATGCTGTATTGACCTGCTCTGTTTCCGGACAATTTCTCCAATTTGTTTCCAGGTGGTAATCGTAAGTCTTGAAGTTCGTCCGCTGCATCAATCACACCGAGCTTGAGTAAAGCAATCTTCTGGATATTCTCTGGAAGCTTTCGAGAACCTTCACGATCGAAGATTTTTTCCGCTTCTTTGTCGCGAAAGCTTTTAATCATAGCCCAATAATAACGCAAAGCATTAATAACGCAAAGCATTAATAACGTCAAGCGGTATGTTTCCTAAATGTTGTTTCAAATGCAATGAAGTAGTGATTGATTAAGAGGTATAACGCTGGAATTAACACGCTGCAATGGCATATGCCGGATTGACTTGGCGGCAACCCATTTAGTACCTGAGATTATAGCAGACATTTTGGATTGCATGCTATAACTGTTATTGCCCTCTTGCCGCCAAGCTGATTGATAATCAATATCGGAAGCAGGCCCAAGCCCAGGGAAAGGCGCCCACAGTCGTTGTTCAATGTTTTGTTATACCCCTCAATAGATGCACGCATCCAAAAGTGATAGAACTTCGTCAAGTAACTCATTTGAAGCCTTTCCCATCATCTTGGCCTTACGGGTAACATAATCAATAGACTTGACTTGTTCGACCATGACAAATCCGGTTACTTTTGGGTTGTCAGTAACCGCAATATGAAAAGGATATCCTCTATCCCTTGTTGTCAGAGGGCAGACAATAGCAAGACCGACTTGCTCATTGAATAAAGTGTTACTTACGACAAGTGCAGGCCTACGACCCTTTTGCTCATGACCAGATTGAGGATCAAAGGTAATGGCGACGAAGTCCCCCTTCTTTGGAACATATGCTTTCATTTACCAGATCTCTTTGCCTACAGGTTCGCCCCAATCCAACTCTGCTGACTTATATCCCTTAGGTATTCGCGATACCAAATCTTGCAGGTCTTGCTTACCCCGAACACGTCTTGTTGGTGATATGACTATTTGACCATCACTTGTAGACACTTCGACGTTGTCCCCTACGGAAATATGTGCATCTTCAAGTAGCTGTTTTGAAAGGCGCAAACCTTGGCTATTTCCCCACTTTTGAATTTTCGTTACCATATCAAACCCTCCAAGAGGGATATCCGAAGTATATCCGTTAAAAGGCTCAATGTCAAGTTTTTAGGGGTATAACGACAGAGTTCACTCGCTTTAATGGTAATATCGTCACCATGCCCTTAGCGGCAACCAATTAATTGCTTGGATAATAGCACATTTATCGGAATGCCTGCCATACCTGTTATATCCCTCTTGCCGATAAGTTGAAAAGAAATTATTCTCGGAACCAGGCCCGACTTCAAGGGCGACCGCCTATTGAAGACGGAGTGCAACGTTTTGTTATGTGAATGAATACTACCAGTTTATAGGTTTGGAAATACTGGCACCATCAGAAAGAATAAGTGGATCTGTGAATTGGTGACGAAGGTAAGAACGAAGTTTGATTGAAAAGGATTCAGGGGCAATTGCAACTAGTTCGAGATTTGTCCTCTTATACGGAAATGCAAAGAATATAATTTTTGCAGGGAAGAGCCGCTTGCATGTTCTGACAGTTGGTGCCAAGTCTGTGTCGCCTGTCATAAGGACTATAGTATCAGCTTCATCAGACTGACATGACTCGAAAAGTCTTGTGGCAATGGCTACATCTGTCTCTTTTTCCTCATGTGCAACAAAGAAAGAATTGCATTTGGGGCAGAAAACATCTTTAGGTTTAAATCTGCCCAGTTCAACATTGATACCAGTTGATTTGAGACACTTCATATAAAGACTATGCCGGTCTTGCTTTGCTTTCGGACGGTGAGTAGGAGGTGCGGAGAAATAATAAATACGCTCAAGTAATGCTTTTTCACCTGATAATCGGCCAGCTATTGGAAGATAAGATTCACATAAACTCCGCAAATCTAGCCATTTGGTTGTCGCACCTCTTGCATCTTTTTGTGCATCAACCGTTGAGTGGTACAGATTAAATCCGTCAACAAGAAATATTGTTCTGCTCATACCCCTATATAAAAAAACCTCCGGATCGCAATCCGGAGGGGCTCAGTGAACAATCAGTCCACTGAGGATGAATTGAGTATAGGGTATTAGATTTATACATTTTTGTCAAGTGCGGTGGGCTGACATGTAATTGAATTGATGACAGAAATCGCACACATAACGCTTGAATTCACCGGACGCTTGGGAATGTGCCGATTTTACCTTGGCAACACCCTATAATTGCTGGCATTATAGCACATCTTATGAATTTGCATTTTTACCTGTTATTGCCCTCTGTTGCCAAGTGCCATGAAAACAGTTTTTCGGTTGCGGCCAAACTTCAAGGGCCGACCGCTCCAAGCGGTCGGGTGGAATGAATTGTTATAAGTCCCGTAGCTCATTTCTATTATTCGACATCGCGTGGGGAGATAAGTAACTCGATACCTTCGAGCACTTCATTCATGCGTGTACTGGACAACGAGCCGATTCTTTCCACTAAGTCATCCTTGTTGATTGTGAATATTTGAGAGATATTGATGACACTCTGTTTGGGGAGATTCGACTCACCTTTTTTAAGAAGCACATTCCCAGGTGCTTTGCCTCGTTTGATATTTGAAGTCAACGCACACACAACCACAGTATTGATACGGCTTCGATTAAATAGGTTGTTTTGGATAACGACATGTGGATGACGATAGCCTGGCTCAGACCCTGATGGCTCCGTGAGGTCGACCCAGAATACATCGCCTTGGTTGATTACCATTGATCTTTCACCAATTCAATGTGGCGAGAACGCATTTGTGCTTGCAATGCTTCTTCGTTTTTGTCAGGCAAATCGTCGTAGGCCGCATTTATAGCATTGAATAATTTGTGGCTTTTGTGGCGCTGAATAAATTCCTGAGCGGCCAACGAAAATAGATGACTACGAGAAATAGACATCTCATGAGCTAATTCATTAATTTCTCCAAATAAAGGTTCGTCTACTGAGATAGCAGTTTTGACATTTGCCATTGGTAATACCTCCATTAATTATCATTAGTATAACTTATAGTACTACCATTGTCAATACCGCACATGCAATCCGTAGGACTTATAACAATTAATATACGGATGCGTGCTTTATCCGGAACAATTCCCCAAAACTTACCATTTTGGCGTTGTTTGTCGATAATTTAGCTTTGGGTCATGATACTATACGGATTGCAATATATCAGGGAATCTATTAATGGTCGTAGCTGGAAGGTGATTGATGCTTTCTCGGCTTGACCAATGCCGAAGTGTGGTATACAGTCGTGCACTATGAACAACACAAGAAAGGATAATATTCACGATAGAACCGATGATATCTCACGCAAGAGGTCACTGGTTTATGTTATACCCCAATCAATGCTGGCTGACAATCAAGAGTACGCCTAGCAATGCCAGGATCAGGAGGCTGGGTGGTGGCAAGTCACGAAGTTAGCCACACTCAATAACCTTACACAATGTTAACATTATACTCTTGACAAATAGTATCTATAATGATACTATTTAGTCATGAAGACAGACAAGCTAGTAGACAAGATGCAACGAAATCCTGCCGGTATCAAGTTTACAGCGCTATGCAAGGTTTGTGATGAGTACTTTGGAGAGTACAGGCAAAAGGGCAGCCACAGAATCTACCAGACTAAGCACGGGATTATCAACATACAGAATCATAAGGGCATGGCTATTGAGTACCAAGTACAGCAGGTACTCAGAGTCATATTAGGAGGATAAGATGGTTACGGTTGAGGACATGATGGTTGAGCATTATACCTACAAACTTACATGGTCTAGGGCAGACGGTATGCACGTGGGTCTATGTGCTGAGTTTCCATTACTCAGCTGGCTAGCCGATACTCCAGAGGAGGCACTTACCGGGATCAGGGACGTAGTAGCTGAGTCGGTGCAGTGGCTGGAGGATGACGGTGAGCCAGTGCCTGAGCCTCTAGCCACTAGAGAATATAGCGGTAAGTTTATAGTACGGGTAACTCCTGATTTACACCGAGACTTGACTATAGCAGCAGCTGAGGCTAAGACCAGCCTTAACAGGTACGTGAATGCCAAGCTAAGTAGATAGGCATATCCCTGAGAACCACAGGATCAATACCAGAGCGTCACAGATAAAGTGGCGCTTTTTTATTACTATATCACTTGGCCCGGTCCGCATTCGTAAAATGCTTGATAGCAGTCCGGTCGGCACGAGGTAAATAGCATGTGTATCAGGCAATCAAGAAGATTCTGCCCTTATACCGGAAAGGTTTGGTACGCTGTCCTGGCGCGTTTGCCCAAACCCGGAGGTTCCTGAATTTGTAGCTAATTTAGAATCCCCCAGCTTTGGGGCAATTCTACTTGAGTGTGAATAGTGTGCTATGGCGGGCGATGCACTCGGATAAACTTTACATAACAATGCCATAATTAGGGGGCGCTTGCCTGCCCGGAGAATATCGATGGTAATATCCGGTGGGCTAGCTAGGGACTAGAGGGCGCTTGAGCTGGGAGCAGATGCAGACAACTGTTCATATACTCAAGAAACTGCGTGAATACGTAAGAGAGCATCGGGATACTTCCGTATTTCAGAATCTATTGACAGTGCCGGGGGTAGGATTGAAAACCGGTCTTGTTCTTCACACTGAAATAATCGATATGAAACGTTTCAGGACACTGGATCACCTGAAGTCTTTCGTAGGATTGGTGCCATCAACATGACTTGTTGGATACCTTTATGTCTGATTCCCTGATTGTATCCTTGCCTTCACGAATTTTGGCCCTCTCGTACCCGGCCTAATATCAATAGGTGTGGGGATTATCCAAGTTGATCCCAGCTTCTCAGCACCTTTGATACGTCCCTGTTGACACAACTGACGAACTCTTACTGGCTTGACCCCAAGTTTCTCTGCGGCTTGTGTGACTGTGAGTAGATTCATTATGCTACTTGTTGATATGAGAATTCACTGACATCTGTCTGACGTTTTGCATGTTCGATGGTCATGCTTACAAGTTGACCACTCTCATCCAGTTCCACCAGTATATCCTCATTTAAATCATGAGTATCTGTGATTTTTCTTTCATTGAAGGTAATAAGTAGCGTATCTGTATCCGGGAAATAGTTAATTCTCATCTTTCACCTCCATGAATCTTCTATCAAAAAATGCATTGTGTACGGTTTCTCCATCTTCAAGCAAGACGACACGAAGATATTTACCCCCTGCTTCAGGGATATGTCCCCATCGTCGAACGCGGCCGTCTTTCTGCCGTTCTTCTCTAATTGGATTGGCTACCACCTGTTCTATCCATTTCAAATCTATATCTTTCCGATCTTCCCTTTGATGTGTATACCAAAAATACTGGGTGAACTTCATACTCTCGTATCACCCTCCTATTCGGGTAGCAAAACTATATTTCATACGATATAGTTTTGTCAATAGGTCTCATGACATGTTCTTGCGAATTTGATTCCTTGATATTTATGCAGTAGCTCGAAAGTAGTTCTGTTCTGTGGCATCCATAGTAGTATAGTGTGTTCGAAACAGCGATGAACTTACATATCCGATGCCGGCTGTGTGGGATGAAAGGGACGCTTGATTCTTAGGTGAATGGCCAACGTAATATCCGGTGGGCTAGCTAGGGACTAGAGGGCGCTTGAGCCGGACGCAGCGGCTTAGTAGGATCGCATACTGATATTTGTGTCGTAAAAAGGGTGGCAGAAAACGGTATACCCATGATGGAGTTGGGCCATAATTGTTGCTGTTCCAAAATTTTGTCAGTCGTTAATTGTTCAGCCAAAATGTCAGTCATGTAAGGACTGACATTGACACGGAAAGAGCAAGGAAGATTACAGACATTGAATCAGGTATTGGAGGGGTGTAAGGGAAGCCGCTTATATCCTGGGGTTAAGCCAACGTCATACCGGGCGAATCTTGGCGGCGTATCTGAAGCATGGAGCCAAAGCCCTGAGCCACGGGAATCGGGGGAGTCGGCCGAGTAACGCTACCTCTCCGATGGTGCAGGAGAAGGTCATAAACCTGGAGCGCGAGCGCTACCAGGGAGTAAACCACACGTGGGCATAGGAGTATTGAGGATACATGATATAATAGATGCGCCACTCCAAGTTCGACCAAGTGCGGAGGACGGAAGTATGAAGAAGTTCCAAGCCGTGATAGAAAAGTGCCCTGACACAGGCCTGTATGTTGGATACATCCCTGGATTCCAGGGTGCACACTCTCAAGCGGCCACTCTTGATGAATTGAATCGCAACCTTCAGGAAGTAGTAGAGATGCTTCTCGAAGACGGTGAGCCTGCTCTCGATGCAGAGTTTGTCGGAATCCATACTGTGGTGGTTGCCTAGATATGGGTAAAACCCCAGTCCTCAAGCCACGAGAAATCATAACCCGATTGGAGACTCCCGGTTTCTCAGAGGTACGGCAACGGGGTTCCCATCGGCAGTTCCGTCACACCGACGGAAGATGTACCACTGTTCCCTTTCACAAAGGTAGAGATCTCTCTCCCATCCTACTTCGTCAGATTGCCAAAGACATAGGCATGACTGTTGACGAGTTCGTTCAGATATAGGATGGGAGAACCGGTTGCTTCTGGCCGGTGGATGGGTTGAGGTAGATACCGTGGTTAGCTCCGGAACGCAATAGGACGCACCCAGCTTGCGTTAGTTGCCGAATCAGTTCCCTGCGATTCATATGGCGATCATTTTGGTTTCGTACTGCTCGGGAACATCATCCATGGCCATGAGGAGAAAAGCTTCTTTGATGTTCCGCTCCAATTCATTCAGGGTTTCACCCTGTGTCATGATTTCAGGGTGTTCAAGTAGCTTCCCAAGCCAAAATTTATCACCCTTCCAATACACAAGCGTCATCATTGATGGCATAACCCATGACCTCCTAGTGGTAAATCATGATACTGTATTGCCGCAATTTAAATAGAAACTAATTTCGGAAGCGGAACCAGGCCCAAAGGAAGCGCGTCTTGAAATCGGGTGGAATGATTTATCGTATTGCCTTTTCTATTTTGCTATCTGTGGCTCTTCCATCCAAGCAGGTGTAAGTCCATAGTAAAGAACATCAGGATCTATATCAGCACCATTTTCCCATACTATGGTCCCATCCTCAATTTTCATCGTCTGGAATACTTTGTTATCTTTGCGTATTACTTCAAAAATGGGACCGTGTAGATATGGGCTAAGATCAAGCTCTTTCTGAGTTTTGTCTTCAAACGTAATAATCACTTTATGATTCTCTAAAGGAACTACTGATTGAACTCGTATCAATTGCTTCATAACAGCCTCCCTTTCATTCGAGTGGCTCAATACCACCAACTGGCAGACCATTTCTTGCCTTTTCCCAGTTGTCAGTCAAGTCGGCGCAATTTGACATGACTGCCCTTTTGCGAATGCACTTCAAACCCGAAGGTGCACATGATGTCGACGACTTCGGAGCCAGAGAGGCGACGCAACTTAGGCGACAACAGTGGGCTCCGTCTCAAAAGTCACCAGCAGAGAGGGATTAGGCGTCAGATCGAAATCAGCCGGATCCTCACCTTCTAGGTGCAAAGCAACCGCTTCCTGGAGGTTGGACACGGTCTCGTCCAGGGTTTTGCCCTGGGTTACCACGGCGATATCCATACATTCGGCGACGTAATACTCTTCGCCTTTGTATACAAATGCTTTGATAGAATGGCGCATGATTCTTTCCTCCTCAACCTGCTCGTTATCAGGTTTTCCAACACACGGCCAGAGGGGAAGACGTTTACCCCTTGACAAAGGGAGTCCTTATAGGTGTTATATCTCTCAATGTTTTGCTATGGATGCTTTGTGATCGCAAGTATTGTGATTTGGTCTTTGGATGGACCATAATACCAGAAAACTCTGTAGGCAGCGGGAGTGCGTTGTTCCGTATATGCCACATATACTTTCTCACCTTTGGGGCCTTTCAGGCTGGAAAACACATGTGTTTGGAGGCTATTGTGGCGTGGATTGGAAGCTAATAATTCGATTGTTTTCTTTACTGCTTTGTACCGCTTTTTAAGAGACGCATCTGACTTGATACGATTGTATTCTGTTTTGCTTCGATCAGTCCAGAATATATCAAACAAATGTTAATCCTAAAGATCAATAAGATCTATTTTGGACACTTTCCCCTCAGCTGCCTCTCTGATTCCAATCTCAACTGCTTCAAGAACTTCCTGGTTTTTGTATAGCCAAACTTCAGAAGCTGGTATGCTTATGTGGGGGTCCAGCACTATTTGTCCTATCTCGTTACAGTATATGTGGTATTTTACGCCTTCTGCCAAAGGTGCCTTGGAAAGGACTATCCTTTTCTTTGCATCAGGCTTAACATCCACCGCTATTTCGCGAAAGTTTTCATTCTTAATTATCTGGTTCATCGTAGATCGATTATATCATATGGTGGGCTATGATGTCTAGTGGGTAATTCCCACTCTTCGCAACCCCGAGTTTGGACACTTACCATACTTTTCAATGCGATTTCTCTTGAGAGATATAACGTAGCGCGAGGTAAGCTGCCGCGCCCCCTTGGAGTTAAGAAACGGAAAGGGGAAGCGTTCATCCGAGGCTTTCGATAGGCTTGCAGATGCCCGAATGTCTGCAAGAGAACTACTGGCTTTGAAATAATGCAATGGTATAATATATGATTATGAATGAAAGGATTGATATAACTTATCTTCTGGATAATCTTCGTGCATTGTTGCCACAATTAACCGAGCAATACATGGTTGAATCCCTGGGAATATTTGGATCTTATATCCGTCATGAGCAGGATTTAGAAAGTGATCTGGACCTTCTGGTGACATTCCATGAAGTACCTGGCCTTCTGAAATTTATTGAACTGGAGAACTACCTCACTGATGTACTCGGAGTGAAGGTTGATCTAATAATGAGAAGTGCCCTTAAGCCGAGAATCGCGAAACGCATTCTGGATGAGGTTGTGCTCGTATGAGGGATGAACGGTTATACCAGGACTATCTTGAGGATATTATTGAGGCCATTGATAAAACATCCGAATTCATTAATGGAATAACATAGGATCAATTCTGTCACGACGATCGACCTTGTTCGCGGTAATCCGGGCATTAGAAGTAATTGGTGAAGCTACCAAACGAATTCCGGATAGCGTGTGTTTGAAGCATCCGGAAATACCCTGGCGTGAGATGGCGGGGATGAGAGATAAGCTAATTCACGATTACAGTGGTGTGGAGAGGGAACTAGTATGGGAAACTGCCACCAATGACCTTCCCAAACTCAAGACTTCTATCCATCATCTCCTCATTAATGGTTAGCTATATAAATCCTCACTACTAAAGAATCAGTTCTTCCCGTGTTGATACTGCCGGTAGCCACCGTAGTAGTAGAATAACTGACTTTCCATGGTATGATACGGCACATGGCCCAGGTCTTCGCGTTTTGGGGAGAAGGTCAATAGTGCAAAATGTTGCATCAACCAAAATCTGGGCCGATATTCAGGTCATCAGGAGCACGCCACTGGTCGTCTCTATCCCCGACTTGATCCCATGATCGAGCAGGAAAAACGCGAGATCAGGTACTAATTCAGCCGAAGATCGCCCGGAAGCTAGCTTTGGCAGTAGGGTCGCCTGCGCTTGGATCTATCACACGAAATGGTTATTGCAGGCCACAAGGTTTCCACACGACAGCGTAAAATGATGGCATGGAGATATGAAATAAGTTCGAAGAGGCAGAGGAGATACACAACTCAACTTGCTACAGGTGTCAGTACAAACACACGAGACAATTTGCCGGCGGATTTCAGGTCCTCACCCCGTAATGCCTCCCGGACATCGTCCAGTTTCTGAGCATCGTCCAAAGATAAATACGGGGACCATCCCTCATCGGTGTAGATGAGTTCAACCGTGACCTCCGCGACGTACTTACCCTCATGGATAAGCTTGGTGGAGCTTCTCTTTTCCGTCATGGTTTTCTCCTCATAAAGTCTGGTGTCCATAGGTCCGATTTGGGTCTATAGGCTGTCACCAGAACAGCTGGTGTGGAAGCATGCTTAGGTATTCCCCAGACAACGTGAATGGGCTTGCTCCTTTTGGTCTCTTTGTAACCCAAGCACACACGGACCTTTCGGATAATCCGGATAATCTTCAACAGGCTGTGCCGCTTTCACTCCTGACAGGATCTCCCGGACAAAGATGCCATCCGCGGCAAGTTCATCATAACCATGGCTTGAGATCCTGACTTTCTGGTTGTCCACCAAGCCAATAATGGGGCGTAGCGTCTTCGACATACCAAGAGTTTATCATCCGTTTGGTTTCATGACAATAATACCATTACCCGTAGCCAACCCACTCCCAGTTGCACACGTGAACCCTGAAGTCCATAATGGTGAGAAATGCGAGGGAGTGAGACGTGGTATGTCATCGCACTTCGCAAAGCAGAATTTCAGTTAATCAGAACCAGGGGTAGTCATCATTTCATGCGTTGGGCCTTCAAAACTTTTTCCGTAATATATTGACAATAGGCACACATTGTACTATAATGACGACATGAAATTCTTTGATTGGAGTCTCGCTAAAAATGAGGAACTCAAATCAGAGCGTGATATTTCATTTGAGGGAATTGTCTTTAGTATTATGCACGGAGGTTTGTTGGATATAATCGAACATCATAATCCAACGAAATACCCAAACCAACGAATCTTCATTGTTAAAATGGAAGATTATGCCTATTTGGTTCCTTTTGCCGAAGCTGAACAGGTGATATTCTTAAAAACAATCATTCCTAGTAGAAAAATGGCCAGGAGATATTTGGGAGGTGCGGAAAAATGAAACTTGATAAAGAAGAAAAACAACTTCTCGATTCAGTCGAAAGTGGAGAATGGAAAACCGTCCTGGATTTCAAAGACGAGGCAAAAAAGTACCAGGAGTATGCCAAAGCCACTTTCCGAAAAGACAAAAGAGTCAATATTCGAATTTCCGGGAAAGATCTTATGGGTATCCAGAAAAAAGCTGTTGAAGAAGGCATTCCTTATCAGACGCTTATATCAAGCGTGATCCACAAGTTCGTCAGTGGTCGTTTCAGAGAAGTATCATAAAAAATGAGAAGTGGCCCAAAGCGCTGCCCCTGCCATTAATGGGTGTACTCTTTCTCATGAAAAACACTGTTTTTGAATTTAAAGTTTTTTTTAAACTGTTTTCGTGGGGAGCAAATTGTTATATTCTGGTTTGATGGTTAACTTGATGTTCTCTACATGATACCGTTCTAGGAGGGCGAAAACGACAAAATGGTGAAGCAAAACTGTCATATTACAGTGTAATAGTGGTGGTGTCACTCGTCATGATTGGTACCGAGAGGCCAAATCATGATGTCTTTGATCGATGTTCTTCCTCTACAATTTGTTCTACCCCAAATATTGCTCTCGATTTGAGTGGGGGGCGCTTGCTTGCTTGGGGTTCTATCAAACGTAAAATGGGAGGACTTAGCTACGACGGGGAGGGCGCTTGAGCGGGGATCAAGCGACGGGCCCTACCGGATGGGCAGGAAAATGAGCCTAGTGGGTATCAGGGGTGATACCAGAGGATTACTTTCGATATAGTTTGATACAGCTACGTAATATCGGTTAAAAGTCTGTAGTTAGGCAATAGTTACCACGTTCTATTAGGAGGCAAAATACGAGTATCGATCTCTTATGTTGATATCAGTGTAAAAACAATCGCACATTTACCGGAATGCCGCCACACATGTTGCACCCCTCATGACGCGAAGTTGAAACTAACCTATTTTCGGAAGCAGAATCAGGCTTAAAGGAGACCGCCTCTGCAAGTCGGTTGCATGCGTTTGTTTGGCCCTCAGTAAATACAAGCATCCAGTACTGATAAGACTTCGTCGATTAAAGCATCCGATGACGTTCCGATGCTCTTGATCTGACGTGCACGGTAATCAATGGACTTGACCTGTTCTACCATTACAAATCCTTTGACTCGTGGGTTATCAATGACCGCTACATGAAAAGGATAACCTCTGTCAGTGGTGGTCAGCGGACAGACTATGGCAAGTCCTGTTCGCTCGTTGAATAAAGTGTTACTTACGACAAGAGCAGGCCGGCGTCCCTTTTGTTCATGCCCACACTGAGGATCGAGGGTGATAGCAATGAAGTCTCCCTTTTTCGGAATGTACGATTTCACTTACCAGACCTCTTGGCCCACTGGTATACCCCAATCCAATTCTTCGCCTTTGTAGCCTTTTGGTATTCGCGAAACTAGTTCTTCTAAGTTTCGTTTACCACGAATGCGTCGTGCTGGTGCTATCACGATCATACCGTCTCGTGTGGTCACTTCAACATCATCTCCCACAGAAATATGCGCATCTTCAAGCACATGTTTAGCTAGACGCAATCCCTGGCTGTTTCCCCACTTTTGTATTTTAGTCACCATATCAATACCTTCTAAGTATATCCGAAGTATATCCTATAAGATATTCAGTGTCAAGTTCCAGTCTTGATGGGACGAATGCTCCGCATAACCCGCCCCAACAGAATAGGCCGCATTGGCTGGGCGGCACACCAATTTGGCCTGCATTATAGCATGTTTTTTGGAAATGAGGTGAGAAGATCATGGATAGAACTGCCCATAAAGTAACAGTTTCCTTGATATATTGCCGTCCGTATAGTATCATGACCTAAAGCTAAATTTTCGACAAACAACGCCAAAATGGGCAGTTTTATTAATGAGTTCTGGAAAAAACACGCATCCGTATATTAATTGTTAG
>JABMQN010000054.1 GCA_013203045.1 Chloroflexota bacterium
CAACAACGGAGTTCATATTGTGCATCATTACTTAACTTTCTGGCATCTCTCTTTTCCATATATTCATTATGCCATATTTATCTCTATTATGCATCATATTTAATTGCCGAGATAATAACTGATCGTTCATCCTGAGCCTGTCGAAGGGTGAGCTTTGAAAGTACGAGTTTATGTAAGCAAGTACCAGTCATATTATAGACTGTCAAGAAACAATTTCCGAAAGTTTATAATCCTACAAAAAACGTTGAAACCCCCATGTTCAAACCTAGTTTCAATATAAACTTGACAAATAACTGAACGAGCGTATAATGGCATCACCTTATATATTATGTAAAAAACCTCGGTTGTCTGGCCAATACTAATGCGATGCAATTTTGGGCAGACTGCTTACGAAACACCAAACCCACGTAAAACTCACTTGAGGGGGGTGGCGGGATGAAGGTCAAGAATAAGACCAAACCGGAGATCCTCAACAAATTGACCCAAATGCGCCAACGTCTTGATGTATTACTGTTCGCTGAAGCTGCACGCAAACGTACTGAAGACGCTCTTCGTGAAAGCGAGGAGAAATACCGATCAATAGCGGAAACTTCCCTGGAGGGGATATACCAGGTCGATGCTGACGGGAACTTCATCTTTGTGAATGAAGCTTACACCAGAATTGTTGGTTATCAAAAGGAAGAGCTTCTGGGCAAACACTATAGCATTATTATCCCTGAAGAGCATATCGCAGCCGCAGCAGAAATCACCAGAAAGACTGCCGGCGGTGAACCTCAGAAAGGTGAGTTTTCCCTCAAGCACAAATCAGGATATGGGGTTCCGACCTATTTCAGTATGGTACAACTGCTCTTGAAAGATCAGGAACCTGGCTTTACCGGCATCATCCACGATATCACTGAAAGTAAGCAAACGGAAGAGCAACTCTCGATATTCCGGAAGTTCGCAGAGAATTCCGCGCAAGCTCTTGGTATGGAGGACATCGAGGGTAATATCACCTATGCTAATCCAACGCTGGCCCGCATTCTTGGATTCGATAGACCGGAAGATGTCTTGGGAACAAACGTTCGCAAATACTATACAGATAAAGACCTTCCAAAACTGGAAAATGAAATCCTTCCAGCGGTTGTGGAGCATGGCTATCAAACACTGGAAATACCCCTTCGTTCAATCGATGGCAAGTTAACTCCAGTAATCCAGAGCATCTTTCTGCTACGTGATGAACAGGGCGAGCCTCTTTATCTGGCAAACGTAATCACCGATATTGCAGACCGAAAACTGGCGGAAGAAGAACTTGAAAAACACCGCGATCGACTTGAGGAACTCGTTACTGAACGCACCTCCGAGCTGAAAAAAACAAACGAAAATCTCCAGCAGGAGATCGCTGAGCGAAGACAAGCAGAAGAGGCACTGCGGGAAAGTGAGGAACGCTATCGCCTCCTGGTGGAAACCATGAGCGATGGCATGGGGTTAATGGATAAGGATGGGAAGGCTATCTATGTAAATCCAAGACTAAACGAGATGCTCGGCTATTCACCGGGTGAAATGATCGGACGCTATGGTTACAGTTTCTTTGATGAAACAAACCGCAATATCTTCAGTGAGCAGATGTCCAAGCGAATAACAGGAGATCGTACGCCTTACGAGATAGAATGGACCCGGAAAGATGGAAGCAAGATCCCCACACTCATGTCTCCACAGCCCATATTTGATGCCAATGGCGACTTCGCGGGAAGCTTTGCAGTGATGACCGATATCACCGAGCGCAAGCGGATTGAGGAAACACTGCGCAAGAGTGAGGAAAAATTCCGCCTTTTGGTCGAATCCACAAGCGACCTCGTCTATGTTTTGGATTCGGAAGGGTTCGTAACTTATATGGGTCCGCAGGTTAGTCGTTACAATTATACCCCAGATGATATCGTCTCCAGATCACTATTGGAATTCATAGCTCCAGAAGATCAAGAAAGGGTGTTACTGGAGTTCGCGACTACTATTGAATCTGGAGCAGAATTCCCATCGGAGTTCAGGATAATTGATAAGGACGGCAATGAACACTGGGTTGAAGATCGCGGCAAGACCCAACACGATGAATTCGGGAATATCATTGGATTGACAGGCATGCTGCGTGATATCACCGAGCGTAAGCAGGCGGAGGAGGCGCTGCGGGAGAGTGAGGAGAAATACCGGCTTCTCACGGATTCGCTGCTTGACGGGGTATACGAATTCGACCTAGAAGGCATATTCACCTATGCGAATGAGGCAATTCTTGCCGTGTTTGGGTATACCAGAGATGAAACGGTCGGTGCTCTCAACGTGAGGAACTTGATAAGCGAAAAAGACGTGGCCATCTCCGGGAAAGATATTGGTGATGTTCTGCAAGGGAGAACCGCTGCGGGAGAGAGAACCTTTGTCCGCAAGGATGGGACAAAATTCACCGGGGAGATTCATTCCGGCCCTGTCTACCGGGAAGGTCGTGTCGTTGCAGTCAGGGGGGTTCTTCGCGATATCACGAAGCGTAAGCAGGCGGAGGAGGCGATAAAACAGAGCGAGGAGAAGTACCGTGATCTGGTTGAGAACATGACCGAGGTCGTCTATATCATTAGTGAGGACGGCGTAGTCTCGTATATCAGCCCAGCAGTGGAATCACTCATCGAATATGCTCCGTCAGAAGTAACCGATGAGCCTTTCGCCAAGTTCATCCACGCGGAAGACCTGACCCGTATTGGGGAGAGCTTCAATAATCTCCTGTCTGGCCAAGCTGCAGAAAATGAATATCGCTTGCTCACCAAGTCGGGTGCAACACGTTGGGTCCGCACTTCCAGCAAGCCAATCTTCGAAGGTGAACTCGTGGTTGGAGTGCGTGGAGTGTTGACAGATGTCACTGAGCGCAAGCAGGTGGAAGAAGAAGCGTCTCGGGCCAGAGAACTGGAGGAAATCAATCGCTTAAGAAGCGCGTTACTGGCGAGCGTATCTCATGAGTTACGCACTCCGCTAGCAGCCATCAAGGGAATTGCGGATACGCTCATACAACCGGATGTAGAATGGGACGCTGAGACTCAACTGGATTTCCTGAGAACGATTAACCGAGAATCGGATACTCTCACACACATAGTAGAAGACCTCGTACACATGTCACAGCTGGAAGCCGGGATCATGAAGATGGAAAAAATGCCAAGTTTGCTCTCAGCAGTGATTATCAAACTCAGAGACCAATTGAGAATACTGGCAGCCAAGCACGATCTCGAAATCAACGTGCCACGCAATCTGCCATTATTGAGCATCGATGAAATCCGCATTGGAGAAGTTATTACCAACCTCGTGGAGAACGCTGCCTCCTATTCCGAAGAAGGTACATGCATAATCCTCGAAGCACAAGCAACTGAAGACGAGATCATCATTAGTATCACTGATGAGGGTATTGGTATTCCTGCTCAACACATCGATAAGATTTTCGATCGTTTCTACCGATTAGAGGCTGGTGTGGCTCGAAGAAGGGGTGGCACTGGACTGGGACTCTCCATATGCAAAGTCATCGTGGAGGAACATGGGGGTAGGATCTGGGCAGAAAGTGAGGTAGGTAAAGGCACAAAGTTCAGTTTCAGCCTTCCAATTGCGGAAGATTTATAACCTCATTCTTATCACCCCGGTAACAAAAAAGAGGCGGCCCGATGAGCCGCCTCTTTTTTTGTTTTTACGCAGTCTCTACGCCTTTTAGACGAGTGCAAGGCGAAGCTCGTTATGCTATAATTTTCTGTTGGGGATAAGGCCCTGGCCTTGCCCTTTATGTTGGTATAGCCGTACACCACAATAGGGATTTCCTGAAATATCTCAGGAAGGAGGACAGTCTGTGAGTATTAAGGATAAACTGGTCAAAATTGTTGGGGAAAAGGGTGTTATCGATGATCCGGCCAAGATGAAAGCCTACGCCAATGGCAACAACCTTGACCCCTCGCGAGTTCCCAACTACGTGGCTCGGGTAAAGAGTGCTCAGGAAACACAAAAAATCGTTCAACTCGCTAACAAAGAGGGAATTCCGGTCATCCCGTGCAGCTCCGGAATCCATTTCAACGGAAACGTTGTTACCAACCAGGGAGGCATCGTTGTTGACCTGAGCTCAATGAAAAAACTAGTTGAATTCGATGAGCGTAACCGCAAGGTCTTAATTGAGCCTGGAGTCACGTGGAAGATACTGGGCGCTAAGCTGAAGAAGAAACAGGCAATGACAATGAACCCACTTCTACCACACGCCAAAAGTGCCGTGGTAACATCGTGTCTGGAACGGCAACCCGCCTTAAACCCTCAGTTTGAGTACGGCGAACCCGTCTCCTCAATGGAGATGATCTGGCCAACCGGCGAACTGTTCCGGACCGGTACCGCCAGTTCAATCGGCTACCCAAAAAATTTCGCTGACGGCGGTTATCCCTACGGGCCCGGCCCAATCGATCCCCTTCGCCTGCTACAGGGCGCTCAGGGCACCATGGGAATCGTCACCTGGGCCAACATCAAGACCGAGTATCTGCCGCCAATTAACAAAGCTTTTTTCATCGGATTCGACTGCATGGAAACCATGGTTGAAGCCATTTATGCTATACAGCGCAGAAGAATTGGGCATGAATGCCTGGTACTGGATAATTTGAACCTGTCCACTATCCTGGCCAAAAATATGAACAACGATTTCTACAAGTTGCAAAAAGCCCTGCCGGCATGGGGTGTAATCCTAATCCTCGGCGGAGGCAGGTGGTTCCCTGAAGAGAAGATCGCCTTCCAGGAAGAGACCCTGCGCGAATTACAGGCCAATGTCTTCCCGGATTCTCCACTTGCAGAAGTGATCCCCGAATATGGTTCTACTCGGGCACTACCCGACCTGCTTCGTAATCCGTGGCCTGAAAATGAAATCTACTGGAAATGGCGCAACCTGGGCGCTTGCCAGGATATGTTCTTTATCACTACACTGGATAAAGCACCTTTGTTCGTAGATGCAATAAACGTAGCTGCAGAGGCGTGCGGGTTCGATACTGCCGACCTGGGTATGTACATCCAGCCAATCGAAAATGCCTCGGCAGCGCATGTGGAATTCAACTTCTACTACAACCCGGATGATGCCGAAGAGGTAGCCATGGTCGAGGCAGCCTACACCGCGGCCATCGAGGAGGCTCTCAAGCTGGAAGCCCACTTCTCCCGGCCTTACGGAAAGATCATGTCCTCCCTGGTTTACGAGAAAGCGGGGAGCTATACCACGCTACTCAAACAGACCAAGGATATTTTCGATCCCAAACACATCCTGAATCCGGGGAAGCTCTGCTTCTAGGGAGGTATGAATTTAATGGTTAAAACTAAATCAGTGAAAACCAAATCGTCTGAGTCAAAGGCAAAGGCATCCAAATCTGCCAGCGTCAAATCCACCAAAGCAAAAGCAAAAAAATCGACTGCGACGAAAGTAATTGCTAGCAAGTCGACTAAAACTAAATCGGTCAAAGCCAAAACCACCATCCCTCAACTGGAAGATTATCACTGGGACGCTTTCAACTGCTGCGGCTGCAAGGGCTGCGTCTGGGTAGACCATGTCTACTGTTCCGGAGTCAAGTATGGAATGCGCTGTCCCAGTCTTCATGAATATGAAATGGATACCTACTCCGCCATCGGGCGTTCCAAGCTGGCGTTGGGTCTGCTGGACGGAACTTTCGATTTCAATGAAACCACTCTCGATATTATCTACAAGTGCTGCCTGTGCGGAGCATGTGATATCGGTTGCAAAAGAAACCTGGACCTCGACCCCGGAATGGTTCTGGAAACCCTGCGCATACGTGCGGTGGAAAAAGGTAAAGGGCCACTTCCGGCACATAAGAAACTCACTGACAAGATCGCCAAGAGCGGTAACCGTTACGGTTCTTCAGCAGCAAGCCGTGGCAACTGGTTACCCAAGAACATCAAAACATCAAAGAAACCGGACATGGTCTATTTCGTCGGCTGCAACAGTTCGTACAAAGATAAAAATATTGCCATAGCTACTGCTGGTATTCTGGACGCGGCCAAAGTAAAATGGGACCTCTTTCCCGAAGAAGCCTGCTGCGGTCATCCTTACTATGTAGCAGGCATGGCTGATGCTGCTCTTAAACAGGCCAAACGCAACATTGCCACACTGAAAAAATCCGGAGCCAAAACCAT
Organism: Chloroflexota bacterium; assembly: GCA_013203045.1. Taxonomy (GTDB): domain Bacteria; phylum Chloroflexota; class Dehalococcoidia; order SZUA-161; family SpSt-899; genus JABMQN01. Next base: position 6,163 of record JABMQN010000054.1, read on the forward strand.
CGTTACCAGTTGCGCCGAGTGTTACAAAACCTGGAAAGTTGATTATCCCAAACTGATGGACAAACCCACCGAGGAGATGGGATACAAGGTAATCCACATAACCGAGTTGGCCGCCGAGAAGATCGCTGCCGGTAAGCTCAAACCCACACATCCTGTCAATTTAAAAATTGCCTATCACGATCCCTGCAATCTGGCACGGCTCAGTGATGACTGGGTTCCCTGGCATGGGACACGTGGCAAATGGGGAGTCACCGAACCACCGAAGCAATATCGCCGGGGATCGGATGTTCCCTACCAACCAGCCCGTGATATTCTGAATGCAATACCGGGACTGGAACTCACCGAGTTTATCCGAATGAAAGAAAACACCATGTGCTGCGGAGCTGGCGGAGGAGTTGCAGAAGCTTACCCGGAGATGGCCCGCAACACTGCGGATCATCGGCTGGAAGAAGCGCAGGATATCGGCGCCGAGGCAATCGCCAGCGCCTGCCCGTACTGCAATGATAACCTCTCGTACGTAGCCGCTGATCGAGACCGGCCCATTGGGATTTATGATGTAACCGAATTGCTCAACGCATCACTCACAGGAAGGGGGATATAATGATTCCTCAAGAAGCATATAAAGCCATAGAACAGGTTGTCGGCTCAAAATATATCTCACAGGAACCGGAGATTTGCCGCGCCTATACCCTCAAAGACCGAGGGTTTTACACCTCCGAAGCAAGGGTGCTGGGAAGAGACCCTGTATGCGTGGTACTGCCCGGTACCGCCGAGGAAGTTCAGCAAATCGTCAAAATAGCCAATCGATACAAGATCGGATACACGCCGTCGAGCACTCTCTGGTTCCCACAGGCTGGGCCCCGATTTGATGACTGTCTTTTCCTCGATCTCAAACGCTTCAAATCACTGGAGATCGATCCCAAAAACATGAATGCCACCTGCGGCACCGGCGTCATTTTCGCCCAGCTACAGGCAGAGGCTCTCAAATACGGGCTCTACACCATGGTTCCGGGAGGCGGATCACAGGTAGGCGTAGTTCCCAATCATCTGATCTGGAGCTTCTCACCGCTCACTTATCGCACTGGCATGGCCAACCGCCGTATCATGGGATGTGAATGGATTCTCCCCAGCGGCGAGATCGTGCGGCTGGGTTCGCTGGCCAGCGGTGACGACCCGTATTGGGGTGAAGGTATCGGACCTGATTTGCGGGGTATTTTAAGGGGAAGTATTGGATGGTTTGGCTCTCTGGGAATTGTGACTAAAATGTGCGTTAAGCTGTTCCCGTTCCACCACGAGCCCCTCCCTAAAACAGGCATCACGCCAAATACTTTCCTCAAATTCCCGGAGCACCGGATGAAATGGTATAACTTCACCTGTCCTTCGAAGGAATCCTTGATTGAGTTTATGTACGATCTGGGGCATGCCGAGATCGCCGCCGCGGCTACCCGGGTTCCCGTTGCATGGCGCTACCTCGCCAAGGCCGGATCGAAGGAAGACTTTTGGGAAAAGTGGAAGCAATCGAAGGGTAAGCACGAGGAGGTGACCGGATCACATGTCCTGCGGGTTCTTTTGATAGGTTACACTTCGGCCAAACAGCTCGATTACGAAGAAAAGGTACTGATGGCCATCGCCGAAAAGCGTGGCGCGACTCACCGGCGTACCTTCCAGGGCGATCAATCGTGGATGCAATCGGCCGACTCTGTCTCCATGTGGTGGCTCACCGGCGCGTTCATGTCGGTTACCGGACAAGTGGACACCATCGACTGCGGCATCAAAACGGGCGTGGAATTTTCTAAGCTCAAAGCCAAGTTCACGCCGCCCACAATGCCGGACTACGGCGACGAGGGCTGGTTCCAGACCAATGACTTTGGACACAGCGGATATCTGGAATTCCTGAACTACTGGGATCCGAACGATACCGAAAAGCAACTGCACAAGGTCGATGAGTATTACCAGATTGCCGGACCCAAGTTACTCATCAAGAGTGGAGCCTTAAGCTTCTTCATTCAAACAGACAGCCCACTCTCTCTTGACGGCCCGAATTACGGCCCCAATTACGATAAGTTCGCCAGAAAGGTTAAGGATGCCCTTGACCCGCAGCACAACTGCAATC
>JABMQN010000055.1 GCA_013203045.1 Chloroflexota bacterium
GGCTTTCCCTGTTTAATTAGATAATACCATCGGATCAGAACTTCCGTGTACTTACCTTCGGTGTCCATTCGGGGGCCAAAGATATTGAAATAACGCATCGCCACATAATCCAGTTTGTTCATATCGTGAAAGGCTCGGAGCATCAATTCGTTCGCCGTTTTTGCAGCTCCGTATAGGGTGCGGTTGTTATATGGGTGATGATTTTCATGGGTTGGAAAAATTTCCGCCTGGCCATAGATTGACGCTGATGACGCCGCCACAATTTTTCTCACTTGATGACGGATACACGCTTCTATCACATTAAAAGTCCCCGCAAACATGACCTCAAGCGTTTCCCGCGGATTTTCGGAACACCTGGTGATGCGAAGGGCCGCCATATGGAAACAATAATCAACGTTCTCAAAAAGGATATGTAGAAGTTCAATATCGCGTATGTCGCCCTCAACCAATGTCACGATACCCGAAGAGAGGGCCTTTTCGATATTATTCTTGGAACCCCTCACAAAATTATCCAGAAGAACGATTTCCTTCACGCCTTCCGCTATAAGGTGGTCCGCAATGAACGAGCCCACAAAACCTGCTCCGCCGGTTATCAGAACGCGACTGTTTCTAAGTTTATACACTGATAAAAGCCCCAATAACTCCATTTCTGTTGACAATATTTTCCATTTGAATCAAAGTTTGTCACTTTCAGAATCCTTTTCCATATCAAAGCTCTATCTGCTTTGATTTATCACTTCCGCGCGAAGTTCTTCGCAAACATAGCATATCTGCTCTTCCGAAAGCTCTGGAAACATTGGCAGAGAAAGCAACCTCTTAGCATAAGACTCTGTTACGGGAAAGGAACCTTCTGGTATTTCCATGTGTGCATAGGCATTCTGCAAATGAAGCGGAACAGGATAGTGAAGTCCGGTCCCGATCCCCTTCGCATTGAGCGCCTCTGCGATCCTGTCTCTCTCTTCAAGCTGAACAACAAACAAGTGGTACACCGAAAGACACTCATCTGCAACTTTGGGCAAAATGATTCCATCCACATCTTTCAGGAGATCAACGTACCGGTGAGCGTTCCTTCTCCTCTTTTCATTCCAAACAGGAAGATGCTTCAGCTTAACACGCAACGCGGCTGCCTGAAGCGCATCGAATCTGCCATTGTACCCTTCCATCTGGTGATGATATTTCTTCGCCTGCCCATGGTCTCGCAGCATAAAAATTTTGTCAGCAATGCCAGAATCGTTAGTTGTTACAGCGCCGCCTTCACCACAAGCCCCCATGTTCTTCCCAGGATAGAACGAAAAAGCTCCAGCCAAACCAATAGAGCCCGCCTTTCTGCCCTTGTATTCCGCAAGATGCGCCTGGCAAGCGTCCTCCACTACCCAGAGACCATATTTTTGGGCAATTGCCAAAACCGGATCCATATCCACCGCTTGGCCGTAAAGATGTACCGGGATAATACCCTTTGTTTTTGACGTAATTACGGCCTCAATCTTTGAAGGATCAATATTGTACGTCCCTGGATCAACATCAACAAATCGAATCGTGCCGCCTGCTTGACTAATGGCTTCCGTCGTTGCAATAAAGGTATTAGGCACCGTAATAACTTCATCACCCTCTCGTAAATCCAATGCCAGTAGGATGAACCGTAATGCGTCCGTTCCAGAGCTGACTGCAACAGCGTGATCAACTTCACATGCCTTGGCGAATTCTTTTTCAAAAGATGTGACGTGAGAACCACCGATGAAACTGGCAGATTCGAGGATTTCCTCCCACAAAGGCAGGATTTCTGGCTTTAACTTTCTGTTTTGAACCTTCAGGTCTATAAAAGGGACATTCATTGTTTTCCGCCTGCCATATAACTCATTTACGATAAGAGTCTCGCTCAATTCTTTTCCCGCAAGCATCTCATAAGTTTGAAACATAGATAAGATAACCAATCTTTCTTGGCCTGAACGGGAGTAGGCCTATAAACACTTCAGAAATCATAGTCATACAGTCACCTCGATTGCCAAAGACATTTCCTCAAGACCAGTAAAAGTGGAGGTGAAACGTCTATGCTGCCAACGGCCCTGATAAGCTGTATTACAAAGTTTTATTAACTGTTCCTCAGTTCTTACCCATGATCCACGATCGAGTCTTTGAGTCAGCCAAGCGATTGGCCTGCGAAGTGGCCTTTTAGGCCAAACAGCATCGCATATTACAATTTTCCCAAAGGGTCGCGTACACCTCAGCATTTCCTTTATCGTGCGAACGGCACTTTCTGCAGGCAAATGATGGAGTAAGCCACTACATCTTGTTTGATCAAAAGAGCTGTCGAAGAAGGGTAGAAATTCGGCTGAGCAAACAACGCCAAGGCAAGCGTATTTGTAATTTTTCCTACACATTTCGCTTATTCGTTTATTTTTCAACGGCTTAGTGTATCTCGTTACATATTTATGATTAATATCGCATCCCAAAATAAATCCATTGGGCATTGGCGGTGCGAGTGATGGACCACAGCCGACATCAAGCACAACC
>JABMQN010000056.1 GCA_013203045.1 Chloroflexota bacterium
ACTCGCGACCTCTTGCTTGGAAGGCAAGAGCTCTACCACTGAGCTACTCCCGCGAAACCTACGTTCATTTTAGCCCGTTTTTCGACGAACGGCAAGGGGGAATTGGATTCTTTCTCCATATGCAAAACTGAAAAGGCACGCATTTTTATTGGGAAGTTTCCCGCGACAATAATTAACCGGAAATTGACCAACCGCTACTGGGCCTGATAGGTCCATGTTACGTTGCAGACAGGGCAGTTCCACCAAGACGCATAGATCTCAAAGGTGTCTCCTGGGGTACCCTGGGGGACAGTCAAGGTCCATGTTTTGGAATTCTCACCGGTGAAATCCGTATGCAGGGTGAATAGATAACCGGTTCACCAACGCGGATCCATTTGATTGAATCCACCGTGATGCTCACCGTGGCCGGTGTGCTATCGGCTGTCCTGTCGTTTACGGTATAGGTAAAAGCATACGACCGGAGAACAAAACAGCCAGTTGTTATGGTCCAATGTTGATCACCGGCGTTGTACTGGCATCGTTATTTGTATCTAAAGAACCTGCCGATGTCTGCACTACCATGTCATATAGCGTCTCGGCATCGGTAGCCACCACGTTTTCAAGTACCAGCGAGCTCTTTCCATCAGAGTTTTCAGTGAATTCGATCTCAACAACATCGCCGGAGCCATTCATTCCCATTGCATCTATGAAGCCAATAATCACTCGGCCAGGTGTTCCCAGTTCATAATCGACCTGCCCGTTTTCTCCGAGACTGCCAAGTGTTACGTCGGTTACTTCAATGATTGATGAATCATAAACCAATTCGATATGAAGAGCGCCCAACCCATCGGCGTTATTGACCTGAATTGGAATGATATTTTCTCCTCCACCGTCATCATCTGATCCACCACCGCAACCCGGAACAAATACAACGGCTACTATTACAGCAACTATGATTATGGCTAATATCTTTTTTATCATCTCTTATCCTCCCATTATTACAATACTTGCTATCTGCCTCGTACTGCGATGGATAGTATTACGAGCGCGTCCTTTGCAGTGACTCTTCCGTCCTGATCCATATCCAGAATCAGGTCTTCCTCCATCAAGTTTACGGACATCCTTAGCGCCGCCAGTGCATCTAGTTCAGTGAGAACTCCATCACCATTACTGTCTCCAACAGTGCGATCGCTATCGATGGTTACCGATCCATTGACGGTTTGAAGGGTGATTGGATTCCCAGAAGAATCGGTGGCCTCCACTCCTAAAATGGTAAGAGGAGTGCTGCTCCCGGCACTTCCAACAGCTTTACATACGATATATCCGATTGGTCCCGTTCCACTGACACCACTCTCTGTGGCGAATCCAAAGCGGATGATACCGGTTTCATTTGGATTGGCTACAAACGATATTCCGGAAAGAAGAGAACCTTTATCAATTCTATCTATGCTAATCACACTGGAATCATAGGTAACATTGAAATTCAAGCTCCCTATATTCCTCACGTTTACCAGTCTGACAGGAACCGTAACCGTCCCACCGGGAACAACGGTTCGTGATTCAACCACAAGCCCGGCTGATCCTCCCAGCGTCGTCTGCGTCGGGCTGGACGTTGGTATTGCGGTCGTTGGAGATGGGGATGGATGTGGATGTGGGGATGGAGGTGGTGATATCCCGTCTTCTCCACACGCATTACAGGTCTTTCCCTCCACCTGGATTTGCACATCTTGCATCAGGCTTCCAATCCCCTCCGGGATATCCAGTGACCGGACGCCGGTGCGCAACTCCGCGATCAGGCTGTCTATGGGATCATCGTATCCCTCAAAGGGGAAACCGGAAGCCTCAAGATGTTGTCCCATTACTGTGAGGCCCTCAATTATTTCACTTGTCTCACCTGTGCCAACGAGTGGGGGCTTGGCCTCCAAAGCGTACCAGTAGGCGCGTATATGAGACCAGCCTGCTTGTATGCCGGCATTTAAGATGTGTTCCAGCCATACCACTTCTCCGCCAGGTAGAGTACAATTCTTTCCCTGCAACTGGATTTGCAGGTCTCGTATCAGGCTTCCAATCCCCTCCGGGGTATCCAGTGACCGGACGCCAGCGCGTAACTCCGCGATCAGTCTGTCTATGGGAGCGTCGTAGTCCTCGAAGGGGAAGCCCGAGGCCTCAAGATGATCTCTAAGTCCTGACAGGTCTGTTATTATGTCGTTCACCTCACTTGTGCCGACAACCAGTGGAGGTTCTGCATCTAAAGCGTGCCAATAGGCATGTATATGAGCCCAGCCGATGGATATGCCAGCACTGAGAATGTTTTCCAGCACTACTGTGCAAGGCGTCTCAGTCGGTTTGGCAGCATCACACGGGATTTCCCGGGCTTCATAAGTCCATGTGACACTGCAACAGGCAACACCCCGCCATTGGGCGTTTAAAGTGAAAGTATTCCCCGGTTGACCATAAAAGGGAGCTCCTTTCTCAATAACATCTAAAGTCCACGTTTTGGAATTCTCACCGGTGAAATCCTGATGCCATGGTGAATAGAGAAACTGGTTACCAGCATACATCCCTTCGGGTAAGTTAAGCCGAACTCCAGGGTTTTCCACATTGTAGCTAAACTGTTGAAAAGCTCTTGGGCCTTCAGTATAATCTATAACTTCATGGGTAAAATTTGCTGTAAGATTATATGACTCGCCCGGGATGAGTTCCTGTGGTGGAGCATCAAAATCACAGTTGAATTTCACATCCCAAGCCAGACCTCGGTCCCATTGTCTTGTGTGTACACCAAAGTTTGTCTCACTCACATCATAAAGGTCAAACTTCCCATCATATCGAGGATCGGTGTAATAGCCGGGAGTAGATCCTCCGCCACGAAACTCCGTTGTCTCATTATTCGGATTGACGGAGGGTTGTCCAACAAGAACCCATTTTATACATGGTGTTTCATCTTCCTCCGCTAGTGAAGCCATCGGGAACAGGCTCACCAGAAATACCGTCAAAAGAATGACGGTTGCTCCTGTGATTTTATATCTATTCATTAGTTATCCCTCCTTAGTAGAAAGATTTATAACACATCAACACTCAAATGACAATCGGAAAAACCGGTTCTAATCCACTAATAAAACAGACACATGGACCATCCACATCATCGATGATGTGGATATCTGGGCTTTCACGGTAGATTGCTGTAGATATTCAGGACAGTCCCCACAAATGCGGCTACAGATCACAGCATTTGGTGACATGTTCTCATGAGGGACATGGGATTGTTTTTGCACTGAAGCATCGCCACTCAAGTTTATGCCTATATTTAATCCTGTTCTTCCGGATAGACCAACTCACCATCCGATTCGTTGACGATCAGACCGATCTCTTCTTGTATTTTTTCGTAGTCGATTCTATCAAAACTGAGTTTAAGAGTAACAGGAATGACGAACTGGCCAGTCTCAGTTAAGGAGAGATCAAATTCGATATCCACAGGCACATTCGCCTCAAGCGGGATTTTGTGAACACCATCGGATAATAAATCTATACCTTTCTCCAGAGAAACAATCCCCACCGTTGCAATTTCCTCAAGATCTATCGCAGATGATATCCGTGCAACGAGTGTGATTATATTCCCCTTATGTATCTCACCAGTTACAAATAATTCTAGTGAACCCTGTTTTTCCAATGGGTATTTATCTCGTATTAAATCGATGTTCGCATACGCTGACGTTCTGACATTATCGTCTTCTTCATTCGACGCTATATTTTTTAAAAAATCGACAACCTGTTCAGTCTCGTTTTCTCTTATCGCTATATCCGTAAGGGTGAAGATAGCCCTCTCTCTGATATATTGATCTTCGTTTTCATCTATGACTTGCATTAAATCCTGAATGTAATTCTCGGAATGATTCAGCTGAATTGCTTCCAAATCAGTAACATCCAGTTTTTGGATTTCTGCACTAGGTGTTTCATTATCATCATTGCATCCACATGCGATCGTTAACGATAGAAGCATGATGACTATGATTACAAGGACCAGTGTCGTTAATGTTTTAGCTGTCTTCATCATTTGCCGCACCCCCTTGAGCATTTAACGTTGTACTGAGTGAGTATTGCATCGATTGCGTCTCGCTGAGTGCCGCTGAGCCGACAATCCCATCCTTCTTCAATAAATTCACACAAATCCGGGGCATCCCCAAAGTTATCCAATTCACTATCAAATATGGCAAAGATGATGGCTTCCCGGTTACTCACTGTGTCAAACGATTCCGTGGAGGATAATGTGAACGATGTATCTGTGGGATCGTCCACCAAATCCCACAGAACTGCCAGTACCGTGCATTCCTGCTCTTCATTCGATACGTTACAGGAGCACTGGTTTTCGGCGCTACTATAGCCCACATTTGGCCCGGAAAGGAATCTGGGATCGCTCGAATCTTGATGGTGATGCGGAATAATAGTGCCAAAATACTCCGAAAAACCTTCTTTCCACCCGAATTCCTCATCTTTATCTGCGGTACACAGATCATGTGAAGAGTCACCCCAATAGTCATCATTCTCGCTTATTTCTTCTTGGAGATGATGGCCGAACTCATGAATGATGGTACCATCACTGAAACCGCGTTCCGGCAATAATTGAATCTCTTCCCAGAAGGAATTGTATGACGATTTTTCAGTATCGGGCCATTCCACGTCGACATAGCTAATAGAGTCCGTATCGGACCGCAAACCATCAGCGTACTCTCGCGCTACCAGTACCGTTTCCGCTATATTGAAATATGCCGAACCACCATCAATTTTCCCGGTTTCGTTACCATCCCACGAACAGAATCCTTTGTAGGTTTCCTCCCAGTGGCCAGTGAATTCCAGGTTTTTATCGATCCCGATTCGCAGATCCCCAAGATTGAGATCGCCGGTCTTAGGAATCTCAAACGTTTTCCCATGCCAAGAAATATACTCATTACATCCATCCAGATCCTTCGCCAATCTCACAGCATAGTTGATGCTATAAAGATCTGTGGGATTCCCCAGGAAAACGTACGCCGACTTAATACTGTTTCTGGCGACTACGATATTAAAATATCCATTGCTGTCAGTGGCCGATTTAACAAGTGAAGCTTGCGTTGTGAAAGGATAGTCTTTACCGAGTCTTAGCTGGAATTTCCCAAAGCGAACCGGCTTGAAACCGGCCGATGTTTTACCATCCGATGATGCCTCTTCGTACAAGATTCTTCCTTTTATAGCAACATAGCCGCACTTAGTACACGGACCACCACAATCCACGCCTTTTTCGCTAGGACCCCAAACACCGTCATCACAGTCGCATGCGTCTCCCGTATTGTCATTGTCCTGATCGTCCTGCCATTTTTTCCCCCAAGCGCCATGTTGGTAGGGATTCTTCACACCCGGACAGTTATCATTACAATCCGGAACACCATCTTTATCAGTATCCGTTTTATCGTTTGCCTTTGGGCATACGTCACATGGGTCGCCAATTCCGTCTTTATCTGAATCCTTTTGATCAGGATTTGGGTTGAAAGAATCGATGCAGTTATCGCACGCGTCTCCCACTTTATCGGTGTCATAGTCTGTCTGATCGTAGTTACTTGTTTTTATACAGTTGTCGCAGGCATCGCCGATCTTATCCCCATCGGAATCTGTCTGATTGGTATTCTTCTTCGATGAGCAGTTATCGCAGGCATCTCCAACTGTATCACCATCCCAATCGGTCTGGTATTTGTTGTAATCGTCCGGACAGTTATCGCAGGCATCACCGACATCATCGCCTTCATAACACCAACTTGCCGGAGAAGGCCCGGCCATAAACTTCTGACATCCTTTTTCACGATCTTTTTGGTTCGGGTTATAAACCTTCATACAATTATCGTCATCATTTTTTATTCCATCCCCATCCATATCGTCATCCTGATCATTGAAAATGCCGTCACCGTCCATATCGTCTTTGTGGGTAACATCTTCCGGAGGAACCGTATCCGAGATTACCGGACCGGGAGTTTGGATTCCCCAGTGTTTTACCGCATCATCGGCAGAATCGAAGAAAGAGCCTCCTCCAGCAGCGCAGACTCCGCCCGGACTTGGGAAAACGTCTCCATCGTTATAACACCACCCGTCCGGTGAGAATGTCTCTTCGCAGACAGCTAGGGCATCACCCGCTTCCTCAAAGAACGATCCCTCTTCTGCAACGCACGCCTCTCCCGAAGATGAAACAATATCTCCGTTCGAGCAGCACCATCCTTCCTGAGATACATTCACTCGGCAATTATCCAGAGCCTCATCAGAGGTATCAAAAAACGATCCTCCGACCTCCTCACATACTCCGTCCGGGCACGGGAAGACGTCCCCATTCAAGCAGCACCAGCCTTCAACTAGTAGCCCGGTCTCACAGAAGGCCCAGGCATCTTCTTCAGTATCGAAAAATGCCCCTCTTTCCTCGATACAGGTTTGAGCGTAAGCAAACGAGACTCCCCCATTTAAACAGCACCAACCTTCTCTTGGCGTCTCAGACTGGCAAGCTTCAATTGTTTGGTCTTCTGTTGCTAAGAAAATCCCGCCTTCTTGCAAACAAGGTTCCTGGGGACCATAGAAAACGTCTCCATTTAAGCAACACCACCCCTCTGAAGGCTCATCACCCTGACATGAATTAGTAGCTTCTCCTTCGGAAGTGGAAAACAACCCGCCTTCTTCCTGACACACGGAATCAGGTGCAGGGAACACATCGCCGTTCAAACAACACCACCCCTCCGAGGGCTGCTCAACCTGACATGATACGATCGCTTCCGATTCAGTTGTAAACATCTGGCCGCCTTCTGCCGTACAAACCTCTTGTGGGATATACATTACTTCTGAATTGATACAACACCATCTTTCGGTGGGTGTTTGATCCGGTGTTTGATCCGGTGTTGGAGAAGGTTCAGGCGTGGGTGTAGGTGAAGGTGCTGCTGGAGCGGAATCCCAGAACTTATTACCCGTCAGAGTCTTGCCTTCAATGGGAACGACGTATTCAATCCAGTTACTCGTTCGCACTGTGCCGCTCACTGAGGTAGCACCTTGTGACTGGTACCCTGACGGATCGGTCTCCCGAATACTGTAAAACTCATAACCGGACGAGGCTTCAAGCCCATACCACCCATCAGCACCTGTAGTTGTGGATGCAATGAAATTGCCAGGATCCGGGTAGGGATTGTTTGCTCCATACACTGCCACGGTTACTCCGGAGAGTGGATTATTCTCGTCCCCGACATTCCCTGAATATACTCGGCCTGAGAAATTGTAATTACCCTGTGCCGATGCTGATTGTGGTATTTCTGCAGAGAAGATGATCGAAAATGAGATTAGAACCGCGATTGATAAAACCGTAATGAGAGTGAGTCTTTGTAGTGAGATCATCGCAACCCCCTTCAAATGAACAATCCTGGCAAACCTCTGAAACCCAACGTATGTATTTAATATGGCTCGTCATCTTCAATACATTCAATCCAGGCATCCCAACGTAATCAACGATAAGATATCATGTTTGGAAACCGAATCGAAGCTATTATACGCTTGGCACGTGACCAGTTGCAAATATCAAAACCATTGTGTTCCCTCCGTTCAAAAGTATACGGAAAGCTGATGAGGGGTCCTACGGTAATATGCGAAAGAGGTGACGTATTCCTGACTGGTTAATGCTATAAACGAACAGCATAAATTAAAGGACAATCGGCCTAAAAAAAGGATGCAATTTCTAATATGACGACAAGCCAGTTATTCAGCGAATCTCACAACCGGAGCGATGACCGTGTTCCCCTTCGCTGTGAAGCTTCCATCAGAGGTTTCGTTGATGATATCGATAAGGGTAGTGGCATCATGGGTTTCCACTGTATCCAATGTTAATGGACTTGTTCCGTCAGCATCGACGACGTTGAATCCTAACTCCGCCACCACACCATCACCATTAATCCCGGAGGAATCGACGATTCCGATAATCACTAAACCGGGATTATCGATATTGTATTCCATCATGGCATTGCTGGCCAGTTCCCCTGACTTCACATCGGTTGCCTCAAGCACTGTTGAGTCATAGGTCAATTCGATGCTGACGCTACCTACGTTACTAGCAGACTGGAAATTGATGGAGACCCTCACTTCACTGTCACTATCTCCACCACCGCCCCCTCCTCCGAGAACTATGACCAGAACCACAATCAGGACAACCACGATTATCAGACCAACAATCAACCACTTTTTCATGTTAGATCCCCCCATTATGCAAGCTAGTCACTATCTACATCCAGCGATGATACCTTCCCATCTTCTCTCATCAAAAGTTATCGCAAATGGCTGTACATTCATCTTTAACCTCTGAATTAGCATAATTGAATTTATCACAATACTCTTGTGCTGTTTTCTCAGTTACGCGGCACTGCCCTTCTACACACTCTCTTTTCAAACCATCCTTGGTGGGACTACATGGATCAGCGGTATCGCAGCATGGATCCCCACAACCACCACAACTACCTCCTGTGTCTGAAGAGGCACTACCAGCACCTGTACCCGATTGCGTGCCACTTGCAGTAGTATCTTTACAAATACCACCTACATGAGGATAGCCAACATCTTTTGTTCCATCCTTGGTCTTGCACTTTCCATAATCACAAGGAGGGTCCGTATACTGGCAACAAGGTTGCTTATAGTCTCCACAAGCGATGCATAACGTAAGAGTTCCCGAACTGGTTACATCGACAACACCATCATAGCAATATTTCTGCCCATCTCTATCGCAGGCCTTGTAACCCACGTGACCACAGTCATCGCTCTCGTGATAGCAGTAACCGCCATTACAGGATGCTGGCGGGTCGTATCCGAAGTCAGTGCATTTTCCTCCAGGATCCTGTTCGTAGCAGCAAGGCTCTCCCCAGCTTCCACAATGAATGCAAATACCGTCCTGGCATTCTCCTTCATTACATACATCACCAGGGAGACACTTCATTCCATAGTCCCCGGGATTTCTGCCAGAGGTGCCTGTGCTGGTCGTCGTGCTCCCTGTACCAGCACCTCCGCTTGCACCACCGGACCCCCCGGTGCTACCCGTTCCACTAGACCCAGCAGCGGTTTTGCCGCTGAGTTTTTCGTCGATAAACTTTTTAATCCGCGGTTTCGCTTGGGTTTGAATATATGTTTTTAATTGTTGCACCTCAGTATCACTAAGAACGTCACCTAGTAATCCTTTATCTATTAAGTCACAATAATCAGGCTTTTCGTGCTTTAATGCCATTTGTAGAACATATTTAACCCTGTCCTTGTAATTACCTTGCTGTTTTGCTTGTGATAATACTCCATCTTTTATGAATTGATCATAATTATGTACCCAATCGTTTTTCTTGAAATTCCAGGATACCTTACTACCTTTGGGACAATCGGCCTTACCTTTCCCTGCCGGATCTGGATCGGTCACCTCAAATGAATCGGGCAATTCGAGCTCATCTACTGTCTCTGCAAATGATTTGGGTATCTCAACCAGGTATTCATAATCAAGATAGTCTATATCGCCCCTGTTTTCGAGAGTCACGATAATCGTGCCCTGCATCCCTGCAGTCGTCTGTTCCAGTTCGAAAATTTCCTGGGCGAACAACCCTTCCTCCACTTCGCTCTCTATCAGAGAATATCGCCACTTGTCGTCTGTGCCATCGCTGTTTGTATCAAGCACCTCAATCCCTGAACCGACACAGTTTTCGCATGCTTCTAATTCCGCCACCAATTCTGCGAGTTCTCCTTCGTATGCAGTGTCAATCGCCCCTGAAGCAACGGCGAGTGCCAGTATCTGACGAGCATCGAGTGAGGTCACTTTTCCATCATTATTGATATCCATCGAAAGGTCTTCCGCTTTTTTACCCACTGCCATTTGCAGGGCGCACAAAGCGTCTACCACACTTATTTTACCGTCACCATCACAGTCCGCTATTGTTTCCTCGATACTCAGCACAGCAAATACCCCGTTGATGGTCTCTATGTTCATCGATGCCAGGTCACTCGACCGGTTTGCTGAGAGGTCATCAATACCAAGCCGAGACCAGGAACCCTCAGCACCGATAACATTGAACCTGATATAGGCCACCGAGCCATCCCCACTGAACCCCTGGTTATGCGCCATGCTTATCAATATCTTGCCATCCAGAATGTTGTAGTCAAAGATGGAATTCCCGGTCAGGCTGCCCTTGATTGCCTCAGTTGCCTGCAAAACGGAGGTATCATAGCTCAGTGTCAGATCCATATTGCCAATTGGCTCCTGCACTCCGCTCAAAGTCAGGGGGATCTGCACACTGCTCCCCTGAGCTTTGCTACGAGACTCGAATGTCAATGTAGGAACCCCGGCTGGCGCCGGCGTGGGTATTGAGGGAGCAGTAGTTGCACCATCGGTTGGTTGGGAAGGGGAGGTGCCGGTGGGAGGAATTGTCTGTGTTGTTGTTGCCGTGGAAAGAGCTCCGATCTCGTTTGGGGAGAGGGCGTGATTGTATATTCTGAAATCGTCCATAATGCCGCGGAAGTACTCAGTGTCTCCCGGAGGATCACTCCCGATCAGTAGATTGCTCGTTGCACTGGGGAGAGGCCCTTCCCAGGTATGGGAACCTCTGTCCACACCATCGATGTAGTATTTGATAGTGGTCCCATCCCATGTAACTACCAGATGATGCCATTTTCCAAAGTCGGTTTGAGCCGTTGGCGAGAATGTCCGGTATGCATTGTTTTTTATCATCCGAACCAACGGATGCATTCCGTCAATGGTGTGGGCGAGTCCATATGGAGCGCTGTCATTGAGTGCAGAGGTATCTCCCTTGGCAAATATCACTGCATATCCGCCGGTACCCGCATCCTCTTTATAGAGCCGCACTGAAAAAGTGAAACCATCATAGAGATCGAGGGAATTGCTATCATTAACTTCTATAAAGCTGCTACCGTCAAAACGCGCCCCCTGTCCGATCGAACCCGTGGTAAAACTCATGTTCTCCTTAGGATTGCCATGGTTCCCGTTTCCGGAATAGTCCTGATAGTCTCCATCAAACGGATAGTAAGCTACCAGGCCTGCCACAGGTACATCCCCGGACGAAGTAGAAGTGGGGGGTGATGTGGCAGTGGAAGTCGGCTCGGAAATAGACGTGCCCGGTTCGCTGGGACCAGTATCACCATCGCTTATTCTGGTAGCCGAAACGCTGCCACCATACTGATTATGGCCGCTTAAACTTTGGCAATCAGATGATATAGTCAACGTATCAGTGAAGCCATTGCTCCATTCCAGTTCGTATACACTATTGCCAATAGAGCGCCATGTTCCGGAAATGCCCCGTACGGATTCCATTGTTCCATCATCGTGTATATGGACAGTATCACCGTTGATCCATTGCCATGTACCAACAATGTCGCACATACCCTGGGAAGGAGTATGTGTTGAACTGGGGGCCGATGTAGGTGTCGTCGTACGCAGATCGCTAATTTTGCTTTGGTTTATCGCATAATTATAAATTCGAAGATCATCCATAATACCCCGGAAATACTCATTGAATCCAGGCGGATCATTCCCGATGAGCAGCTTGGCCCCAGAGTTAGTCAGGGGTACATTCCAACTCATAGAATCCTTCAAGACACCATCGACAAAAAACTTGATAGTTGTCCCATCCCAAGTGACTGTGACCAGTTGCCAGGACTGGAAACTTACTTCTGCCGTTGAATGCAGGTCATGATGAGTATTACCCTGCGCGAGCCGAATGAGCAGGTATTTCCCATTCTGGGTGTGGGCCAGATTGTAGGAGGCGTTATTATCAAGAGCGCTCGTTTCACCTTTGGACATAACGACAGACCATCCCCCGGCGCCGGCATCTTCCTTGTAAAGCCATACAGAAAAAGTGAATCCATCGTAAAGGTCTAAGGAATTACTGTCATTCACTTCAATCAAGCTGGCACCATCAAAACTGGCTCCTTGACCGAACTTACCGGAGGAGAACGTCATGTTTCCCTTGGGTGTTCCGTGATTGCTATTACCGGAATGATCTTGATAATCGCCATCAAAGGGGTAATATGCCACCATCCTGTCACCTGTGACCACTCCTGAATCAGCCACTTCGCCAAGCCCAAAGAATAATATGGTCACATCTTGTCCCAAAGCGCTCTCCACCCGAATAGTATGCGTGCTGTTGGCAAGGCCTGAAACCTGCAAATACTTGACGAAGGCACCACCGGGATACTGGTTATCAGAACCCCGTGTATCACCTGTCCAAATCTCCACACCATCGATATAAACGGTTGCCCAGCCATCGTTACCGTCTCCCCAGAACTGTACTCCAACCGAGGTTGTGGCTACTGTAGTCCGAGCCTCTATCCAACCATCAGCGTCCGATACAGTAATCCATTGGTTGTATCGCCAGATTGAGCCACCTGCAGTGATTACAAATTCCGAAGGCGCCGTTGTGTGTTCGGTATTAGCATAAGCAAATACATCTGGTGGATTACTGAAGTTGCGGGCATCGTTATCATACAGGACGATGCTCGAGCCGGACTGAGCTGAGACGGGATTGCCGGGGTATGAGAATGGGAATATAGAGATGGTAAGGATTGTCAAGAACAGGGATATCGCAACAGAAATTGTTTTCATTTTCTGCCCCCTTAAATTCGTAGATAACTGCCAAATGTAGTAACTGTGGAATTAGATTAACTCTTTGATATATTTCAGTCAAGACCAAAGCATTATATGTGGAACCTGGAATTAGGCAAGGGAAGCGAGGTCTGGTCCGGGAGAGAGCATTTGAATATCCGACCTCTGATTGCTGAATACGAAACAAACCAAGATTGCTTGCTGTCATAAAGTCGTTTCCGCTACTCACATCCACCCAACTCATCAAGGTCATGTCTCTCCCCACCCAGGTCCCCAAGCCAATTCGAGAAGACGAAAGTAGAGCTTCCTGGTACACGTCTTATGTTGTCGAATTGCTTGCAAGCGTCTGCTATAGCCTCTTCCCTGGTTGCAGCATCGCTGACAATAGCTACCTTTTCAACCATCAGCGTGGGGCTCATCCCTCCGCCGGGATAGCTGCTGCATAGAGTATCCCTCTCAAAGCCTTTATTCGTACCCACCATAACCGGTTTCAACGACATGTTGTTAGCATACCAAACGTACCATGTGATCACACATTCGGGATGGTCCTCGCAGGCAGAGTCAGCGCAGTCAATAAGTCTGTTACCATTGTTATCAATCCCGTCATCACAGATTTCATCTGCGCCAGGATTGATATTGGCATTATCATCATCTGGGTCTAACTCCGTTCCGCAATCCATGTTTGCATAGTAGCCATCACCATCAGCGTCGATACATCTGCATACCGTAATATCGGCACAGTCAGAATCGGCACAGTCAACCAAGCCATCGCAATCGTTATCTACCCCATCATTGCAGCAAGCCATGCTTCTGTCGTCATCGACTGTATCGAACGAACCAGCCGCATATGCCGTACCGGCAAGAATAGCCCCGAATACAATCATGCCAAGTAACGATTTTACTACGATACCTTTGATTCTATTCATCACTTTACCTCATTTCTTACACATGATAGCCGCACTTTACACAGAAATTCTGCTCAGGTTTCAGAGCGGAACCGCATTTGGAGCAGAAGGCTGGCTTTGCGGTAGTGGATGACTCAGGTAGTGGTTGTAGAGCCAGCTTAACACCGCAATTCTTGCAGAACTGTGCTTCTGCATTATTGTCTATGCCGCAGGATGAGCATTTGTTGACGGTTGGTGATGAAGCTGCGATGGTAGGCGGCAATGAGATATCAGTGGAGAGATGTGATGATTCCTGTAAGTGTGGCATCTCAAAAGGAGGAAGTGGAGCTTGGCAATGGACACAATGGGTCTGTATGCCAAAGTTGC
Organism: Chloroflexota bacterium; assembly: GCA_013203045.1. Lineage (GTDB taxonomy): Bacteria > Chloroflexota > Dehalococcoidia > SZUA-161 > SpSt-899 > JABMQN01. The sequence goes on from JABMQN010000056.1 coordinate 13,876, forward strand.
CCTTACCACATTTACTGCAAACCAGTCTACGTATTGGCGCTTTCATATCAAAACTCCGTACTCCTTCAGAGTCTTACCGTGCCTTTATCCATTGGTATCACAGCGTATTCTCACTCAGGATTATCACTACCAGAATCATCCCCATCATAGTAATCAACTCTTGCCTCATTTCCCTCCAGGTCGTAGTGGATAGTCTGGATACGCTGTTGACCATCAGCACCATAGTAATCAGTGCTAATCTTATGGCCGTTGGAATCATAGTTGTTGGTCGATATTTTATTGCCACTGCTGTCATAGTAATCGGTCGTATGATCTGGATTATCAATCGATGTTATATGGCCATCACTATCAAAGCGATACGTAGCGCCATCAGGATAGATACGACTGCCATCTGGATGTTCAACGAAGTCTAATGGGTCAGCCTCATATGCTATGTCAATCCTGCGAATCTCTTCAGCTATCTCATCGGCCATCTCAGAGTGAGCAGGATCATCAATCCTTACGCGTTCCTTCGGATCAGGAGGAGACTCAGTAGGTTCCAGATGGGTTATTGAGCCATCAGCGGGATCATAATGATCATAGCTTCCGTCGCTGTGCCGAATCCCTGTTGTGCCATCGCTGTAATGATAAGTTGTATCGCCCTGCTCATTAGTGGTCGTTCTCACCACCGTGACTGAATCTCTGACGGGGACTGCTGTTGCCCCGGTTAATCCACCACCGCTATCAGGAAGCACGGTTGCTCCCGCTAATCCCCCGGCTGTGCTGGCAGTGGTCGAGGCTATCTGAGTTCCCAGTCCAACAGATGCTGCCCCAATAACACCGCTACCAGTAGCTGTTGTAGCATTGTACCCGGCCATCTCAGCCGTTTGAGTGCAGTCGAGCTCTGATGAGCTACAGTCGGCCAAAGCTATGTCCATAAGATACTGATCAAATAAGATGCCTGTTAGCGCAGATCCGCCCATGATCAAAGCCAAATTGCGAGTGGCATGTCCACCAGTCTGCAGATGACCAACTTTGCCACTGCTCGATTCTCCTGTTGATGCCGCTTTGATACGGGGTGAGATGAGTATATACGACACAACAAGAGCTATCAATACAATAAACTGCTCCTTTAAAGCCTCTTGGCTCACACTTTCCTGATAGGTAGCTGCTACCGAGATCATCATGGGGATGGCAAGAACCGCCACAAAGCGTATCCACTTGGGACACTTGTCTCTGTTTTCAAAAAAGGATTTCCATGTATGGTGTATGCCGGGCCCAAAGCGGGCTACAACATAAGTAAAGAGCCCAATAACTGCCGGGAAAATTTTCTGCGGAAGGATTCCTGTTTGGCTCCATGTGTCCTCATGAAAACCAGCCCAGACGATCGTAAAAATAACTGTTGCCACGATGGGGAGCACCAGAAACCGAGTCATTTCCGGGAGCATAGGGATCAGACGTCCTATCCACCTGGTCAGCGGTTTTCGCAGCAGGAATATGATTACCATCAGAATTGCGGGGCCTGCCATCGCTAAAAGCCCAGCTTCGAGAGAACAGGAGTACATGTCCCATGATCTCGTCTGCACACCTGCACAGGTATGGTCCGGTAATATATCGTTAATTGCTCGTGCAGGCCACCCCAGGATGGATCCGAGCAGGAAGGAAATGAGAGCGCAAATGCCAAAAACCAGTATTGCCTGCAATGCTATTATTGCTGGGGAAATTGAGAGTGACTTTTCGGTTGAAGGAAATGGGGCTTTGTTTTGTAATGCAGTATCGTTACCTTGAGACAGAGCCGCACCACAGAACCTACAGAAGCGACTTTCCGCAAGATTTTCTTTACCGCACTTGCTGCAAAAAGACATCGCTTCCTCCTAAATATAATGGTAAGCTAGCGAGGGTAAATAACCCATTGGGCGATGGGTTGACGCTACGTTGGCGCAGCAATCGACCAAATAATATACCTCGATGAATAAACTGTCAAGGATGAGTCTCTTCCAATGCAAGATGAGCCTGAAAGAGGAGGTTGTTTCTAACACAAGATGAGCCCGAAAAACGTTAATCGACTTGTTTATGATCGAAACCATGCAGCTGATCATGAACGACACAGGAATGAAGACAATCGAACAAGTTCGGCTTTTTATACAGGGGAGGGAGGGGCTGGAGTTGAAGCTGGTAAGCCAGGAAGAGAAGTATCAATGGGTTGAGTCGGTGCTGATGCGGTTTCGATATGGCACGATCAATCGAAAGGAGAAAGGGGTAATTCGGGGATATTTAAGGCTGGTGACGGGTTATTCCCGAGCCCAGGTGTGCCGCTTGATTGGTGAATACCAGCAAAAAGGAAAGGTACGGACGAAGCAATATCGCCGGAATCGGTTTACCGCAAAGTACACGAAAGCGGATACCGAGTTACTGGCCAGGACGGACGAGTTGCATGGGTGTATGAGTGGCCCGGCCACCAAACGAATTCTGGAAAGGGAGTGGCAGGTCTATAGTCATGCGGAATACCAGAACATCTGCGGAATATCCGTGGCGCATCTGTACAATCTGCGACGAACCCGACGCTATCGGGAAGTCACCTGCCGGTACACCAAAACGCGGCCGGTGACTCCGAGAATCGGGGAGCGGGCGAAGCCTGAGCCGAAGGGAATTCCGGGCCATATCCGGGTGGATACCGTCCATCAAGGGGATTTAAACGGGGGAAAAGGGGTCTACCACATCAATGCCGTGGACGAGGTAACCCAATGGGAGATCGTGGTATCGGTGGAGGGGATCTCCGAGGCTTACCTGATACCCGCTCTGGAAAGCCTGTTAGGCCAGTTCCCTTTTCCCATTCTGGGTTTTCACTCGGACAACGGGTCCGAATTTATCAATCATAACGCGGCCAGGCTGCTCAACAAGCTCCTGATCCGTTTCACCAAATCCCGCCCCAGACATACCAACGACAATGCCCTGGTGGAATCCAAGAACGGATCGGTGATCCGTAAGCAGCTGGGCTATGCCCATATTCCCCAGCAATGCGCCGATCTGCTCAATCGATACCATCAGGAATTCCTTAATCCTTACATCAACTTCCATCGTCCCTGCTTCTTCCCGGTGTCCACTATCGATGCGAAGGGAAGAATCCGAAAGCGATATCCTTATGAGGAGGTGAGAACACCCTTTGAAAAACTGAAATCTTTGCCCGATTCCGGGACCCTCTTGCGTCCGGGAATCATATTTGAGAGGCTGGATACGGTCGCCTGTTCCATGAGCGACAACGAATTTGCAGAAAGGATGGTAAAAGCACGGTCCGATCTCTTTGAGCAAATAGCCAAATTTGCCAACCGGGTCGCTTGATCTTTCGGGTTATCCACTTATCCGCACTG
>JABMQN010000057.1 GCA_013203045.1 Chloroflexota bacterium
CGTATAACGCAACAACGGAGTTCATATTGTGCATCATTACTTAACTTTCTGGCATCTCTCTTTTCCATATATTCATTATGCCATATTTATCTCTATTATGCATCATATTTAATTGCCGAGATAATAATCGACCAGATCGATTCATCAGCATAGGTTGTGATCCTCAGCCCTATTATGCTCAAAATATCATAGCTGTAGCCATTCCAGTTAATGCAATAATAACAAGCATTTTTGATTATCAGCCCTATCTGTCGATCACTCTTGAAGAGTGGAACATTTTGTACTATGACGTGACTGACATCAGCGGTCATGTGTCCATCCACGTCACTTTTGAGCCTGCAGGAAACCCGCCATCACTCAATTGGACTGAGGTGGAAGAAGCTCGATAATTTGTCGTTGGGGCTCTAACTTTCTACACGCAATCTGTTCTCATGGGCTGTCATTCATTGTTCTATTTGTAGTACAATCCCATATGCAAAGCACCTGAGAGATGCCGGAGGAAACTATGCGTGAGAAAATCGAATCAGCATTGAAAGGGCACGATGCCGATTATATAGAGATCAGGATCGAAGAGACCGAGTCTGCCCGAATTCAGTATCGCGACCGCACAATAGAAGATATCGGGCGAACCACCGGACTAGGCGGGAATGCCCGGGCGCTGGTCAAAGGCGGATGGGGATTCGTTTCGTTCAACAGCCTCGACGGTCTAAAGGAGAAGGTAGCTCTCGCAGTGAAGCAAGCCCGACTAGTAGGGCAAGAAACAAGCCAGCTTGCTCCTGTTGAACCGGTTGTCGATTTCGATGAAGTCAAGGTCAAGAAAGATCCCACCACTGTTCCTCTGGCTCAAAAGAAGGATATTCTGGACCAGTACAACGATATTATCTGGAGTGCACCAAAGGTGCAGACTTCGAGTGTCGGTTATTCCGATTCCCGCAAAAAGAAGATATTCGCCAGCTCGGAGGGCAGCTATATCGAGCAAATTCGCCCGGATGTTACTATCCGCCTCGCAGTGGTTGCCCGTGATGGTACAGACGTTCAGCAAGCCCATCTGAGCCTGGGTAGTCTGGGAGAATTTGGATTTGTTGAAACGTTGCATGATCAGGTTCGTGAGATGGCCCAACGCGCCTCTGAACTGCTCGCCGCGCCACAGGTCAAAGGCGGAGAATATACCGTAGTCTGTGATCCGATTCTCGCCGGTGTTTTTGTGCATGAAGCCTTCGGGCATCTTTCGGAATCAGATTTCGTCTATGAAAACGACCAAATGAAGCAACTTATGGTTCTGGGCCGAAAGTTTGGCGAGAAACATCTCAATATTATCGATGGTGCATCCGTACCCGATCTGCGCGGCAGCTACAAATACGATGACGAGGGTACCCCTGCCTCAATAACTTATCTCATCCGAGAAGGTATTTTGGAAGGCCGACTTCACTCTCGCGAGACGGCTGGCAAGATGGGAGAACAACCAACCGGCAACGCCCGGGCTATCAGTTATCAATACCAGCCCATCGTACGCATGACCAACACCTACATCGAACCGAACGGAACGTCGTTCGAGGATATGATCGCCGACATCAAAGAAGGAGTTTATGCCCGCAACTGGTACGGAGGAATGACCTCAATGGAGATGTTCACGTTTTCCGCCGGTGAAGCTTATATGATCCGCGATGGAAAGATCGCCGAGCTTATGCGCCCGGTGGTGCTCTCAGGGAATGTTTTCACCACCCTGGAAAACATCGATGCTATCGGAGATGATCTGGATATGAACGAAGGCGGTGGTTGCGGAAAAGGCGGACAGAGTCCATTGCCCGTTTCGAACGGCAGTCCGCACATTCGTATAAGGAAATGCCTGGTGGGTGGATCGTAGGTATTTCAGGAGTGCGCAAGCTAAACTTGCGCATTATGTAGCGGAAGCAAAACTTCCGCACTCCAGAGTTTGAAATGACATCGATACAGGAAAAAGCTATACGTCTGCTCGACGCCAACGCCAAGCGAGGTAAGGGCTATTATTATACGGCTCCCTCACGAAAGAAATACCCCCATCAATGGTCATGGGATTCTTCATTTCACGCGATCGCCAACTGCCATCTGGGTAGACCTGAACTTGCCAAGGAAGAGATCCTTACGCTCCTTGGAAAGATGCTTCCCGATGGCACCCTGCCACACATCATATTCCATGACCACAGTTTGGCTTCGATCTCTAATCGATTATTTAGATTCTACTGGCCATATCCCAGTAGATCTCCACTCGTGCAACCGCCGGTAGTCGCCCTTGCCGCAAAAGAAATATGGCAACAAACAGAAGACAAGAGATTTCTGAAACAGGTTCTCCCTCCCCTGGAACTGCATTTCAAATGGCTGGCAACTCGACGCCGTTTTCGAGATTCTAATCTGGTATCGATTTTTTCCCCCTGGGAATCGGGGCTCGACCATAAACCCGCTTTCGATCCGATGCTGGGTCCGTTCGCCAAACTGCCATTAGGACACTATTTCGTACTCTATACTTCAGAAATGCGCATGGCACGTCTCAAATTCGATCCGGAAAAGATCGCTAATCGAGGGTATTTTAACGTCAGGGAAGTACTGTTTAATACGGTTTGTGCACTGGGACTCGAAGCACTGGGGACACTGTTCGCTGCCAATGACGATCACTATAAAGCAGATAGCTGCCATTCCTACAGTGAAACCATATCAAAAGCAATCCTCGATGAGTGCCACGATGCCACTTCCGGTCTATATTATGATATCGATGTAAGTACAGGAAATCTGCTTCGAGATACCAGCGTCTCCTGTCTCATGCCTCTAGCCCTGACGCACATTCCCAAAGATGATTACGAAGCTTTGGTGGACCATCTGACAAACCCCGATGAGTTCTGGCTCAAATACCCTGTTCCGTCGGTTCCCCAAAACAGCCGTCACTTCAAACCTGCATCCCGTACGTACCTTTGGCGCGGGCCGACCTGGATCAATACAAACTGGTTCATAGCTGAGGGACTGAGAAAACACGGTTACGTGGAACTGGCGGATGCTATATCGCAAGCAAGCAGGGACCTTGTCGAACACTCCGGGTTTCGAGAATACTATAATCCCCTGACCGGGGAAGGCGGCGGAGTACAGGATTTCGGCTGGTCTACTTTAGCAGCAATCATGTAGCATTCCACAGCAAACAATATTGACAAAATCCTCTTCTATACCTAAAGTGTGCATAAACAGACATTCTACCAGCGTTGGTTCACTATGAAAGAAAAGATTAAATCCACTCTCCGCAAGGCATTAATTGATCTAAGAGATTACTTCTTCACCGGCCTTCTGGTTTTTATCCCTATCTTTCTTACCCTGTGGCTTCTGTATTGGGCATTCGACACAATCGATAACATCCTGAATCCATGGATTGAAGATATATTCGGGCGCTCATATCCAGGGATCGGAGTTGCCGCCACTTTATTTCTCATCCTTGTCTGCGGAGTCATCGGCAGCAGGGTTTTCGGTCGCAATATCATTCGGTTCATGGAGTATCAACTCTCGAAAGTACCGGTAGTCCGTGAACTCTATAATGGCATCAAACAAATCCTCGAAAGTTTCTCCAGAAAAGAGTCAAGCAGTTTTCTTGAGGTGGTATTTATCGAATTCCCCAGGAAAGGAACTTTCACTCCCGCTTTAGTCACTAGCAAAGCTACCGATGAATCGGGCAAAAATGTTCTTAATATTTACGTTCCAACTGCACCCAATCCCACATCGGGATTCCTGCAGATTCTGCCTGAAGATCAGGTGATAAAAACCAATATGTCCGTAGATGATGCTCTTAAAATGGTCATATCAGTAGGTAAATTTTCTCACGAGGATGTTCGGCATTTGTATGCAGACGATTCAAAATAGTTACATTTATCCTTAGATTTACCGCAAAGAGCGCTGAGTGTGACCTATGTGGTTTTCGTTTCGGTACGGCCGGGTGAGAGGAATAATAAATGGCACGAGTTAAACTGAATCTCCCGGAGGAATTTCATTTCTCAACAGAGATCCCCATCAGAATCGATGATTTAAATTATGGTGCTCATCTGGGGCACGATTCCATCCTTCCATTCGCTCATGAAGCCCGAGTAAGGTTTCTGGGACACCTCGGATATGACGAGAAAGATATCGAGGGCCTTTCATACATCATGGCGGATGCTGCGATTATTTATAAGTCGCAAGCTTTTTACGGACAGACACTGGTAATCGAAATAGCAGTACAGGATTTCACCCGGAATGGTTGCGATTTCGCGTACCGGATAACAGACAAGGAAACAGGGAATCAGATCGCTCTGGTTAAGACCGGCATGGTTTTTTACGATTACCGAAAAGATAAGATATCGAGAGTGCCGGAACGTTTCAAAACAAGGACGACGGTTAAGGAGGGATAGATTCATGGATCGACGCATTCTTTTACAATCGATTTTAGTTCTGATTCTTTTCGCCTCTCTTTTGGTTGGATGTGGTGACGGAGATGATGATATCACTATTGAACCCCCGGAAGGCGAAGAGTTTATGTCAATTAGCCTTACCAGCAGTGCTTTTCGAGACGGTAAAACAATACCCACAAAATACACTTGCGATGAGAAAGATATCTCGCCACCATTGAGATGGAGCGAGCCTCCTGAGGGTACTCAGAGCTTCGTGGTGGTATGCGATGATCCTGATGCACCTTCGGGAACCTGGGTTCACTGGTTGATATATAACATTCCCGCCGATACACGTTCCTTACCCGAGGCCATTCCCACCACTCCAAATCTGGCAGATGGAAGTAGTAATGGTAAGAACAGTTGGAAGAATTCCGGATACGGCGGACCCTGCCCTCCCAGCAGTACTCATCTGTACTTTTTCAAGATTTATGCTCTGGACACTATTCTCAATATCGATGCTGGTGCCAGTAAAGAAATCCTTTATCCAATAATGGAAGAACATGTTCTGGCACGCGGTGAACTGACTGGCACATATAGTCGCTAGTGTGCTGTCGGCTGTCAGTCCTCCCACCCCACCTTATTCTGCTGTCAGTCCCGCGCAGCCTGTAATCTGACAATCTTTCATAACCAACCCTGACAAAAGATCAGCTTACCGTCACTTAACGCATGACACGACGCTAGCGCCTTGACTATTACTCTGCGAGTCGGATAGTATATTGGCAATGCATTTACCGATTCAGCAAGCATAGATTGCTCATTATACTTTATGTCAAGTTCATTATGTGGATATGCGGAATGCAAACTTTTTCTGAAATTGGCGTGGTCAATTTGAACCGATATTATATCTAATTGGAACAGGAATATTGGGATATATGGAGCATCGGAGTTCCGCATAATACTTGTTCGCCCGCCCGAGCAATCCCGTGAGTTATCATCTTCACATGGGATGGTTCCCTCGGAGCGAGGATTTAAGGAGGTAAGACATGCACTCTGTACTCGTGATACTTGAGACCCCAGAAGATATGAATATATCGAACGTATTCCAAGATTGGCACAAATTCTTAAATGAGATAAGTAAAATCCCAACCCTCTCTCCAGAAACAATATGGCATGCAAATAATGTTCTACAGATACCCCTAAAGAATGGATTGCAAAGTCTCTCTGAGATTGTGACTTACGCGGTGTCTTCGAACTATACCTGTAAAATCTTGTTTTTCTCAGAAAGTCCATCATGGATCACCCCTTAAATTTCTAGCACTCTCACCCCTCAAGTCTCAATTTACATACTCCCTAAACCTTCTCCACATCGAGCCGTTGCTCGGGCGGGCGAATGCGCGAGATGATTGAGTGGCATGGTGCTATAAATATTCGGTCTGTCGAACAACTCAATGAAGTCGGAATCTCAACCACCCTTAC
>JABMQN010000058.1 GCA_013203045.1 Chloroflexota bacterium
CAATTCAAGAGGAGGTGCCACATGACAGCCTATTGTATGAAATGCCGCGCCAAGAAAGAAATGAAGAATCCGAAGAAAGTGACCATGAAAAACGGTAAGCCGGCGACCCAGGGTGTCTGCCCGAAGTGCGGCACAAAGACGTTCAGAATTGGCAAAGCATAGAACTTAAATCAAAAAAACTGATATGCGAAAAGCCGGGTTCCAATATAAGAGCCCGGCTTTTTATTTCATTTACAAAAGCACTATAAACATATAATACGCACCAACGGTTTAAATGAGATTGGCTGTTGTAGCTAAAACCAGGTCACACTGTTAATTTTATAGAGATTCAAAATAATTGTATCCCTAAAACATCGCTTAATCCGCAAGCAGGAGCTACTTCATAATTAAAAACAATCGACTAATCGCACATTTTATTGTTTTTTTATGTAATATCATGTTTTTTCCGCAAATTTGGCTGCCAAAATGTAACGTTTATGTTCCCATATTTACACCTAGTAATGGATAGCCTGACAATGAGCTGATTATACTCATTCATGAAGGATCGTGCTCAAAAAAATCGATATCCCACTGGGATATGTTTGCTTCGAAGTGCGTTGCTTAATGCCACAAACCACAACCTAAAACCAGTCTGTTCATTCGTTTTTGTCAGTATTAAAACACTGATTTGGGACGAATAATGCGTTTCGAAATTTTAAAATTCAAAAAGATAAGGGAGTAATCCCTTTCCCATGGGGGTCGTATAGGGCCTCTTCAGGGGAGTGATCGTAATAATAGATCCTTTATATTGAATATTTCAATATAAAAAAACAACAATGTTCCTTCAAAACCGTTAGCAAAACGTTAGCAAGCCACACGCGAACCTCGCATCTTTAGAACTCGGTGCACCCGGATCCTTGGTTCTGTTGTTTAACCACTCCGAAAGGGCATTGTCCGAAGCTAATCCTGATCGTAAATCGAGAATGCTCCTAAAGGACTTGGTTTTTGGTCGTCTGGACGTGGCTCAGAATCAGTCCGGGTCTAATATTGAAACGGATCAGTTTTTTTGGGGACAGGTCAACTATGGCTTTCGAACAGTAGGGAACCACTCCTCATTTAATCTGAATATATCTTCACTTTCAGCTCTAGCCTCATACATGGCATAAAAATCGACCGAGTCACGCTTCGTTTCGTTGAAACTGTGTCGTTGAATACCATCAATTGTCAGTGCGAAAGACGTCGCAGCCTCATAAAGTGCCTGCGAGTCCAGGTTCTGAGTCCCAACAATTTTGGCCGCATCGGCTATTATGTTAAACATTTGATATATCTGACTGAGTGCCATATATCCTACTCCTGAGTCCATGATCTCTTGGGCCCTATCCTGATGATTTTCGTGAAGAAGTTGCATGGCCAGGTTGACTATCTGCCCCTCTTCGTTCCACCAGCGTGACGATTTCAGAAATAACACCCCGTCAATCTCATCCCACAGCTTCGCGTCATCGATCAATCCAAAGAAAGCGGCCTGGGCGTCTGTCCCGATGATCTTACCTGTATGTATGCCCAGAAGTCAGCATATTGATACTTTCTGCCTACGATGATGATCAATTTGTTTTTAAATTGCTTCAGGCAGGAGCCGCTGGATACCTGCTCAAGACAGTTCACAGCAGTGAATTGATCGCCGTTGTGCGAGCAGTTCATCATGGCGAGTCTGTACTTCATCCCTCAATCGCCCAAAAAGTCTTGAACCGATTTATTACTAAATCCGGTAAACCTTCAGGCCAAAATGCAACCGGAGAACTGAGTGATAGAGAGATTGAGTTTCTTAAATTAATGACCCGTGGATTGACAAATAAAGAAATCGCAGACGCTCTTGATGTCAATTTACGTACCGTCCAAGGACAACTCAGACAGATATTCAAGAAATTGGGGGTAGGATCGAGAACCGAAGCCGTCGTATACGGACTAAAGAAAAATTTAATCACCCTCGAAGATGTGCCATTGGGTGGTTAATGATTCCCAATGAATGGGGAGAGTCTATTGTCCAAGTATTTTTTTATTCTTTAAGTTCGACAGTCACGGTGGTTCCCTTATCCGCACCAGATTTTAAAGTAAATTTACCATCCAGAAACCTGACCCGTTCTTGCATCCCGACTAGCCCTAACTTGCCTGACCAGGCGAGCATACCAATGGTTTCTGGGACCTCAAAGCCTTGGCCATTATCGCTAATACTCAATGTTGTTTTCCGAGGAGCAAATTCAAGCTGTATTTTGGTTTTTGTTGCTTCAGAGTGTTTTACAACATTGTGAAGCGCTTCTTGGGTAATACGGAATAATATCGTCTCAGTTTCGGGCAAGGCCCGACGTTCATTACCTAGGATTTTCAGATACGTTTCCATACCCGTTTGGGCTTTTGTATTATCAACTAACCATTGTAAAGCAAAAACAAGCCCAAATTCGCCCAGCATTGGCGGTCGTAATCCTTGGGTAATACGACGTATACCTTCCAAGAGTATCTCTGTTTTAGTACGCAATTCCTCTATTTGTTTGGCGGAAATACCATTGGAAGGTTTCTGATTGACACTGATTAGAGTATCTATTTCCATTCCCAAATTGGCTAAACCTTGAATCGTGTCATCGTGCAATTCTTGAGAAATGCGCTTCCGTTCATCTTCTTGGGCTTGTGTGATTCGATCCGCATAGGTTCGCATCAGTTCATGTGCCATCCGTTGCTCGGTCACATCCCTCAATATGAACTGGATAACTGGCATCCCTCCCCCAAAGTGCATTACGCTCGTCACTGTTTCGACAATTCTCTCAGTCCCGTCTTTATGCGTAATCCGTAGTTCTTGCCTATCAACAGTATCTTTGCTCTCACTCGTAAGTAATCCCCTTTGTCTTGCAACAGGGGATTGAAAACTTACTAATGACGGAAACTGTGCGATGTTCATCCCTTTCACCTTATGTATCTTATCCCCAATCAAGTTCGCCATTGCTTGATTTATCATGATGATGTCGCCATCGAGATCACAGACAATAATGCCATCGCTGGCATTTTCAAAAAGGGAACGGTATCGTTCCTCTGACTCTGCTAATGCTTCTGTGATCTGCTTGTGTCTGGTTATATTGCGGGCAATAGTTGAAGCGCCTATAATATGGTTTTTAGTATCCAAAATTGGAGACACTGTCAATGAAACATGAATTTGTTCCCCGTTCTTTTTGACACGAATGGTCTCATAGTGGGCCACTCGTTTACCCTGTTTAACCTTATCCAGAATATCGGAAATATCTTCCGTGTGGTGTTCGAGGCACAACATAGAGATAGGATGATCAATAGCTTCCTCAGCAGAGTATCCGTACAATCGCTCAGCTCCCGGATTCCAGTCGGTAATAATCCCGTCCAGAGTCTTACCAATGATGGCATCGTCGGAGGATTCAACAATTGCAGCTAGTCGTTGATGTACATGTGGTATATTTTTTTGTTTTCTCATTTTCGTAATAATGAAAAAATTGACATGAACTAACGGGTCAATTTAATCTGGTGTAGAGTAGAAGAACTACGGTAAATCATCAGGGGAAATCCAACCTTCCTTCAACGCACGAAGGACCGCCTCAGTGCGGGAACTAACATTCAGTTTGCGGAAGATATTGGCGAAATGCGTTTGGACAGTACGGCTACTAAGGAACAGTTCATCGGCTATTGATTTATTGGTCATGCCCTTAGCTGCCAATCTCAATACATCAATCTCCCGTTCGCGCAAATCCTCAAGATGTGGCCTGACTTCTGTATCATCAGTGGAAACTAATTGGGAGATTAATTTATAGGCGAGAGTCGGATCTAGGACCGGTTCTCCTAGTTGAATCGCATTGATAGCATCAAGCAACTCCGTACTGCGGGCTCCCTTGGTCAAGAATCCAGCTGCCCCAGCCTTGAGCGCTGCAATCACATATGAATCGTAACTGTAACCACTCAACAGCAGGATAGCAGTGGCAGGATGGCTAGCCTTTATCTGTTTGGTTGCTTCAATGCCATTGAGTTTTGGCATCATGATATCCATGATCACTAAATCTGGTTCTAACTCATCAGCCAGCTTGACAGCTTCTTCACCATCATCAGCTTGACCGATAACTTCCAGATTACCGTGTTCAGTAAAGAGTTTTCGAATACCATCACGAAATACAGGATGGTCATCAGCTATGAGGATTCTTGTCTTCTTCATGTTTCGTGAGTATATTAGCACACTATCGGAAGTGTTGTGAACGTTGAGTGACATTACCGCGAATAATGCCTAAAAAATAACGCGCATATGGCTTAGAAGCTATCAGCCACATTGACACATAAAATTCAATCATCCGAACAGATCAAAACGGCCGCTACAGCGGATGAAGTCATTCACCTCAAAGAGCTAAACTTAATTTCGTAGAGTGTAACAGATGTCAATGTTACGTCTAAAACCAAGGAATTACCAGTGGATACCATTAGACAAATGGTGCCTTGATACCGATAAACCCAGAAAGGAAGGGCACATAACATGATCATAGAGATGAATGTGCGGTATGCTGTGAAGCCGGGTAAAGAAAAGCGTGTATTGGAAATCCTTAAAGACATAAGATCAGAAGATGCTGATCGTCCTCATGAGGTCCTACGCAAGGAACTTTTGTTAGGTGGATACTCAGTCAAAGAGAAAGGTATTGAGTATGGTTCTGACCATCATGATTGCGCAAGCAAGATTTGGGCATTCTTAGAGACTCTGGCTAAGGTCAGGGTCCATTTTTGGGCATAGGAAGAAGCTGGAGATACAATGAGGGCAATAGCGTATAAGAAAATACTTGTCCCGCTGGATGGCTCGGAGTATTCCGAAAGAGCTGTTCAGTATGCTAAGACTATCGCTAAAAAGCACGGCAGCGAGATCGTCCTATTCTTGGTTTACCCGTTGGAGGGGCTTCCGGAGCTAAAAAAAGTTCATTATCTCAATAAACTAGCACACCAGTTGCAAATAATGGGTGTTACTGTTTATCCGGTCACAGCCTTTGGGAATCCAGCAGATCGAATTGTGAATTTCTCCGAAGAGGAAGATTTTGATCTGATTGTCATGTCAACTCATGGACATGGTGGCGTGAGTCGTTGGGCCGCTGGATCTGTCACACGCAAAGTGATGCACGAGTGCAATGTACCATTGTTGTTAATAAAAGCCATGTCTATGACCAGCGAAGTTGACAAAATCAACAAAACGTTGGTTCCTCTGGACGGGTCGGCATATTCCGAAGAATGTATTTCATACGCCGCTGGTATTGCTGAAGGTTCAGACAGTGAAATTACATTGTTAAGAGTCAATGAGACAGCTGAACTTCCTGCACTTGTCCTTTCCGGGCTTGTTCCAGATTGGGAAATGCACCATCAAAGGGTTGTTGTGGCAGCTCAGAAAGGCATACACAGATACTTGGAGACAATCATGCAAGTAGTTGGGTCAACTGGCGTAAATGCCCGATGGGAATCAACCGCAGGAAAGGCTGCCGACGAAATCATCAAATATGCAGAGTCGAATGATATTGGACTGGTAGCAATATCAACTCATGGTGAATCTGGATTCGGTCACTGGGCCTTTGGAAGCGTGGCCAACAAGGTGGTGGAAAGCGTCTCTAAACCTACCCTGATAATTCGGCCAATGCCAACTGTGCTGGACCCTGCAACATAAAGCTGATTGAACCATGATCTTTGGCAAAGAGAGACAGAAATGAAGAATGGCACCCTGGTGTCAAAGATATCGAGTCTCATCTGAAGGCCCCTATCCAAACCCGAATCAGATGGTAGTGAAATATCAGGAGGTACAGTTATGCACGGGCATTGCCTTGTATGCGATACGATCCGATTAGTGGAAACCCCCACATTGGTAATTTCGAAAACCGGTAAACCGGAGTTGTATAGAGGTACATGCTCAGTATGCAACGGACCGATTTATATTTCACCAAGGCTTCCTGACACAGATGCCAATGTCATTAATAGCTATAAAGCAGAGACAAGGAATGTTTCACGATAAGATTTGTTGGTAACTGCAAAAAAGGAGTACTGGGGATATGCAAGCATATTGCTTCAAATGCCGAGCCAAAACGGTAATGATGAATCCTAAAAAAGTTATTCTAGAAAACAAGAAACATGTAATCCAGGGATTATGTTCTATATGTGGCGCGAAAACATACATAATCGGATGGAAGACACAAGTAATTCAACCACAGAGATGATAATAGGGTATATTTATGTGCCTAACTGAAACTCACTCGGTATATAAAGCGAGAAACAACGTTATATGTGGTTATAAAACATATCGAACAAGCGCCCAGTTTCTAACTGAGGATACGCATGACTGAACCAAAAGTATGGATGGGGAATGACGGAATTATGAGGGAGGAGTATGGGCAAAAGACGTGTATTACGATGGATATAGCAAAGGAAGTACATGCTAAAAAACTTGCTGTATCCGGTGATCAACACCCGCTTCTTATCCATCTACTACATGGACTAGGGGACTTTGAATATTCATCCACACAGCTACTAGGTAGCGATAAGGAAGACGAAATTACAAGTGCGGCGGCAATTGTCTTATCCCTACCAACAGAATATCCGATTTTGACGAAACTCTACACCGAACGCTTCGAAAGACATCTGAAGCACCGATTTCCGGTGAAGGTTTTTGATAATGAATCAGATGCTGTTGAATGGCTGAGACAGTACACATAGGAAATATGAAGGGGGAAATTACAATGGTAGAAGTTCATGAAAAGAGTCACCAGTTTGTCAGTTTAGAGGATTTTATTAAACTCGGTAAGCAAGGCAGAAACGTACATCTGACCATCAGTTTGGGAAAAGAGATCATACCACGCCGTATCCCTGTGGAACCAAATGATGGGGCCAATGCGGAGGACGTGTACTACTTTACAGCTTGCTATTTCCTGAAGGTAAACGGAGTGACTCGCATAATCACAAAAAAGCTTGCGATTGGTTCGATCGGGGAATCCGCTGCTGCATTAAGTAGTAATATAAACATCGCCAATCAATGTTTACAAAGGGAGTATGAGCGACTCACGGATGTCAATATTAAATTCAAAGAGGAGTATTTCTTAACACCTTTTGAAACCTAAGTTGACAGTTTACAGCCTGTTTTGTTTTAACAGTGGGTCAGAATCGCCAAAGGGAATCAGTGCGCCATGGTGACTAGCGAGTTTGAGAGACGGGTTCGATGTAATCTAAATTTGAGGTTTATTCATGCAAAACACCCAAATATCAGACAAAGAGGATTCTCGTCCGATGGGTTTCCCTGCCGGCCTTATATTGCTCCGAGATCGTGATCTCAACAAAGGAACCGCATTCACCGAAGAAGAGCGGGATGAGTTTGGACTTCGGGGGCTTCTGCCAACCCGCGTTCACACTCAGGAAGAACAGGTAATACGAGTGATGGAGAATTTCCACAGGCAAGGATCCGACCTGGAAAGATACATCGATATGATGGCATTGCAGGAAAGAAACAAGACCCTGTTCTATCGGGTGATAATTGACCATCTAGAGGAGATGATGCCGATTATCTACACCCCCACAGTAGGAGAAGCATGCTTGCGATATGGGCATATTTTCCAGAGGCCCCGTGGCGTTTTCATCTCGGCAAAAGACAGGGGTCAGGTGATAGATATCCTTCGGAACTGGCCCTATGAGGATGTCCGGCTTATTGTGGTCACTGATGGAGAACGGATTCTAGGTCTTGGAGACCTGGGTGCTAATGGCATGGGAATTCCTGTGGGTAAGGCTGCCCTTTACACAGC
Organism: Chloroflexota bacterium; assembly: GCA_013203045.1. Lineage (GTDB taxonomy): Bacteria > Chloroflexota > Dehalococcoidia > SZUA-161 > SpSt-899 > JABMQN01. The sequence goes on from JABMQN010000058.1 coordinate 7,788, forward strand.
TTGCGCCGGGATCCACCCAAACCTATCTCTACCGGTGACGCTTGACATAGGGACTGACAACAAAGAATTGCTTACTGACCCTCTTTATATTGGCCTTAATCAGCAGCGTCTTCGAGGAGATGCGTATGACGATCTTGTTGAAGAATTTATGAAAGCAGTTCACGAACTCTACCCCTATGCCCTCATCCAATTTGAGGACTTTGCAAGTGAAAATGCGTTTCGTTTACTGGATAGATATAGGTCATGTGCTTGTGTTTTCAATGATGATATCCAAGGAACAGGATCCGTGGTCCTGGCAGGTCTCTACTCAACTCTACGAATTACAGGTGCTCGACTGGAGGATCAGAAGTTTCTATTCCTTGGCGCTGGCGAAGCCGCAATTGGGACAGCAAACATGATTATTTCAGCACTGACTAATAATGGTTTGTCAGAAGAAGAAGCCCGGCAGAGATGTTGGTTCATGGATTCCAAAGGGCTGGTGGTGAAAAACCGTGATGATCTAAATGCACTCAAAGCACCCTTTGCTCAGGACTACCAATTCTTTGAAGATTTGCTCCCAGCTGTCGAATCAATCAAACCCACGACCATCATAGGGGCCTCAGGGAAAACCGGAGCATTCACCAAATCCGTACTGGAAGCAATGACCCGTATCAATAAACGACCTATTGTCTTTTCTTTATCCAATCCGACCTCGAGAACCGAATGCACTGCAGAAGAAGCCTACACCTGGACTCAGGGACATGCAATATTTGCCAGCGGGAGTCCATTCGACCCGGTACAGCTGGACGGCAAGACATACGTGCCAGCTCAAGCGAATAATGTCTATGTATTTCCAGGTATCAGTCTAGGGGTCATATCATGCTATGCCACGTGCGTCACAGATGAAATGTTTACTGCGGCTGCAAAGATACTGTCGGAAGCAACCTCGATGACTGATCTCATGCAGGGACGTATTTACCCTCCATTATGCAAAATAAGGGATATTTCCGCTCGTATAGCGACTGAAGTATCCCTTATTGCTTACAAGCAAGGCCTAGCGCGCAAACCGGAACCCGATGATCTGCGATCATTCATCCGATCCCAAATTTATGAACCAGAGTACTGTAGTTATATATAGCAACGCATTCTGTAGAAATATGACGGGGATATCTAACCTACTAAGGGGCTGATATTATTCAATATTAAAAGGATGGCGCAATGGCCATAGTAACCATATTAAGAGGAACCTTTGGTGGGCGATAGAACTTCCCCCCTGAGACCATCGAACTATTTTATCCCAACTCTAATATTAGAGGCAGTACACTAATTGGGGGCAGGTCAGTATGTTGCAAATTCACGGAGGATTAAAAACATGACGTTATATGCCAAAGACATTATGGTTAGTAATTTCGATACGATTCATAGGGAAGCCCCTGTTGAAGAAGCAATTCATAAAATTTCGAACGGTATGATTAGAGAAACAGGGTACAAAACCATAAGTTTGATGGTAATCAATGATTTAAGTAAACTAAGTGGCGTGGTTACAATGTTTGATATACTTTATCATCTACGACCAGATTTTTTAAATTTTGGTATAAATGGTGAAGAACTAAAATGGGAAGGACAGCTAAAATCTCTTGTTGATAGATTTCAAGGGAAGAAAGTAAATCATATTATGACTCGTAAAGTCGTAGGCGTCAAAATGAACGATCATATTATGATCGTTTTAGATCAGATGATAAAAAACAAATATCGTCGACTTCCAGTTCTGAAGAACGATCAACCTATAGGTATAGTATATATATCGGATATTTATCACCATCTTTTTACACAGAAAGTGATATAAAAACTTATTGACCACAACTTCAAGGGGTGCCTGCCTTTGAAGTCAATTATTTCCCCGATATTCCATGCCCGCACAACCTGCACCAAAGGAGGGATTCGTAATGGTAGATCCATAACTCTACTGACAAAATCGCTGAACACTAAACCCTGACATTTTCC
>JABMQN010000059.1 GCA_013203045.1 Chloroflexota bacterium
CGAACCAACGACCAATCGGTTATGAGCCGACCGCTCTGCCGCTGAGCTACAGGCCCCTGATGACATATTGAAGTAAACAGAGGTTTCCCGGATTGCCATTTTTACCTTCCTCCGGGACATGAAAAGTATAGTTCAATGACTAGCTGAAGTCAATCCGTCCTTTCCAGTATGATGGATGCACCCTGACCCATCCCTACGCCAACCGTAACCAGGCCAAGATTAGCCTTTCTTCGTCCCATCTCATAAATCAAGGTCGTTACCAGTTTCACACCGGTAGCACCCATGGGATGCCCCAGCGCAACTGCTCCACCGTTGGGATTGACCTTCCCTTCATTAATTCCAAGTTCTTTCATACAAGCAAGCGCTACAACTGAAAACGCTTCATTTATTTCGAAAATGTCGATATCATCTACGGTCAAGTCCGCCCGATCAAGTGCCTTCCTGGCTGCAGCAACCGTACCGATTCCCGTTATCTTCGGGTCGACTCCCGCAACCGCCATCGATCGTATCCGAAGTTTAGGTTTCAAACCTAATGATCTCGCTTTTTCCTCCGATGCGAGGAGTACCGCAGCGGCTCCATCGCTGGCAAACGAAACTGTTGCTGACGTTATAGCGCCATCCTCTTTGGCGATCGGGTCGAAGGTGGCCATCATCTCCAGCGAGGTATATGGACGAGGATTCTGATCCCGATCAATAATTGTTGTGGTACCATCTTCCTCCAAAACCTTTACCGGGACAATCTCCTCTGTGAATCGACCTTCCTCTTGAGCTGCCACAGCCTTTTGATGGCTCTTTAAAGCAAATTCCTCTTGTTCCTTCCTGGAAATGCCATACAGATCAGCCAGGTTTTCCGCTGCTAGCCCCATCGAAGCAGCAGATTGATCGACGAAATCGAAACGCCGGGGATTCAGATCAGCCCCGAAGCCTTCCGGAAGATGCGTCATGCTTTCGATTCCTCCGGCAATACACACGTCTCCACTCTCAGACATGATCGTCTGTGCTGCAATTTGAATAGCACTTGACCCGGAAGCACACTGTCGATTGACTGTCTGGGCGGCCACTCCGAAGGGAAGTCCCGCCATGAGAGTAATGTATCTGGCTACGTTCATCGCCTGCTCACCAGCCTGTGTAGCACATCCAATGATTACGTCTTCAATCTCAGCGGGATCGATCCTAACACGATTGAGCAACTCTTTAACAACTAGCACACCAAGTTCATCAGATCGGATGTTTTTAAACCATCCTTTATCTGGATGTGCCCGGCATACCGGTGTCCTTACTGCATCAATGATTACAACACTTTTCATGGCTATGAAAATAGCTGTCAGTTGTCAGCTATCGGCTGTCAGTTCTTCCATCCCCTCTTGAGAGGGGACCGAGGGGGGTGTCCTCCGTATGAGAGTTTATTTTCATCCTCCATGGTGCCGATTTCAAATCGACGTAGCAAATTTTACGTATCCACCTATGATTGGAGCCGGGCCAGTATTTCAGACTCTATTGATCGCATTTGCTCGTCATCTTCGGAAGATTCATGATCATATCCCAACAAGTGAAGCACGCCATGGACAACCAGAACAACCACTTCATTCTGAAGAGAATGTCCCATTTCCTCGGCCTGCTTTGCTGCCTGCGGGCACGAGATAATCACTTCACCAAGATGCGTTATTCCGTCCGAGATTGAGGGGAATTCTGTATCTTCCTGAAAAGCGAAGGCCAGCACATCCGTGGTTTTATCAATCCCCCGATATGTCCGGTTTAGCTCGTGCAGTGTGGTATCATCAGTGATCAGTAAACTCAACTCTACCGGATCGCTGCTCCCTTCGGAAATGACCACTTCCCGCACCGCTTGACGCACCCAGGATTCCTGCACAGGTTCCTGAAACGGTTCATCAATTCGAATATCTATTTGCCAATTCAACATCCTGCTCCAACATTGCCATCATATCAATGGCTGATGGTACGGTCAACAAAAAAAGCGAGGTCCTTCAACCTCGCCTCTTCTTAAAACACATATTGCTGCGAATTTTTCTTAAGGCAAAAGTACCGCTGCGATATCGGCCCACTTGGTCAGTGCATAAGGGTAGATACCGAGCAACAGCACACCAAAAATCGATATCACCAATGCAGCCCTAATTCCACTATCGGAAGGTATTCCTACCAACGACTTCGCTTCACCAATAAACATAACCTTCATCACTTTGAAATAGTAGAACGCTGCTATTACTGAGTTGACCACACCAAAGACAACTAACCATAGCATTCCTTCATCCATAGCTGCCTTAAACACCACCAGTTTACCCATGAATCCGGCTGTCGGCGGGATACCTGTTAAAGAGATTAAACAGACTCCAAGGACAAGAGCTAACACAGGGGCTCTCTTGAACATACCTGAGTAGTCGCTGATTTCATCGCTGCCGATTTTGTTACTTATCGCTATTACGGCTATAAATGCCCCCAGGTTTGCCAGAGAGTAAACAGCCAGGTAGAACATAATTCCGCTTTGCCCTGCTGCATTTGCAGCAGCCAGACCAACCAGAATATAGCCAACCTGTGCAACACCGGAATAGGCCAGAAGCCTTTTGATATTCGATTGTTGTATGGCCAGCAGATTACCTATCGACATCGTCACCACAGCCAGGACTCCCCACAGCACGCTCCAATCATCATAAAGCCATCCTGGCTCACCAAAGGCTTCAAAGAAGATGCGAAGGATTACGGCAAATCCGGCAGCTTTACTGGCAACGGAAAGATATGCGGTGACCGGTGTTGGGGCACCCTCGTATACATCCGGCATCCACATGTGGAACGGAACTGCTCCGATCTTGAATGCAAATCCTGAAGCGATAAGTACCACGCCCAGCAGTAATCCAGGCTCACGCGCGCCTCCATCAGCCAACGCTGCTCCGATTCCGTCCAGATGGGTTGTTCCGGTAAACCCAAAGACCAGCACCATTCCGTAAAGCAATATGGCTGAAGCTATTCCACCCAGCAGAATATACTTCAAGCCTGATTCTGTCGATTTGCGGTCTTTGAGAAAAGCGGTCAACGCGTAGAGAGACATGCTGGAAAGTTCCAGCGAAACGTAGATTGTAATCATCTCCCGGGCTGCTGCCATGAGCATCAAACCCAGAGCCGAAAGTAAAATCAACGCATAGAACTCACCGCGAAGATGTTCGAATTTATCATTCACATATCGCCATGATGACATGATCACCATCGCTGTGATACCGAGAATGAGGACCTTAAAGAATATGGCGAACTTATCAACGGCCAGCATGTCGTTCATAGCCAGGCCACCTTCGTTCCATAGATCGATAGCCAAAACCAGCGGAACGATCAAGCCAACCGCACTGACGATCGGCAGGTAATGTTTCTTCTCAACCACCAGGTCGAGAAGAATTACCACTAATGCCAGTACGGCCATGGTAAGTTCCGGCGAAATTAAATGCCACTCCAAAATTCTCTCCTAAGAACCTTTCACAATTATTGTCCTAACCAGGGCGCCATAAATTCTAGACTATTATCAATCAAATCGGTGAAATAGTGTGGCCTTATTCCTATCCACATTATCGATGCCACCAAGGAGAATATAACGAATCTCTCCATTACAGTCGCATCCGGTAGATGATCAAACTGGCTCTTCGGCTCATGGTAGAAGACTCGTTGAATCATCCATAAAATGTAACCGGCTGTTAGCACAATCCCAACAATACCGAGTATAGTGTACACATGCATCCACGGAGTCACATCGCTATTGTAACTTCCGGTAAATATCAGGAATTCAGCCGCGAATCCACTGGTCAATGGCAACCCGAGCGACGCCATACCGGCAATTGAAAATACCACACAGGCAATCGGCATCTGGCGCGCCAGCCCTCCCAAATAGGGAATTCTTCTCTCATGAGTCTTATCATAAACCACACCCACCATGGCAAACAGAAGACCAGTCACTACGCCGTGGCTGAGCAACTGCAGAGCTGCACCGGTCACACTGACCTGTTGAAGGGCGAATATGCCAAGCAAAACATAGCCCATGTGGCTCACGGAACTATATGCAATGAGTCTCTTTAGGTCAGTCTGCCGCAACGTAGCAGCCGCACCATAGATAACCCCTATGATACCCAACAATATGAGTAGCCATGCATACTCTTTAGCTGGATCAGAGAACATACCCACCAAGCGGATCATCCCGTATCCACCCATCTTGATGAGCACACCAGCCAGCATCACGCTACCGGCTGTTGGAGCATCGGTATGAGCATCCGGCAACCAGGTGTGGAAGGGGAACATAGGCAACTTGACACAGAAACAGAAGAATATAAGGAAAAATATCAATGTTGAATAATCCTTAACTTCGCTACCAATTTGTGTCATATCCCAAGTTCCACCCTGGAAGTAGGCAACCAGGATACCAGCCAGCAACCCCGCACTACCAAGCAATGTGTACAGCAAGTACTTGACCGCAGAATACTCCCTTCTACCTAATGGAGGTTTGGTGCCCCATACCGAAATGAGGAAGTACATCGGGATCAGCTCGATTTCCCAGAAGATAAAGAACAGCAGGAAGTCCTGAGCTACGAACACGCCCATAATACTGAACTCCAGAATCAGTAACCAGGCGAAATGCTCACGAACCCTATCTTTAATGTTCCACGAAACGAAGACACACAGGAAACCAAGGAATGCGGTCAACAACAGCAGTGGCGCGCTCAGGCCGTCAACACCAAGGAAATACTCAGCATTAATGGAATCGATCCATGTATACCGTTCGATGAACTGCAATCCGCCATCAGATTTCTCAAAATCGATGAACATGAGGATCGCCAGCAAGAACGTTACCCCGGTAACCAGCGCGGCAAACTGCTTCAACCCCTTATCGGTGATACGAAACACTGCTATCAGGATTGCTCCGATAACCGGCAAAAACAATATTAGCGAGAGGATATTGATATCATCGAACAACCGAAAATCCTCCTGTTATCCTCATCCGTAGAATCCTATGAGTACAGCCGCCAGCATCACAACCACTCCAAACCCCATGGCGATTCCGTATTCCTGTAATTGGCCTGTCTGCACTTTTCGGAACAAACCACCCACTTCGCTAGCAAGTCCTGCTGTTCCATTGACAATCCCATCCACAACATAAGTATCAAACGCAGCGCATAGCCAGAAGATACCTTTCATCAGTACGCCCCGAATGATTACATCTTCATAGAGTTCATCCATGTAGTACTTGCGATACCACAGGGTTCGTATGGGTTTGAAGGCTCTACCGATTGCCTCGTTGGATACCCACTGAGCACCATAAATGGCATAGGCAACAAAGACGCCGAACAAGGCAACAATGAGCCCAATTAGCGGTAGACTGTGTTTGGCTTCATCAAGACTGAATTCTGTGAAGACCGAGAAAAATGCATGCGAGTGTCCACCCAGGAACGCATTGGCATCTATTGGGCCTAAGAATGCCCAGCCACTTCCAATAGCAAGCACACACAGGACCACCATCGGGGCTACCATCACGAACGGTGATTCGTGCGGGTGGACTTCCTGATGACCGTGATCGTCGTGCTCATCTCCGTGATGGAGACCGGAAGGATCGCCACCTCTCCATTCCCCGAAGAAGGTCATGAAGATTGCCCGGAACATATAGAACGCCGTCATGAAGACAGTGATCATCGCCAGCCAGAAGAACCATGGCGTATGGGCCCACGATTCAAGCAAAATTCCGTCCTTGCTCCAGAATCCAGCCAGTGGCCATATCCCTGAGAGAGACAATGAACCAATGATAAATATCCAGAAGGTCCAAGGCATATATTTGCGCACTCCACCCATCAGGCGGATATCAAATGTTCCCGTGGAATGTTGTAAACTTCCGGACGCAAGGAACAACATGGATTTGAAGAATGCATGAGTGAACAGATGGAACATGCCGATGGCAAACGCGAGCTCCATCAGATGCTCTGCTTCATGATGATCAGATGTATGAGCAGCACCATATGCTACAGCCCCCAAGCCTAACATCATATACCCTAACTGGCTCAGGGTCGAATACGCCAACACACGTTTGATATCGTACATTACCATTCCCATGCTTGCTGAGAAAATAGCCGTGAATCCTCCGAGCCCAGCCACAACCAGCGCAGCGGTTTCACCATATTCATGCATGGCGAACATAGGGAACAACCTCGCTACCAAATACACTCCGGCACAGACCATGGTAGATGAATGGATCAAGGCACTGACGGGTGTGGGACCCTCCATCGCATCTGGTAACCATACATGCAGTGGGAATTGACCGGACTTACCGGCAGCACCAGCAAATATGCCAAGAAGTATCCATGTAAAACCAGTTGTTGAAATCAATCCCATAGTGATAGCTTGATGAGCAATATCTGGGAGATTCGCAATATCAAAGACATTGATACCTTCTTTTTGTACTAACTCGGTACCATTCATCCCAAAGTAAATGCCAACCAGGGCCATCACAAAGCCTAAATCTGCAAACCTGGTAACTACAAATGCTTTCTTGGCAGCCGCAGCAGCAGAGGGCTTATGGTACCAGAATCCAATCAGGAGGTATGAAGAAAGTCCCACCAGTTCCCAGCATACAAAAGTAAAGATCAAGTTGCCGGAAAGCGCAACGCCCAGCATGGCGGCGGTGAACAGCGGCATCCAGGTGTAATATCGCATGTACCCGGTGTCACCTTTCATGTAACCCTGACCATATATCTGAATCATCAAGCTACAAACACCAACTACCAGAGCCATAGTTGCGGAGAGTTTATCCAGCAGTATACTGATCTCGATATTCAGATTGTCACCAACACCAAGCCAATGGGTACTGATCACATGAGAGAATTCTTTGGCCCCCTCATCCGCTACTGAATACACCGCCCAGAGCGCCAGCCCTAATGAACCAGCAATACTGAGAATGGTTATATAGCCGGAGTATTTGGCGTTCTTTTCTTTGGCCAATGGCCTCATGATAAGACCATTGATCAAGAAGGCCAAAACTGGCAAAAAGATTATGAGCCAGACGGCATAGTCGGGTATCATCTATATTTTCCTCAGAACCTCGTCGATAATGTGGGCCTTGTCGCTCGGAACATAGACTTTATATTCCACAGCTTCACGCATTTCAAGCGAACCATCCGCCGGAAACATTTTGGAAGGAATACCCTCACCTTCGAAAAGGTCCTTCCACATTTCCGCCATCATTCGATTCGGAGCGCTTTTAACTTCAACCCACATAATGGTTTAACCCTTCATGGAGTCGACTTTCTCGACGTCCACAGTCTCCCTGTTTCTATAAAGTGTTATTACAATTGCCAGGCCAACCGCTGCTTCAGCAGCCGCGACAACAATTACGAACAATGCAAATACATGCCCGGTCAGTACAACCGTATCCTCGACTAAAAACCGTGAGAAAGCGACAACTGCAATATTCGCGGCATTTAGCATGATCTCAATACACATCAGGATACCCACGGCATTGTGCTTGGAAAGAGCACCAAATAGCCCGATGGAAAACAGAATGCCAGACAGTACCAGATAATGAGTGATATCTACTTCCATCTACTTGTCCCTCACTAGCGCTATCGCACCAATGACTGCAGCCAAAATCATGGCCGCTGCGATTTCAAATGGCAGGAGAAAACCGAAATCCTTATCGAATATGGATTCAGCGATTGCAGAAGTGGTAGCTTCGTCTTTCCCAACTTGATTTACAGCCTCGACTTGTGTAGCTTCAATCGTGGGCCAAGAAGTATCGATGAACACGAAAACCAACAGTCCCATGAGTGCCGCGCAAATCACGAGCGCCCATGCCCAACCCCTGTTGAACGGGTTACCGTGTCTGAGGTCCCTGGTAAGCATAACAGCGAAAATGATAAGTACTGATATGGCTCCCATATAGACTAGCACTTGGGCAACTGCCATAAAATCGGCGCTCAAGCTTCCATAGATACCTGCTACTGTGAAGAAGCAGAATACCAGCAGCAACGCAGCACGGAAGAGGTTTTTAACAGCTACAACACCGATAGCTGCTGTCACTCCCAACACTGCAAAAATCCAGAATGCTACGCTTTCGCCGGTTCCTAATTGTTCCATCTTTTATCTCAGATAATCTTCTTATGTTTCCGATAAATCAGCAAGGTCTGCTCAGGCAGATCATCATACAAGTCCGGTCTAAAGTATGCACTTCTTTCCTTATCGTCGCCGGACATTTCATCCTTGTCAGCGATCAACTCGCCACGGCTATATTGTGACCGTTCATATCTCCGGCCGAAGAACAGCGCTTCATATGGGCACGCCTCAACACACAACCCGCAGAAGATGCATCGTCCTTCATCATTTTCAAATTTTTCGACTATGTAGTTATTATTCGGACCCACCGAAGTTGTAACCTTGAGATTACCCTGAGGGCAAGCCTTCACACACGTTGCGCAACCGGTACATAGACCCGGGTCCCATACCAACTCCTGCGCTCGCGTCCGACGAGAGACAGTCAGCCTCTCTTCCGGATACTGTTCCGTGATCCGTTTCCGAGTAGCATGTTTGAAGACCACAAAGAGGCCCTGCATCAGGCCGATTCCGACAGGCTTAAGACTCAACTTGCGGCCCTCCCCTGAGTTTGAAGAAAGTGGCCCAGCCAGTGAGTAGCGCACCACAAATAACGATATTTATCGGCACTAGCCACCAGGTAACGGCATCCCCTTCAAACCATATCACTTCCAACGCCACGATCAGCAAGTTCACTATCGAAAGCGGCAACATATATTTCCATGCAAAACTCATAAGCTGATCAATACGAACACGAGGCCAAGTCGCTCGAATCCAAACGATCATGCCAAATACGGCAAACAGTTTGATCATGAACCAAAGGAATGGCGGTAAGAACGGACCTTTCCATCCAGCGAGGAATAACGTAGTAATTAGAGCGGATTGGATGATGGCACCACCGTATTCACCAAGATAGAACATGGCGAACTTCATCCCCGAATACTCGATATGATATCCGGCGATGATTTCAGATTCCGCTTCCAATAAGTCAAAAGGTGTTCTCTGCAATTCCGCTAAAGCTCCGATAAAATATAAAATGAACGCCATCGGGAGTAATAATGCAAACGGTATAGTTTGAGCTTGCACGATCCCTTGAAGTGAAAGCGTTCCGGTAACCAGCACCACGGCAACCACGGCGAAAGCCATCGGCATCTCATAGCTCACCATCATGGCTACACTTCTCATGGCGCCAAGTATGGAGTATTTATTGTTCGATCCCCAACCGGCCATAAAAACAGCGATAGTCTCAATAGATCCCACGGCAATGACAAACAGAATACCGACGTTGAGATCGGGTATGAGACCAACTCCCTCATGGACGGGGATAACAGCAAACATTAGAAGTACGGGAACAAAAATGGCAATAGGTGCAATGAAGTGGACAACCTTGTCCGCCAGATTGGGGACAATATCTTCTTTCAACATCACCTTGACAGCATCGGCAACAGGCTGAAGCAGACCAAACGGACCGCATCGGTTTGGTCCTATGCGCAGCTGCATGGGTGAGATGAATCTGCGTTCGAACCAGATAAAGCCCATCACCACAAGTAAGACAAACCCGATAATCCCAACAGAGAACAATCCCCAGTGGGCCCAGAAATTATCGACAGCCCAACCGGAATCTAATGGATCGTCAAACGGCTGCCATACTGATGCTGGCATCCTGGTAATTATCTCTTGTGGTGTGGTAATCACCGGTCAACACTCCCCAGACAAATATCAATACTCGCAAGAGTTGCAATTAGGTCAGCGATCTTACTTCCGATGGCCATATCACGCAAAGCTCCCAGATTGATAAAATCAGGCGATCGGACATGCCATCGATAAGGAGCTATTGAACCATCGCTAACGATGTAGAATCCCATCTCACCCTTCGGAGCTTCAATAGCTACATACACTTCCCCTACAGGGGGACGCAACAGATTAGGCACTTTAGCTTTTACCGGTCCCGGAGGCACTTCCTGCAATTGCTCCAATGCCTGCTGCACAATTCCGTAACTCTGCATTACTTCTTCCATGCGCACGCGGTAACGATCCCAGTTGTCCCCATTTTTGCCGGTAATCACATCGAACTTAAACCGGTCATAGATCGAATACGGAGCATCCCGGCGCAGGTCCCAATCAACATTAGCCGCCCGAAGACACGGGCCACTCATTGAGTAGTTTATGGCTTGCTCGGCAGATATCACGCCAGTACCTATTGCACGTGCCTGGATGATCTCGTTACCTATTAGCAGGTCTTCGAATTCCTGGAAATATGACGGGAACTCATCCATGAATTTGGTTACTGCCGGGAAAAACTCAGGTGGCAGATCATGGCTTACGCCGCCAATGCGCATGTAATTGTACAGGAAGCGCTGTCCACACAGCATTTCATACAAGTCAACGAGCTTCTCACGTTCCCGGAACATAAGCAGAAACGGTGTCTGCATGGCACCCAAATCGGTGATGAAAAACCCGACTGCGAGCATGTGATTGATCATACGCTGCAGTTCACTGACTATCATTCGTATATATTCTGCTCGCTCCGGCACCTCAATGCCTGCCAATGTCTCCACTGCCAAGCAGTATCCCCAGTTACCCTGCATAGACGATACGTAGTCGAGCCTGTCAGTAAAGGGGATAATCTGAGTGTAGGTTCTGCCTTCGGCCAGTTTCTCAAGGCCGCGATGCAGATAACCAAACATGGGCTCCACTTCACGTACCATTTCGCCGTCAAGCGTAACCCGCATGCGAAAGACCCCGTGTGTCGACGGGTGATGCGGCCCGATATTCAAGGTGACCAGGTCAGTCTTCAGTGCCATTTTTTTGCTATCAGCGATCAGGGATCAGGGATCGGCCCCTTCCCCACCACATGTCTACAGAAAATCCTGTCTTAGTGGATGCCCTTCGAACCCTTCCCACAATGCGATGCGCTTAAGGTTCGGATGCCCGATAAAACGGATTCCCAACAAGTCAAAAATCTCGCGCTCCTGAACATCAGCGCCCTGCCATAAATGAGTAATGGAGGGAATCTCAAGATTCTCTCGGCCACTCAGGTGAGACTTAACCATCAGGGTTTGCTTATTGTTCATGGAGGTCAAATTGTAAATCACTTCGAAGTATTGAAGGTAGTCAACTGCGGTCAGGTTATTCAGGTAATTGAAGTCAAACTCGGGAGTATCTTTAAGAAAGCGCATCACTCCAGGTATAGCCCGGCTATCAATCAAGATACTTTCCTGATCACTCTCGACAACCGACTCTGGTATTTCTGCCTGAATTTTGGCCTCAATATCAAGACCCGCTAACACTTTCATGCTGTCTTTAGTCCAACCTTGGCAAATGAACGTTATCTTTCAGGTAACCCTGCTTTTGTATCTTCTCATGAAGTTCCATCAAACCGTGATACAATCCTTCCGGTCTGGGGGGGCATCCCGGCACATACACATCAACCGGCAGGATGCGGTTGATTCCCGGAACCACACTGTAGGATTCGGAGAAAGTGCCGCCACTGCATGCACAAGCGCCCATGGCCAGAACCCACTTGGGTTCCGCCATCTGATCATACAGTCGGCGAACCGCGGGAGCCATTTTCCAGGTCAATGTACCGGCGATAATCATCATGTCCGCCTGGCGCGGTGAAGGGCGGAATATCTCCATTCCAAATCGAGAAATGTCCCATCGATTGCCTGCAGCGGCCATCATCTCAAACGCACAGCAGGCCAGCCCGAACATCATAGGCCACAGTGACCTTTTTCGGGCCCAACCCAATACAGCATCGAACGTAGTAAGCACCACGCCTCCGTGGTCAACCCCTAATAACCATTCATCCGGATCCGGTATGGGTTGCTGTGAACGAGCGATTATATCTTCAACGAGTAGGCCCTCGTCCTTATTGGCATCACCGCTTGAATATGGCAATATCAAATGATCATAATCCGGCATGTTACTTCCACTCCAGAGCTTTCTTCTTCCACGCGTACAGGAATCCGATTAATAGAATTACTACAAAAACGATCACTGCCACCAGCGCCCATATTTGATCTCCCCTCTCCCACACTTGCACATCGCCCTTATCGATCCCGGCAAATCTAGCTGCCCAGGGAAATATGAACACTGACATGACATCTAAGACAACAAAAAGAATTGCAAACGTATAGTAATGGAAATTGAACTGGGTCCATGCTTCCTTGAACGGCTTCATGCCGCACTCATAGGTATCCTGCTTAGCCTCACTGGGGTTTTGGGGGATAACACCGCTATACCTTAATATCAAGGGAAGACCAATGAGTAAAAGGGGAAATATTATTGCTACCGCTAAGAAAAGTCCGAGTGTACCGAGGTTCTCTAGCAAGAGTCTATCTCCTTATCACACAAAACCTGCTTAGTATAGCATGGGCCAAAAGTCAGGGTCAAGGAATTTTCTAGGCATTTTGACCGATTTACGTTCATTTTTATTAAGTAACATCAGCATGTAAGGCATGAAATGGGAAAAGTGAAATATATCATTTTGTACGAAGCAAAGAATCCTCCCGATTGTCCATGAGATACTTCATCCTTCGCTGAATGATTCAGCATGACATACCATAGAAAAGGGGCGCGATTATCCGCACCCCCAGAGTTCCTAATCCCTGACCACCGATACCTAATCGTCTATAATCCAGCTTCTTTCCTTAGGATTTCAGCCATATCAGTTTTTTCCCATGGCAAGTCAATATCTGTTCGGCCAAAGTGACCATAAGCCGCTGTCTGCTTGTAGATTGGTCGGCGTAAATCTAATGTTTCAATAATCGCACCCGGACGAAAGTCAAAATGTTTATCAATAAGATCATAAATAATTTGGTCGTCTACTTTGGCAGTACCAAAGGTTTCCGGTGAAACCGATAATGGATGAGCCACACCAATTGAATAGGCAACTTGCAACTCAAGCCGATCAGCCAGACCTGCTGCAACGATGTTCTTGGCAACGTATCGGGCCATGTAGCAACCAGTCCGGTCCACTTTCGTAGGGTCTTTGCCCGAAAAACATCCACCACCATGCCTACCGATCCCACCGTAGGTATCGACGATGATCTTACGGCCGGTAAGACCGCAGTCACCCATGGGACCACCAGTGACAAACCTGCCAGTAGCATTTATGAAGTATTTGGTATCACTATCCAGAAACTCACTCGGTATAACCGGCTTGATAACCTTCTCCAGTATATCCTTCCGTAGTGTATCAAGCTTTATAGCAGCATCGTGCTGAGAAGCAATAACTACTGCCTGTACCCTTTTAGGTACACCATATTCATATTCCACTGTAACCTGCGATTTACCATCAGGCCTGAGATAAGGGAGGGTTTTATCTCTTCTCACTTTAGTAAGCTGTCTGGTGAGTTTATGAGCCAGGGAAATAGGCAGGGGCATCAACTCCGGTGTCTCGTTACAGGCAAATCCCACCATCATTCCCTGATCGCCCGCACCAAGGGTATCTTTTTCATTCTGTTTCTCTTTCGCCTTGATTTCCCACGATTCATTGACACCCATAGCGATATCAGCCGATTGTTCCTTAACTGAAACGATCACTCCACAGGTTTCATAATCAAAACCATATTTCGCCCGAGTGTAGCCAATCTCTCTGACCGTATTTCGAACGATCGTTGGGATATCAACATAACAGCTCGTGGTAATCTCTCCCATCACTGTCACCAGCCCGGTATTGGCCGTTACCTCACAGGCGACCCTGCCCATGGGATCCTCAGCCAAAATGGCATCCAGTACAGCATCAGAGATCATATCACAGAGTTTATCCGGGTGTCCTTCGGTCACCGATTCCGAGGTCATTAAAGCTGATTTCATATTCATAAAGGTCAAACTCATATCCCGTTTTCCTCCCTGAGCATTAACTCAATTTTAGCTTACCGCAAGCATTAATTCAGGTCAAGGGAAGCGTTCGAAAACACGACCATTTTTGACAACAGCCATGTGATATTCTACACTGTTAAAAGTAGAAAGACACCGGAAAAGGGAGCATTCATCCATACTTCTCTCAGGGTTTCTTTGTAAGCAAAGGAAAGTGATAATTAGTTAACCTTGCTGAGAGAAAATCAGCTTATGTTAGAATACCAGAGTAACTCTGCCCAAATTCCGCTAACGATCGGGGGCATCCCCCAGTACCCGTTCCACATCATAGATGGCTTCAATAGCAGGTTCAACCAAGGTTCAGTCAATCGACTCATAATAACCCTGATACTCCTCTGAACAAGCCAACTTTCACAGGGGTATTCTTTAATATGACTATACTTGCAGTTTGTAGATAGGACAGATGATCACCGAAAATTCTTTTTTAATAATTACATTGTGACAAAGGAGAGAAAATGGAAATCGTAGGAGAATTGATAAACGCCAGCCGCCAGCCAATCAAAGAGGCCATCGAAGCACAAGATACCGATTATATAAAAAAGGTAGCCAAAGATCAGGAGGATCATGGGGCTAATTTCATTGATGTTAACGCCGGTGTTTTCGCCGACAAAGAAAGTGAATACCTCAAATGGTTGATATCCAACGTACAGGAAGTTGTAAGTGTACCCTGCTGCATCGATAGCCCTAATCCCAAAGCAATCGAGGATACGCTCGAAACACATAAAGGAATCCCACTGATCAATTCAATTTCGCTGGAGACGGAACGATATGACAAGCTCCTCCCCATCCTCTCCAATAGCGATTACAAAGTAGTCGCCCTATGCATCAGCGACAAGGGAATGCCAGACGGTGTTGATGAGATCATGGCAAATGCCGACAAGCTGATAAACGGTCTAACCGGTGCCAATGTCCCCATCAATCATATCTATATCGATCCGTTAGTAAAGCCCATCTCCGTCAAGGATTCTCACGGAGTGGAAGCCCTGGATAGCATCCAGCGAATTATGAAGGAGTACCCCGGCGTGCACACAGTCTGGGGGAATTCGAATCTCTCCTTCGGCGTGCCCAAGCGATGGATACTCAACCAGGTTCTCGCCGTGGCGGCAATCACACGCGGTCTGGACGCCGCTATTTTGAATCCCCTCGATAAGCGCCTCATAGCCTTCATCACCGCCGCCGAAACACTTGCCGGAAAAGATGAGTGCTGCATGAATTATATGAAGGCCTATCGGAAAAAGAAGTTTGAAGTTTAGATAAATCACCCTCACCCCAGCCCTCTCCCTTGAAGGGAAAGGGGGTTAAAATAAATGCCTGCACTTTACTTGGTAGCAACGCCTATTGGCAACCTGGAGGATGTCACCTTCCGGGCCATCCGCATACTGCGGGAGGTCTCACTCATCGCGGCAGAGGATACCCGTAAAACCAAGCGACTCTTGTCTGCCTACGAAATCCAGACACCCACAACCAGCTACCATGAACACAATAAGAAATCTAAATTACCTCAGCTTTTAAAAGCCTTTGAAGAAGGTGATGTGGCTCTGGTTTCCGAGGCAGGCATGCCCGGAATCAACGATCCTGGATACGATCTGGTGAAGTCAGCAATTGAGCACAATATCGACGTTGTCCCTATCCCCGGCCCATCCGCTATACCTACCGCTCTTGCAGCTTCAGGACTCACGGCTGAGCAATTTGTTCATCTAGGATTTCTACCACGAAAGACAGGACAGAGGAAAAAACTGCTGGAATCATTGGCTGACCAGCAACGCAGCATCGTTGCCTTTGAATCGCCACACAGAATAATTGCTACACTCAAGGATGTTCAAGAAGTCATGGGGGATCGCCGGCTCTCCATCTGCCGTGAAATGACCAAGCTTCACGAAGAGATATACCGAGGAACGGCAGTAGAAGCTATTGAGCATTTCGCCAAACCCAAAGGCGAATTTACGCTGGTAATCGAGGGAAAACCACGTAAAAAGACAAATCCTAAACCCTAAACCCTAAACCCTAAACTCCAATACTCCTTGATTTTCTCCAACTCCATAGAAACAGGATGCCAGTTAGAAGGTATGGGCCACCGGAAATGAGCATAGCAAACGCATGGTTATGCCCGGCAGCAAAACAGGCAAACGTACTGTGCGCGATAGCGCAGACCACTAACACTACCCCACCCATCCACTCTCGCCACCAAGCAGTAATAACGCCCAACGTAGAAGCAATAATCAACACCATTATCACTGTACTTTCCCACGTCCACGGCTCGGATCCATCCGCAGCATAGCCAGTTACCATTAACAGCCAGAGTGCTGTTATTAATAGGCCTGCACCACGGGCAATCCAGCGTATCCGATTTGGTGTCCTGCCCTCGATATCATTGCTTTTAGACATTGGTTAATCCCAACCTATACCATTGAATGTCATTCCCGACTCCGCAGACTGTGTCACAATACAAACAAAACCGTATATTTGCAATGTCATTGCGAGCAAAGTGAAGCAATCTCCTCGAATGCGGTAAGATCGCCGCGTCGCCTGCGACTCCTCGCGATGACATTATGACACAGTTTGTCCGATCAGGAATCCAAGATGAGAGAGAAATTGGATTCCGGATCATTTTGGAATAATTATGTGAAAGCCTGGGATGGCTGAATTCAGCCATCTCTCCTAATAGTGTTACCTATTTTACATTACTTCTTCTGTTACCCAATCTTGTGAGCAACATAGGCCGGCACTGGGGGCTTCCTTTCCTCACGTTCTTTCATCTGCTCGGCCAGCCACTGGAACCACTCCCAGGTAGTGTCTCGATGAAGCTTCTTACGTTCATCCCGCACATAGTCACCGAGCACATCCCAGGAAATCACTATTGGGCCACTGAAGAAATCATCCACCATATCAAGACTCATCTCTCCACGATAGACCATGATTCCCAGGCTTTCCCATGTGGCCATCAGATCATATATAAGTCCAGGGTTCTGATGCACAGCATCAGCAACCTTTTGATTTGAAGGACCGTAATAGATATCGAATAACACTCTCATCGCTCTGGCAAACTCCGGTGTTTGCAACCTGTGAACCAACTCAAGCATCGCACCTCTCTCACGAGCTGCCCGCGCATGACGCAATTGTACGACCGTAAACCCGATTCCAGCAATCAGGATAACCGTTGAAATTATTGCAGCAATTGCTCTTACCATTTCCATCTTTTTCACCATTTCCCTAAAGTATCGTGCTTTTCTCACGCAAAGTATAAAGACGTAATGCTGCGATGGATAGTTCCACTAAAACGAAAAGAGGGCTGACCGGATACGGTCAGCCCTCTTTTCGGTATCTCTACCAGTGTTATTATCTATAGGCCCTTAAACTCGGGCTTTCGTCTCTCCATAAACGAAGCGATTCCCTCGCGAAAGTCATCGGTAAACGCATGCTGCGCGGTGGAGGCGATTTCCATCCTGAGCGCAGTGGTCAGATCTGCCTGAATACCCTTATTACACAACCACTTGATGGTCTTGGAAGCCATCGGGCTCTGCTTGGTCAGCTTTTCAGCCATATCCAGAGCGGCCTGTTCCAACTGGTCATCCGGGACCACCTTGTTGATAAAGCCCCATTCGTAGGCTTCAGCCGCGCTCATCCACTCGCCTGTAAGCAGGATTTCTTTGGCCTTGCGGAAGTTCATCTGCCGGATAAGCCTCTGAGTGCTGCCGCCTCCGGGGACAAGTCCGCGTGCTGAGTGCTGATCGCCAATGCGAGCCGATTCGCAGGCAATGATGATATCGCATGATTCTATCAGTTCGATCCCACCGGCCAGACACATGCCGTGCACCTGGGCAATGGTAGGCTTGGTCAGCTCTTCGATACGGTTATATGTTCGGTGGCACATCTCCAGATACTTAACGCACAGGCTTGCCTTCTCCAAACTGGGCTGCATAGCCTTGAGGTCGGCGCCAGCACAAAACGCTTTCCCTTCGCCCTTGAAGATCACAACCCGGACATCATCATCCTTGTCAATAATCTCCATTGCATCGTAGAGTTCAGCATACACATCAGGACTCAAAGCATTCAACTGGTCCGGCCGATTCAAAGTGATGGTAACCACCATATCCTTTTTTTCGTAAATAATGGTTTCGTAATTGCTCAAAGGTTTCCTCCAGTAAGTTTTTTTACCGGATGCATTTTATCACGGAAGCACTACACCAATCAAACAGACGGTTCGTTTGTGAACTTGATGTACCAAACTGCATTGGTTGAACCGCTTGTA
This sequence comes from Chloroflexota bacterium, assembly GCA_013203045.1. Taxonomy (GTDB): domain Bacteria; phylum Chloroflexota; class Dehalococcoidia; order SZUA-161; family SpSt-899; genus JABMQN01. The sequence goes on from JABMQN010000059.1 coordinate 18,194, forward strand.
TTACCCTCCATGCATATGTAGGTGACTAAGTGATATGGTGTGCTACTTTGAATGCGTTATGCCTTAAATCACAAACTTCCGGCAGCGACCTCAGCAGCTTTTTTCCCGGAGAGAAGCATTCCGCCGAAGATTGCCCCCATTCTTGGAGAACCGTAAACCGCGTTAGCAGCCATACCAGTAACTAGCAAACCGGGATATACCTCACGGGTGTTATCGATCAGATCCTTCTCACCCACTTCGGCCAGCATTGATTTTTCGCCAATAACTTCACCGGTAGCAGTATTTAGTTTTGGTCCGAGCTTCCTGGTCACTACCCGGCATATTTCGGCGGCATGCCCGGTTGCATCAATCACTGCATTGGCCCTCACAGAGAGAGGGTCTACATGGAGGTTGGCCATGGTGACAGCGCTCCAATTTAGTACCAGCCCGATGATCCTTTCATCTTTACGAATAAGTACGTCTTCGACACTGATCAGGTTAAATATCTTTGCCCCAGCCTGTATTGCTTTTGAGCATATGGTTGAAACCGTCTCGATGGAGTCAGCGATATGATAACCAGGTTCGTACTCACTTGATCTGATGCCAAATTCATTCAGGATGGTCTTTCCCTCTTCCTGAAACACGATCCGGTTGAACATCATCCCGCCACCGGGCATTCCACCGCCAACACGAAGGCCTCTTTCGAAAATTACCGTTTTAATCCCTTTCTTGGCAAGGTAATAAGCCGCCACCATCCCGGAAGGACCAGCGCCTGCTATGGCCACATCCATTTCCATGGAATCCAGGAAGTCCTTCATAAAGCTGTCCGCTATTGCGCGGGATATTTTGATATCGTCCATTAATTACTCTCCTTATGATCTTTGTTATCGAATATAATTATATGCCGAATCATGGCTATTCTCAATCGTCCTGGTTGTCAAGATTCTTTGCCAGATATACGCGTAGCGGGCATCGGTAGAAAAAAATGTTTACCAAAAGGTATTGAAAATCTGCATAGCCATGGATTATCTTCAAAGCATTCGAGAAGGCTTTCCATACCAATGTCTTTTGTCTTGCAGAGTTTCTCAAATCCAGACTCAGCGCATACGAAATTTTTGGGACACTGCATATCCCCAATTATCTGCTTGATCTGGTCCCTTTGAGCTTCATCCATGACTTGTTCCTTCAACCGGATAACCGGCATCTTCCCATGCCTGCATCCCTCCTTCAATCGTTGTTACATTGTCGTATCCCGCTTCAATTAGTATTTGCACCGCCCGGGCGCTACTATTTTCATCCGGTCAGGTGCAATAGGTGATAATCTCGTCATAATTCTCAAACTCATCGTATGGTTCTACCATATCGTCCAAGGGAATTGAAATAGCTCCGGGGATGTGGGCCTCATCATAGCTGTGCTGGTGGCGAGAATCGATGATTATTACATTGACACCTTCATCCAAACGTGCCTTCACTGCGCGCACACTGATGCGAGGAATCTCCGGTAGATACTCACTTGGAGGTAACTCTGCATCAAGCTCAAGTTCTTCTATTGGATATCCAGCCTCTTTCCAAGCCCTGAACCCCCCTTCAATCGTTGTCACATTATCGTATCCTGCTTCAATTAGTATTTGCGCCGCCCGGGCGCTACTATTTTCATCCGGTCAGGTGCAATAGGTGATGATTTCCTCATAGCCCTCCAGTTCAATGGATTCGGTCTTTGATACTGCTCCAATAATATGAGATTCATTGTAGTCCTCTATGGGGCGGGAATCGACGATCAGTATGTTGGCTCCAGCATCGAGTTTTGACTTCACTTCATGGATACTGATTCGTGGCACTTCAGGAAGATAGGAGCTAGGCGGCAACTCTGTGATCGCAGGAGTTAACGATGTTTCTGTTGCGGGAATCCCTGTATTTGTACCAGGTGTTTGAGTATTAGCAGTATCGGTGATTTCTATTTCTCCGGTGCTTCCCCCATTGGAGCAGCTTGCAAATAGCAGGAAAAAGCAGACGGTTAGAATCCCAAGAGTTACAGTTTTTTTGTTTATCACAATCTCCCTAATTTGGTGTCAGGGTATGACCGATTTCTATAGGGGACGAAGTTCAGAAACGAATCTCCATTGCCCTGGATGGGCAGGAGCGTACGCAAATCTCGCAAGCTATGCATTTAGTGTGATCGAAATTAACCTTCATAGTTGGACGTTCAACACTCAAAGCACCCCCGGTGCAGAGTACAACGCAGGAACCGCAATGGATGCATTTCTCCTCATCCCGGACAACATCCTTGCTTAATGGCTGAATTGCCACTCCTGTCTGCGCAAGATATTCATTACCTTTATTATAGTTACTCTCTTCACCGCTCAGTTCCACCACCAGCACGCCTTCTTCATTAGGAGTTACGGAGGCCTTCAATATGTTGAAATCGATATTATAATCCCTAGCTAACCGGCACAATATCGGTTGATCAACTAATTTACGAGGAAAGTGTAGAACTAATCTCTTCGAGACTGTCATTGTATCACTCCTCCCACCTTTCATTCAGAGGTTTGAACTGTATCCCATCCTCTAACCCCGGTAATGGAGTAACCGGATCGGTGAGCAGGAAATCGCCTTTGAGAATCCAATCTTTGAGTGTATGAGCAATTTCTACTGCCTTTGAGTAACTGGATATCGATGCCGTTGGAACCTCTTTGCCGGAAACCTCTATCTTCCCGCTCTTGAGGTCGGAATAGCTTACTTCTCCCAGAACATCGGGTTTGCGTCCCGGGTATGCTTCAGAATAGTCCACGATTGGAGCGAATATCTCTTCATCTTTCACCGATGTGTAACGCAGGACATCCTCGGACAGGATAGGTATAGGCACACCAACGCCCACAGCCATAGTGGTACCATAACCCCGCATACTTATTCCCCTGAGCCAAGCGGACTTCATTTGCTTCAGGTCACCAATTACAGCAAGTGTTCCCGATGGTCTGTGAGGCATGTCGTTTTCTCCTCTGGGAACGCCCGGGTTATGCTGGGTACCTTGCCAGGATACATAACCAATACCACCTCCCAGAAAGATCTTAGTGCCAATTCCAATGGTCTTGTAAAGAGGATCGTTCAATAACGGTGACAGCTGTCCTGCACTACAGTAATTGGCGTTGCCCAGGTTTCGTTTAAGCGTGCCCATGTATGTATAGATTGTTTTGTCCGAGAGATTAACGCCCACATTGTAGTTCTGGTATGCATTTCTGATATTGAACAGCACAGCTTCATTCATCTCTTCAAGCCTGACCAAAGTCTCGACTTTCTTTCTGGGATAGCAATCGGTTCCATAAGCTGTTGCCTCTAGTTTTACATCTTTCCCTGCCACCAGTTCCTCGATCACATGCCCGCCGCCGTAGTCAAACGAGCCAGGATAAGTTTTATTCCTTGGATCATCCTCGGGCATGGCGGTTACTCCAAGGAAAACGTCTACCGCAGCAAGTCCGGTATAGAGAGGGACATCGTTCAGAGTAGCTTTTCCACCACCGATCTTAATGCGAGGTGCTGAATGACCCAGATTAAAGTATGCTCCTGAAGAACACATTGGACCAAAGGTTCCGGTGGTTACTACGTCGATTGCTTTCGCTGCTTCCTCAACACCCTTTTCTTCGACAATACCAATGATCTCTTCAGCAGTCACCACGACTGCCTGTCCGCTACGGATCTTTTCATTGATTTCCGAGATTGTTTTTGTCACAATCTTACTCCTTATGGATTAGCTATTTTCTATTCGTTTGGCCCTTTCAGGCATAGCATGATCCATAACATTACACTATCCTTCTCTGAGACGACGTGGATACTTTCGGTAAAAATTTGGCTTAGCATCACTATTTAGCAGCAATATCACGTAATTTCTTCTTCTGTCTTTCCACCAGATCCTGTAACGTTACCCCATCCAACACTTCTTCCATTGCTTCTTTTACTTCTCCCCAAAGATCACAAGTGGCGCAGGAATCGGCACGTGGGCAAACGCTGGGATCATCCACACATTCAACAGGCGCTATTGAACCTTCGAGAAGTTCAATTACTTCCCGTACCTTGATGTCCTCTGGCCGTCGACCCAGCGCGACTCCTCCAGACGGACCACGAGTGCTTACTAGAAAACCTTCTCTTACGAGTGGAGCAATAATTCGCTCCAGGTAGTATAGAGAAATCTGTTGTCTTTCAGCGATATATTTTAATTGAACCAGACCTTCATCCTGGCTAAGAGCCACCTCCAACAATGCACGAGTACCATATCTACCTTTGGTGGATATTTTCATACGTTCAACCTCAATTGTTGACCATCTTTATCAACAATATCACAATGCAATAAAAACGTCAATTATTCGGTGTCATTCGTTCAAGATAACAACGATAGACGAGGATTTAGTCTTCTGTCATCTTGAGTATAAAACAGGTCAGTTCCCTAATCATTCTCTTTAATGAGCGTTTTCAGCGTTTCAATATCATGCCTCAACCGCTTTTGCCTCTGTTGAAGAAATAGAACGTATCCAAAGATGACCACCCATACGATGGCGAAAGCTGCAAACAGATATTCGAGATTGTCATCTTCACCGGAATCAAATGGGAATACTGTTATCTCGACAGATTTGATATTTTCGCCGGATTCGAAAGTGATTGGCGAGCTGTGAAACTCCGAATCTCCATAATGAACCGAAACGAAATACGTGTAATCAGGGTCAGTCGGGAGGTTCGAAAAACTAAATGTGCCATCGTCATTGGTTCTGGTCCCATAAGAAGTTTCGATCTTCGCCCCGATAAACCAAGTTATTGTGGCTTCCAGATCAGATACATCTCCTTCCCCATTCGGTTCGATCTTTACCTGTCCCTCTATCTGTCCTTCCGGAGATCCTTGAGCGGCTACGGCACTGGGGATACATAAAATCAGTATGACTACAAAAACAACAATTGATCTTTTCATAGGTAACTCCCTATGTCATGTTCGTTATTCATCAATTAGACCTCTAAACATGTCATTCCGTCTTTCCGGTATCGGAAGGATGATTCGGAATCCATCTCCCCGCACCCTGAAAACCAAGCATTCATGATCCCGCCACCCGCCCAGAGGGAGTGCCCTCTGGGCGCACCGATAGTTTGTTTTCATCTTCCGTGGGTGATTATTCTTCAAGCAGCCCTCGCAGGCGCTTAACTTCGGCAATTCCACTCTTTAGCGAGACATTTCGCATGATGAGGAGGCAATACAAAATGGTGAAAGTTGTTATGCTCACCAGCAAGGTCAGGAGCATCGATCCCTCAAGATCGCTAACAAGTTCCGGGGGATGTTGAGTTCGCCACAGGTTGACCGATAGGTACACAATGGGGACATTTATGAAGCCAACAATTCCGATCACTGCTGCAAATCTTGCGCCTTTTTCTTCCTCCTCGGCAAAACTCCGCACTAGCAAATATGCAATATATGTCAGCCACAAAATAAGGCTTGAGGTCAGGCGGGCATCCCATGTCCACCAGGAACCCCATTCCGGTCGAGCCCAGATAGGTCCGGTGATTAGAACCAGGGTGGTGAACACAACGCCAATCTCTGCCGATGCATGCGCCAATGTGTCCCATTTTGTATCTCTCTTCCACAAGTAGAGAATACTTGTTATGAAGACGACGAAAAATGCCAGGAAAGCCACCCAGGCCAGTGGTACGTGGAAGTAGAAAATCCGCTGAATTATGCCCATGCCTTTTTCTGTGGGGACATAGATAAACATGAGGTATAGAGAAATCATCATTAAGGCAAAACCTAGCCCCAACAATGTGTTGTTTCTCAGTGATCCTCGAATCTTCATTATTCCTCGATAACAAATTCAAAAACTAAAGCTGATACTACCAGAAAAATAACATCAAACGCTATCAATATCTCAAGCCACGAAGACATTTCATGCCATGTCCCGCTATTCAATATTAGATCAGTGGCTTTCACGGCTGCAATAATCACCGGCACAACAACAGGGAAGAAAATGATCGGCAAGGCCATATCCCTGGCTTTTGTATTAGCTGCCAGGGCAGAGAACAACGTGCCCACTGATGCAAAGCCCAATGTTCCAAGCAGAGCCACGATAGCAAGCCGGGGCATCCATAGTGGCAGGTCGAAAAGAATAAGGAAAATTGGAAATACGACAGCTTCAATGATCAGCATTAAAACTAGACTGCTGATCATCTTTCCCCAATATAGGACATCGCGACTTACCGGGCACAGCATGAGACCTTCGAGGCATCCCTTTTCCTTTTCCACAACGAAAGTGCGATTCATGCTAAGCACCCCGGCAAACGTAAACGTTACCCATAGGACACCCGGTGCCACCAGCCCGATTGTATCGGAATCTGATTCAAACGCGAAGTTGAAAATGATTATTACCAGGATTGCAAAGAGGAGAACTGATGAAGCCACTGCCTTTGTCCTGAACTCAGACAGGAGGTCCTTGAAGAAAATCGTCATTACTTTACCCAGGTAATTGATCACGATCTTGCTCCAACACAACGATTGTAGGTCTCTCGAAAGGTAGTCATATCTAAGCTTTGTTTGGAATCCTCGTAAACTATTTTACCTTTAACAAGAATTGCCAACCGATCTGCTAATGCGAATCCCCATTCAAGATTGTGCGTGGTCAACAAAACTGTCCGATTGCCCGCAACGAGTGTTTTCAAAAGCTCACTTAGAGTGCTGCGAGCTTGTTCATCCAAGCCCGTTTCCGGTTCATCCAGTAGCATGATGGGAGGATCATGAAGAATTGCTCGGGCGATGGAGAGCCTCTGCTGCATGCCGCGTGAAAAAATACCCACTCTATCCCGAAGACGGCTTTCGAGTCCAACCTTCGTAATTACGTCTACAATGCGCTGCTCTAAATCAGGAACGTCATACATCTTGCCGTAGAACTTGAGGTTTTCGTAGGCAGTGAGGTTGTCGTAAAGGAAAGTCTGGTGACTCACTACACCAATTCTGCGCCGTACCGCTACGGCATTCTTTTTGATGTCTTCACCGGCAATAAGCACTTTACCGTTCGCTGGTCTGGAAAGAGTGGTGAGGACTTTGATGAGTGTGGTTTTCCCTGCGCCATTAGGACCAAACAGAGCGACGCATTCGCCCTCGTTGATGCTGAGATCTATGCCTTTTAACGCGAAAAGACCTCCAAAAGACTTTGAAAGTCCTTTAGCTTCGATGGCGTATTTGATATCGTTTATATCGTCGCTCAAAGCTTCCTTCTTTGTTTTATCTCTTGACTAACTAGTTTAGTTCGGCCTTGTATTTGGCGTCGAGCTCTCGGTATTCCTCGTCCGATATATGCCCCATTTCGTAATCCATTTCCAATTCTTCAAGTATCGAGTGTATAGTCGACTGCTTGACATGCAGCTGTTTTATGGTCTCTCTCTCTTCATCCTTTCTCTTTAATGGTCTGAACAAAGGATATGCAACGAACAAAATACCAATAATGAGCAGAATAACACTTACTGCAACAACCATATCAGTTTTGCCTCATTACTAACTGCACGTGCTTCCGGTCTGGCCAGAAAGCGATAATTGCTCCCAGGAGCAATACACCCCCGCCCGCCCACATTAGATTGACTAACGAATTGTCTGAATGTAAAGAAGAACCTATTACTCCAATCGTGATTAGGATGATACCGATGTGAACGATGAATCCACCATATCTGGGCCTATTCTTCCAGATCAACGATACGAATGCTTTTAGTGCATACTCACCTTTCGTTCTGTGACGCGCTCTGGTTCCTCTGGTCCATTCCTGCATTATGGTGAAGAACGGGAAACCACACACAAAGGCTGCAAGAGCATACCAGTTACCGACTCCCGAAATCAGGACGACTATCGCCGCAACAGAGCTGGCAGCAAAGGGGAAAAGGGCATTGCGTCGAAACATTCCGGGAGATGATTTGCGCCAACCGAGGAGGGGGCAAATACCCATGAAAAAGACCAGTGCAAGGAGTACGGGACCGGCTGACTTATCAAAGAAGCCCCGGTTAATCGCCACTTCTTCGTTCCCCAAATATTCGGCTACACCTGGAATTATCGTGCCCAAGAAAACAATCAAGACAATTATCACCAGGACTAGATTTGTTAATAGGAATGCTCCTTCCCGTGAAATGAAAGACAATGGTTTGTGTTCATCTTTAAGGCTTCTTCGACGCCAGACAATCACACCAAGTGATCCCGCAAGAACGATGATAATAAATGTAAGGATATACGGGGGCACGGGAGAATTATCGAACCCGTGCAGAGGCGATTCTTCAAGTCCACCATGGGTGATGAAGGGGCTCAATAACGTGAATATAAAAGTGAAAATGGCTAAAGCAATATACCAATGTTTAAGATAGCCTCTTTTGCGATGGATGGCGATGGAATGGACGAGCGCAGTACCGAGTAGCCATGGCATCAAACCGGCATTTTCCACGGGATCCCAGGCCCAGTACCCACCCCAGTTTCCCACATCCCATGCCCACCAGGCTCCGACGAGATTCGCGATTCCCAGTGTGCACCAGGAAAAAAGAGCCCATCTTCGTATTCCACCGATCCATTCACTACCTCTTTTCCCCAGAACAAGTGCTCCCAGAATACAGGCAAAAACGATTGCGAAACCCGCAAATCCAAGGAACAGTAATAAAGGATGCATCACCATTGCCACATGCTGGTATGTTTGTCCGAGTCCGTCTGTCACTGTTAATGGGCTCTTCTCGAAGACATCCAATCCGATAGTGATTAAAATTAAGAAAAATGCAAGAATGGCAGCAAGAATACCGGTAGCAGACCGAGTCATTTCAATGGATGTTTTACGTTTCTGGAAAGCCAATACCATAGAAAATATCGATATCAGCCAACCCCAGAACATCAATGAACCCGCTTTGTCAGAGTATAGTGCGGTGAGTTTGTAGATGAGGGGCATGTCTTCATTGGAATGGATGGCTACCAATTTTATATCAAAATCATTTGTTATCAGCGCATAGAGCATGATTTCGATAGCCAGAGTGAAAAGAACAAAAGTAGCGATCAGCGCATTCCTGGCGCTGGCAGCCAGGGATATGCTTCCTCTCCGTGTATTGGCTATAGAGACAACTGCAGAATAGACAGAGAATATGAGTGCAAGTATCAGAGAGGCATTTCCGATATCGGCCATATACTAGTTTCAGTCCTCGGCTTCATATTTGGAAGCGCACTTCATCATAATATCATCTGCGCGAAAAATGCCATCGTAGGTATACTCTCCTTCAACTACGATATCCTTGTCTTCCTCGAAGTTGTGAGGCGCATCACCTTTATAGACCACAGGCAAGTTTGCTGATTCATCTGTGATAGCGAACCAAAGTTCCGATGTAGTAGGGTCCCATCTGACGGAGCTTCCGACTACTTTCCCGGATACCCTGATGCTCTTGTCGTAAATGGAATCACCTTTCTCTATGAGTTCACTGGGGGTATAGTAATAGGTGAGAGAATCGGAGAGTAAACTGTAGAACAGGAATCCCATTGCTGCGATGAGAATGATTCCGCCGATTAAGTACTTTTTCTTGATGCTCTGCATGGCCTAATTAATTTCCATCATTCGATCAACAGCGCCTTGTGCCCGGATGCGAATATCTTCGGGGACCTTCACTTCGGGAGCCATATTCTCCAGAGACGAAAGTACCTTTTCCAGTGTGATGCGTTTCATGTTGGGGCAAACGGCTTTTTCAGAAATTGGGATGAATTTCTTAGAGGGGTTCTCCTTCTGTAACCGATGTATAATCCCCATTTCAGTCCCAACGATAACCTCTTGCACATCATCCTGCTGGCTAAAACGAAGTATCCCACTGGTACTGGCAACTTCATCAGCTAACTCGATGACATCCGGGCGGCACTCGGGATGAACCACGACCTTTGCATTGGGATGTTCCTGGCGCATTCGTTCAATATCCGGAGATATTATCCTGGCATGTGTTGGACAATAGCCGTGCCATGGTATTACTTCTCGGCCAGACTGGCTAGCTGCATAATGTCCCAGGTATTGGTCTGGAATAAATATGATCTCCTGATCAGCAGGAAATGAGGCCACTATTTTCGTCGCGTTGGCCGAAGTGCAACATATATCACTTTCCGCTTTTACTTCAGCACTAGAGTTGACATAACACACCACTTTGGCGTTGGGATGCTCTGATTTGAGTTTGCGTAATCCATCGACATCTATCATATCTGCCATGGGGCAACCAGCATCTGCATCAGGCAATAGGACTATTTTGTCGGGAGAGAGAATTGAAGCTGTCTCGGCCATAAAATGAACACCACAAAACACAATCACATCAGCATAGATTTTGGCGGCCTTCCGGCTAAGCTCAAGAGAATCACCCACAAAATCGGCAATGTCCTGAACGTCACCGCGTTGGTAATTATGCGCGATTATTATAGCATTACGCTCTTTGCGTAACTGGTTGATTCGCTCAATAATTTCACCGTTCATTAATCTTCCTCTAATGCTAAATGTTGTATCGATTCCCTGTAAGGGCGAGTTGACAACTCGCCCCTACCCACCTCTGGCAACCTTTCTGTAATTCATATAAGTTTTGATAGCGTTCTCAATGGAATCGTTTGACTCGAATGGAAGAATGCCGTTACCCATCAAATCATCATAGGCACACTCACCGATTTTACCGGTCAGAACTGCCTCACAATCGGAGATAACAGAGGCCGCCTTTTCGATTGCATCATCATCGAATTTTGCGTCTGCGTCTTCTCCACACCAGGGAAGACTGGATCGTATTTCTGTTTGCTGTATTTTGTCGCCATCAACGTCGAAAATGAGGAAATCTCTGGCCATGCCGAAATGCACATTCACGTTTTTGCCGTCAGACGATGTTACTGCTATTCGCATAGTTGTTCTGATCACCCTAACTCGGACAAGCCGGAACCAAAAACCACAGAGAGCACAGAGACCACTGAGATAAAAACATAATTACTCCGCGATCTTTGCGGTCTTCGCGAGAAATCTTTTGCCATTTTACGCAAGACTTTACTTTTTACGGACTAACTCGTTATTCTCCGATCATTGGCATAGATGTTCATTCGTTTACCCCGAACAAAACCAATGAGGGTAATACCCAGGCTTTCAGCAGTGCGTATTGCCAGATCCGTAGGAGCCGAGCGGGAGACTACTATTGGAATTCCCCTTTTCGCCATCTTGGATAGAATTTCCGAGGAAATACGACCGCTGGTCAAAACGATGCGATCCTCAGTTGGGATTCCTTCCCAAAAGCATTGTCCCAGAATCTTGTCAACAGCATTATGCCTTCCGATATCTTCGCTGAAAATGAGGATATCCTCTTTATCGCACAGAGCAGCGCTGTGAACCCCTCCGGTGAGTTTGAAAACCTCAGAATTGTGATGGAACTCCTTCATCAGAGAGAATAACGTTTGTGCTGAGATTTCGATCTTTGATTCCACCGGGACTTGATACAGCGTATCGGCAACTGAGTAAAAAGCAGTCCCTTTTCCGCATCCCGAGGTAATGGCCCGTTTGAAGATCATCTCCCCATCGATTGCCAATTCGCCTTTCGTCTCTACCCGTACCGCTCCGCGTCGCTCGTTGAGGAGTACTTTTTTAATATCCTCCTTATTTCTGATCAATCCTTCGGAAGCCAGGAATCCAAGAGCCAGGTATTTCAGTTGTGTCGGGGAGCAGAGCATGGTAACCAATTCCTGCCCATTCAGGACGATGGTCAAGGCAAACTCTCTCGCTACTACATCATCCTTCTCTTGGCGTTGGTTTTCCGTTATTTGAACTATACGAGCTTCTGTGGTTTCTTCGGACACGGTGATATCTCCGGGACAATCCAAGCCGCTGCAATCAAAGGGCGTTTTAAAAAAACGTCCCTACAATTCCAATATCTGATCTCCTGTCTTCACTTTGCCTCCACTGATAACCCTGGCAAAAACGCCCTCTGTGGGCATGATACATTCGCCCACTTGCCTGTATATGGCACATTTGGTATGGCATTCCTTTCCGATTTGGCTTATCTCAAGGAGAACTTCGTCACCCACCGTTAATCTGGTTCCAATCGGTAGCGATACTAGTTCAATTCCTTCGGTAGTCAGATTCTCAGCGAAATCACCAGGCTTCAGCTCCAAACCGAGTTCCCACATCTTATCGATGCTTTCCAGGGCTAACAGGCTTATCTGCCGATGCGTATTACAATCGGCATGGGCATCATTATCAAGGCCTTCCTCTTCCTTGAGCAAGCCCTCGGGGATTGGTTCCTTTCTGGTGCCTTTTTTATCGCTACGGCATATTGCGATTATTGTAGCCATCGATATCTCGTTACAGTTTTGCGCCGCACTCAGGGCATTCTGATGCATCCTGCGTCAGTATTTTCTTGCAGTTCGGGCAGGTGCGAAGCGTTATCTGGCATGGTCTGCAATAGGGTGCCTCACCTTCTTCCAGTTTATCCCCACAGTTCGGACATGCGCATTCAGCATGCTCGCCAGCATCGACATGTGCCTCCCCCCATTCATGCACGTGCGCCGGTGCTTCTCCTCTTTGCCTGCCTTCGTAGTCAGCAATTGCCTTGCCCAATGCATCTGCGCCAAGATTGGAGCAATGGAATTTCTGTTTGGGTAAACCACCAAGCTCATCAGCTACCATTTTTGGAGTGATTTTTTTGGCTTCTTCTATGGTCTGTCCTTTAGCCATTTCGCTTACCATACTGGAGACGGCAATGGCAGCTCCGCATCCGAACGTCTTGAATTTGACATCACTTAAACGGCCGTCGTCCACCTTGATATAAAACGTCATCATGTCTCCGCATACGGGATTGCCCTCTTCACCGATGCCATCTGCATCTTCAATCTCTCCCACATTGCGGGGATTCATGAAATATTCCATCACTTTTTCACTATAGGCGGGCATACTACTTTCCTCCTTTTTGGCTCTTCAGGTATTTATCATAAAGCGGCGATATTTGCCGTAACCTCTCCACTATGGGAGGGAATGATTCAATCACATAATTAATATCCTCATCAGTATTCTCAGCTCCAATGGTGAATAGAAGAGATCCCTGAGCTATTTCGGGAGGATATCCCATGGCGTTGAGAACATGTGATGATTTTAACATTTTTGAGGTGCAAGCTGAACCACTGGCCGCAGCGATCCCCTGATTTTCCAGAAAGGCCAGCATGGCTTCACCTTCAATGAAATTGACACAAAGACTGACGTTCCCTGGAAGTCGTTGTGTTGGATGACCTGTCAAATTGATGTGTTTGATTTTTTCCTGCAGTCCTTCACGTAACCTGTCACGTAGCTTGGTAATTTGTTCATTTCGTGATTGCATATCCTGTTGCGCCAGTTCGGCCGCTTTGCCCAGTCCGACTACTCCCGGAACGTTGTGGGTTCCCGATCTCTTGTCTGATTCTTGAACTCCACCTTCCAGCATCGGTATAATCTGAATTCCTCTTCGGAGCCAAAGGGCAGCAGCACCGGTAGGACCGTAGAACTCGTTGGCCGCCAAGCTGAGACAATCTATACCAAGTTCCTGTACATCAACCGGGATCACTCCGGTAGTGGCAATAGCATCCGTATGAAATACCGCTCCTGATTCCTTAACAACTTCAGCGATTTCTTTCAGCGGCTGTATTGTGCCGACTTCCATATTCGCGTGCATCACTGAAACCAGAGTGGTATCTTGTCTGATATTCTTTTTCACCTGGTCTGGATCAACCAGGCCATATTCATCGACCGGGAGATAGGTGACCTCAAATCCGAATTTCTCCAGGGTACGGGCAGGGTGTAATACCGAGAAATGCTCGATGGAAGATATGATGACATGTCTACCCCTTCCCCGACGTGCTACGGCCAACCCTTTGATAGCCATGTTATTGGACTCAGTTCCGCATGAGGTGAAGATGATTTCGTTTTCCGGAGCATTGATGAGACTACCAACTTGTGAACGGGCCTCCTCTATTGCATCACTGGCTCGATTACCCCTGTCACCGAAGGATACCGGATTGCCAAACAACTCTCTGCAATATGGGGACATCGCTTCGTGGACTCTTATATCAATCGGTGTTGCTGATCCATTGTCAAGGTATACTTCTCTCATCTCAAATCCTCCTTCGCTGGGTAGCTATAATTCTACTCCAATGCCACACATACATCTGCGACATTCATCACATATCACTCTATACTAAACTTGTTTTTTAGTATTTCAGAAACTCGATTAACGTATGAAAAAGCTGTCTCAACGATTTTCTCTTCAACACTAGAGATTGTACAGCTTCCAGTCTCCTGTTTACAATCTTCTTTTTCGGTACTCAGTACCTCGATGTTCTTAAGGCAGCATCGTGCCGGTGCAATCAGCGCCTGACGGGCAATTTGCTCAGATGAAATATCTGAATTTTCGGCAACCACCTGCCAGTAGTTCATGGTCCTTTGTGCCAGCATTTCCGGAGTCTCACGACTCATAGCCATTGAATCGGTGGGAACGATGCCCCAGGAAATAATCCCGCCGGATTTGATGAAATCCGCTACTGCGTCTGCATATCCCTTAGGCATTACTTCCATTTGATAGGCATCAAACGATACCATGTCTAATCCCAGCTCAAGAAGATAAGGTAAATTGACATTGGCACATAGATGAATTGCTTTCAGCCCATCGATGCCTGCCATGAAATTCCTGTAGTCTTCCTTCGCCTGAACGTCATTATAACCTGAAAGTGAAGTGAAGACCCAACCCAGTCCCGGTTCATCCACCCAAACAAAGGCGTTTCTATTTTCTTGACGCATTTCTTCGCATTGCGAATTAACCTTTCGCTGGATGAAATCATACAGGATCGATCTAACATCCTCATTGTAGATTATGGGTTTGAGGTTCTCATCGACAATCTTGAATCCAAAGCTCACTGGCCCGGTCGATTGCCCACGAATAGACGGATAACCTGCGAGATCTCTATCCAGAAACTTGTGAAACACTACGGAATACTCAGGACTGAGGGCGAAGTTCTCCAGTCGATCCATCCATTCTGAGTAGTCACCAATGTCTTCCATGAATTTGGAAGTATCGAAGTTCACCCTTTCGTTCTCAACATCGATAGTGACTCCGGGAAATCCTTCGGATACCTGGGCATACATATCTTCGTGATAGGTAATGTTTGGCAGTTGGGGCCAGTATGGAATATCCATGCTGAATACCAACTCAAGTGCTTTTTCAACATCAGTATGGGGCATGATCCCCATGGCGGTAGTTCTACAATTGGCTTCCCACTCCATCATCTTAACGTAGTATTTCTTGAGATTTGTCTTTTAGGTAAATCGTCCGAGCCAGTGCCTTGCCTGTCTGAGTGAGAAATACCCTATCAATGATATTTTCTAATTTTTGCTGGTCTTTTATATTATATTCATCCGATAGATTTACTAACCAATCGGCATCATAAAGCATACCAAAATTTCTTGTGGTAATCTTCCCGGGACTGTGATGGTGGGCGATGATCTCGCATATTTCATTGACCTGTCCAGCTTCAAATTCCAATTTGGCTAGAATTTCTCTCGCAATTGGAGGTCCTTCGATTTCCTGAAACTTACCACTATTACTACCATGTTTTCTTTCCGCCTCATGAATTCCGATATCGTGAAGCACCGCTGCTCCCATCACAATGGAATAATTACCACCCTCGCCTTCCAGCAGTTTCTCAGCGTAATCGGTGACTTTGTGAGCATGGTCGATCCTTTTGGTATCTCCATTGAAATAGGACTCCATTGCTTGAATCAGTGCTACTTTTGTATCATTCATTTTTAAACCATCTGTCTCGGATTTGGCAGTTCCTTTTTTCTCCCATTAACGAGATGCCTGATTGCCTGAACAGGATGCCGATATGCCATACGTGGCCCGGCGTATCGCATCACCGATCGGACCTTTTCCCGCATCTCTGGTTTGTAGCAATGAATTGGGCACTTGGCACAGGTTGGTTTTTCCTCCCGGAATGGACACTTTTCAAGGCGTTCTCGGGCATAATCCAAAAGTTGCTGGCAATCATCACAAAGCTTGTTGTTACTGCTATGCAGATCATGACAGTACATCGTTATCATGGTCTCGACGGTCTTGATCTCTCGATCAATGCGAGATTGCTTACTAAACATGTTGAACATCTTAGGACGTTATGGCTATCTTTGCCTGCCGGTATACTCAATAGCATCCGCGGGACAAATTTCTTTGCAACGATTGCACAGGTAGCACTCCTGTTTGCGATCGGTTTCACCCGCTTCATTTGTGGGGCAGACTGCTTCGCATTCTCCGCAATCGAGGCATTCATCAGTGCGCCTCAGTCTGAACCGGCTTTTGCCGGAAACCAGCGACAATATTGCCCCGTAAGGACAAAGCAAACGGCAAAATGGCCGATATATAAAGACCGCGATAATAACCAGAGACAGGAACACGTAAAAATAACCCGATATCTCCAGGTGGAAGAAATCCTTAAGCCCCAGACGAATCAAAAGACCTTCGGAAAAAACCACCGCAAGGATAATGAATACTGGCAGGAAAAGCAGGTGGAAGCCTATTGGCACAGCATTGTTTCGTATCTTCAGCTTCTTTGTCTTGATGCGATAAGCCAGTTCCTGCACTGCCCCGATGGGGCACACATATCCACAAAAAATCCTTCCCAAGATGAAAGTTATTATTACGAAAACCACCAGAATTAGCGCGGCAACCCCGGCTGGAACAGCCAGTTGCTTGGTTTTACCCAGAAGCAGAACCTGCATCTGATTGGGAAGCATCGGCGCGAAAATCAGGAATCCCAGCGTTGCCGAAACAGCAAGCAACAGGTACCCTATCCTTGTGTTCAACTTACCCTTATAGAATAAATATCCCAGAAAGAGAACCGCAACTATAGCATATATCATGCCGATTTCTTTCGGCGCATCTTCAAGCATGCTTCTCCTTTTGCTAACCTGTAGCAAACACTTTGACAGGATAACAGGATCAACAGGATGTGTTTATCCCATCAATCCTGTTGATCCTGTCCGATAACACTGAACTTACTATAAAATTTTAGCCGAGGATAGTCTTCAAATCCTCATCTGCTGTGGTTATAGGCATGATGTTGAAATTATCCACCAGAACCTGCAATACATTCGGTGTAATGAAGGCAGGCAAACTCGGTCCTAGCCTTATATCCTTTATCCCGAGATGGAACAAAGTCAGCAAAATTGCTACGGCTTTCTGCTCATACCACGAAAGGACCATCGATAGCGGAAGGTCATTGACCTCGCACTCGAAAGCTCCTGCCAGCGCTACCGCGATTTGAATAGCGGAGTAGGCATCGTTACACTGACCAACATCCAGCAGTCTAGGAATTCCGCCGATATCCCCGAGGTCCTTATCGAAGAAGCGGAATTTGCCGCATGCCAGTGTCAGGACTACGCAGTCTGATGGCACTTTCTCCACAAACTCGGTGTAGTAATTACGTCCCGGTTTGGCCCCATCGCATCCGGCGACGAGGAAGAAATGGCGAATTGCTTTGCCTTTGACCGCTTCGATTATTTTATCGGCGACGCCTAGCACAGCATTGCGGGCAAATCCGACCATCACCGAACCCTTGTCCGTATCTTCGGCAAACCCAGGCATTGCTAATGCCTTTTCAATCAACGACGCATAGTTCTTATCCGCTATGTGAGTAACACCAGGCCAGCCCACTAATCCGGTTGTGAAAATGTTGCTCTGGTAGGAATCCTGAGGTTTCTGGATACAATTGGTGGTCATCAGGATGGCACCGGGGAACTCAGCAAATTCAGCTTTCTGGTTCTGCCAGGCGGTCCCATAATGTCCGTAGAAATGTGCGTACTTCTTGAGCCCAGGGTATCCGTGACAGGGAAGCATTTCGCCGTGGGTGTAGACATTGATGCCCTTACCATCACTCTGCTTGAGAACCTCTTCCAGGTCCATCAGGTCATGGCCCGAAACAAGAATAGCCTTTCCTTTTTTAGCACCAAGTGGCACTGACGTAGGAACCGGATGTCCGTAAGCACCGGTGTTGCCTGCATCGAGCAGTTCCATTGCTCTAAGATTGATTTCACCGCATTTGAGGACAAGCCCAACTAAATCATTCACACCCAGGTCTTTGTTGAGGGTAGCGGCCAGTCCCTCGTGGATGAAGGCATAAACCTTGTCATCTTCCTGCCCCAGTATCCGAGCATGATCGGCATAGGCAGCAACCCCTTTCAATCCATAGATTAAAACCTGTTGAAGCGAGAGGATATCGGGGTTGGCGTTAGGATCAGATTGAACCCCGACTTTTTCACCCTGGGCTACCAGTCCATCGATGGTATTTTCTGGAATAAAAGTAGCAGGACCTTCGCCCAAATCAACCTTTCCGCTGGCGGCACTGACCTTTCCTTTCAGTGCATCTCTGAGCCTGATAGCCTCATTGATCATTAAGACGAACCTGTCAGCATCGAAATCCACATTGGTCAGTGTTGAGAAAACTGCCTCACAGGTGAATTTGTTAACCTCCGGATCACTAACCCAGACCTTGCGTCCCTCGATGGCATACAGGGAAAGTCCTTTTACCGCATAAAGCAGCAAATCCTGCAAAGCTGCAACTTCCGGCTGCTTCCCGCATACTCCTACTTTGGTGCACCCTTCTCCCTTAGCTGTTTGTTCGCATTGATAGCAAAACATGGTTGATTTTCCTCCTTTATTTTTTCTGAAGAGACTTCAAAAGTGAGTTCGCTTTTGTTCTCCTTGTCAACAGGATAAGCTATCCGGAGTATGATCTTATATGATTTACATCATAATGTTGATCGAACTAGTATGAGATATGTAATTACTCCTCAAACAGACTAATGTAAAGGTAATATCAAAGTTATAAAACCAGTTTAGGAAATGTTGCAAAAGCATAACGTTTGGGGGAAAAGGGGAGGGATAAAAAGAAGCGCCAGGTGATACTAGGCTCACCTGGCGCTTCTGTCTCATCTCGTGATAAGGTTTTCCGCAATTTGCGCTTATAATGTTTCCAGCATGAAGGTGTTAATATCAACGATCTTGATCGACTCGTCGCCTTCGTTTCTAGCGGCCCTCTTCAGGTTCCAGTCACAGAAAGAACAGGCGGTAACAACGGTGTTAGCGCCCTCATCACGAACATCCTGCAATCGGTCCTTGCCTGTATGCATGGATAGTTCCGGCTGTTCCACAGGATTGCGGCCACAACACTGAGTAACTCTCTTAGTGGCATGCATATCTTTGTAATCGATTCCCGGCACGCTCTGGATGATCTCCCTCGGCTCTTTGTAGACCTTACTTCCAAGCCTGACCATGTGACACGGATCATGATAGGTTACTTTACCTTCGACACCTTTGGTCGGCTTGATCTTGCCATCTCTGATAGCCTCGGCGATGATCTGAGTCTGATGAACAACCTGGAACGGAAGCTCACCGAGAACCTTGGGATACTCTACCGCCAGATTATGATAACAGCAGGCACATGATGTGACCACGGTTTTGGCTCCAGCCGCTTTAATGGCCTCGACGTTCTTCGCGGCGATCTCTTTATAAGCCTTGGATTGACCAGACTGGTCCAGTGGGTTGCCACAGCAAAGTTCGTTTTCGCCCAGAATGGCGAAGTCTACTCCGGCAGCCTTGAGCATCTTGGCGGATGACTGGGCAAGCTCCTGCGCTCGGAAAGAGGCAACACAACCTGCAAAATATACAATCTCTCCCTTATTGGGGATGTTCATCCCTTCAGCCCATTTCGCTCGATCTTTCTGATCGCGCCCAAATCGGTTGCCACCCTTTTCAATAACGGCGGCATCCTTCTTCCAAGGCTCAGTGGGGCCATGCCCGAGGTCAACCAAATCTTCTCGCCATGCTTTGATGATGTTGACCTGATCGCCATTAACTACGCAGCGGGAGTTGCAGCAAGAACCGCAAAGACTGCATTCGTAAACATACTCGACGAACTTAGGCTCCATTTCCAGCTTGCCTTCGAGCAAAGTTCGACCTGCCTGAATCCATCCCTGAGCGGAATAGGATATTTTGCGATGTTGCTCCCAGGTGGGACAAAGTCGATTAGGAGCAGGGCCTCGCGGTGGATAGGGAGTCCAAGGACCCCTCTGGCAGACGCCACAAGCCTGGTCGTTCCATAATTTAAGATGATATTCGTTTAATTTCGGATAATCCATAACGCCTCCTTAGTCCTCCATATCCGGTGGCATGCCACGATGCATGATGTTATTTGGATCAATGGACCTCTTGACCGTCCGATAGAGTTCGAGGTATGACTTCTCGATGTGTTTGGTCATATTCGGGAAAGGTCCCGGATAATCGGGTACATAGCCGGCTTCGATCCAGCCATCGTGGACTTCCTGAATGATATCAAAAATCCTGTCCATATCGGTCTCTTCATCGTAGACATAGATGGGGAAATTATTGGCGTAGTTGCCATCTACCCACCAGCCCATACCTCGGTTCAGCCCATACTTTTCACCAACTGCGTTGTAATGGTCAAAGATCTCTTTCGTCTTGTGAATGGGATGGAATCCACCGCAAGATATCTGCCTGCGAGAAGGTTCGTACGGCAGAGAAATTGAAGCAGCCGAGCCCCACTCAGCGGTTCGCTCACCTTCAACAAATGCTCGTCCGCCAGCCTGCAGACAAAGCTCATGAGCTTTTTTAACTCGGAAATCAACTTCTTCCTGCCAACCCTCTGCTAACATGGAAAGAATCCACTTACCTGGAGCGGGAGGTAACTGGTTGGTGATGCTCATCTGATCGTCAGTCACGCAGATGCCATATGAGATATTTGCTTCAACCAGAAGCCTAACTGCTTCCTGTACGGTCTCCTCATCCGGAAAAGCAAAGTCGACTTGCTGCTTGGCCTCAGGAATGCGGTACATGCGCATATAAACTTCTGTGATTACACCCATTGTGCCCAACGATTCAAGGAATAGTCCGGTCAGGTCAGGACCAGTGCCCTGATACCGAGTGAACTTGGCTGCTTTACCGAAGTGAGAAGATCCGGTATGGACAATCTCTCCGGTAGGTGTTACAACTTCCAGTCCTAGCAGGAAATCGCCTACTCGGCCATAAACCGATCCGCCCACGCCCATGCCATTGAAATTGACCCAAGCTGCAAGTGTCACTGCATTTCCGAATTCGGGTTTCCACGGGATTTTCCAACCTTTGGCGGCCAGGTCTTTGATAATCCTATAAACAGTAACTCCACCCTGCGCTGAAAATGACTGTGAACCTTCATCGAGCTCGATAGGATTATCCATGCGACACAGGTCGAGAGTAATTCCACCCTCGCGGGGAAGAGCTGCACCAGTATTGGTGGTTCCGCCTGCGCGGACATTCACCGGGGTAATAGTTTCGTTTGCCAGCTTCATGATTTCGGAAACTTCCTGCGTCGAACCCGGGTTGACGATCACTTCCGGCCTGCGATGAAGCTCATAGCTCCAGGCTCTCGCGTAGGCGCAAAGTTCCCATGGATCATCAGTGACCCATTGTTCACCAACGATTTCTTTGAGTCTATTGACTAGTTTCTGATCCAAATCGTTCCTCCTTTTCTAGATAATGTATTTAAGTTTCTCATTACTGCTCTAATAGTTCTGCGTGTATTGTTTTATTCCAGTCCCTCCTTGATCTATTTTGTAGTGTCATCAGATACACAATCGACTCGAAACGAACCTTTTTCATGTTGTCGATCCACCAGGTCCTGCAAGGTGGTTGATTCCAATATTTCGTCAGTAGCCTTCTTGATTCGGACCCATATATCATGGGTTACGCAGGAGCCTGAACTAGGACAGATTCCCGGATCATCAGCGCATTCTGTCGGGGAAATGGAACCCTCCATGATTTGAACTATCTCGCGTAATGTGATTTCAGAAGGTGCTCTGGTGAGTGTGAATCCACCGTGTGCACCACGCATGGAACGGATCATCCCTGCTGCTTTGGGCGCAAGAAGCAATTGCTCAAGATATCGAGCAGACATTTTTTGCCGTTGAGCGATGTCTTTGACTAAAACAGGCCCATTTCCCGAAAAAATAGCCAGATCTATCATTGCTCTGATGACATATCTAGATTTGGTGGTTAGCTGCATTCTGACTTACCTTATCAATATGATTAATTACATCGAGTGCATGAATATCATCGGAATACTGATAATAGTACCATCAACCATTTTCAGTGTCAATAGTTTTTCCCTGTTTTTCTCCGTCATCAGACAGTTGATTTCCTAACACTCCACCCAATGTTACATAGTGATTCCACCCTTGACAACGCAATACAAGCGATACATAATTATTATGATGATAATACTGATAATTAGGTTAGGCGCATGAGGCTATCAACCAGATCAAGATATGCTGTACGTGCTTTGATAGACCTCGCTATGCACTTAGGTGAGGGGCCCGTTCTCGTCAGGGAAATCGCTGACCGTGAAGATATTTCCGTCCGCTACCTCGAGCAGCTGCTCCTGCCACTAAAAGCCGCGGGCTTAGTTAGGGCAACCCGGGGCGCTAATGGCGGCTTTACCCTTGCCAAAGATCCTGCCGAGGTTAACCTCCGTGAGATAATTAAGATCATGGAAGGATCGACTGCGTTCACCGAATGTGTTGACAGCGCTGAAGTCTGCTCTCGTTCCGATACCTGCATCCTTCGTTCGTCGTGGATTGAAGTGACCGATGCGGCCAACAAGGTGATGGAGAAAACATCATTGCAAGTCATAGTTGATCGTCAAAACCTGAAATCAAAATAAAAGGTAGCCAGTGGAAAACCAATTAACTAATCTGCTTGCTCCGTATATGGGGCAAAAAGGTGTTACCATACAGGTCCTTCAAAAAGTTCAGGAAGAACTGGGATACCTGCCTCGTGAAGCCATTGATGAAATAGCCCGAAGCCTGCGTATACCGCCTTCGGAAATCTTTGGGGTCATTTCTTTTTATTCCCAGTTCCGAACCACGCCCCGAGGTAAGCATATTGTCAGAGTTTGCCGCGGTACGGCATGCCATGTACGCGGTGGCGGCGCAGTCCTGGATCAGATTAAAAGGGAGTTGAATATTGAAGAGAATGAAACAACTCCCGATCTTGAATATACAATTGAAACCGTGGCCTGTATCGGCGCCTGCGCGTTAGCCCCGGCGATGGTAATTGATGAAGATACCTTTGGCCAGATGACCCCGGGAAAAATTCCGAATCTATTTGTCGCTCAAAAGCAGGGGGAGGGGCAGGATGCCTGATCACGAGAACCCCTCCGAGCAATCTGATGGAAAACGCTCTATTCTTATCTGTCAGGCTCTGGGGTGTCTTTCCAGCCATTCGGACAGGATTCAAACGGCGATTGAAGCAGAAATATCCCAATTGGAACTTGCGGATTCAGTCAATGTCAAACTTACCGGATGCCCCGGCCTTTGCCAGGAAGGCCCCATCGTTCTCATCGAACCGGAGGGCACTTTCTACGCCAGAGTTAAACCGGAGGATGCGCCGGATATTGCTCAATCGATGCTGCCCGATGGTCAGGTAGTGGAAAGACTCCTGTATCACGGTGATGACGGCCAGCCGATTCGTAACTATGCTGATATTCCCTACTATGTCAAACAGCAGCATATCGTCTTGCGCAATTGCGGTCATATCAATCCCGAAGAAATCGATGATTACATTGCCGTTAGCGGTTACGAGGCGCTGAAGAAAGTGCTAGCTGATATGGCTCCGGAACAGGTAGTCGAAGAGGTCACCAAATCCGGAATACGCGGCAGGGGCGGAGCCGGTTTCCCCGCAGGCAGAAAATGGGCCGAAGCGCGGAAATCCACCAAAGAGCCCAAGTACGTCATCTGCAATGCTGATGAGGGCGACCCCGGCGCTTTTATGGATCGGAGCACTCTGGAAAGTGACCCTCATACTGTTATCGAAGGAATGATCATTGCTGGTTATGCCATTGGCAGTGATACCGGCTACATTTATGTCCGTGCCGAGTATCCCCTGGCAATCAAACGCCTCAAAATTGCATTGAAACAGGCTGAAGGGAGGGGGTTGCTGGGAGATAATATCCTCGGTTCCGGTTTCAGTTTCACACTTCAAATCAGGGAAGGAGCCGGAGCCTTTGTTTGTGGCGAAGCAAGCGCTTTGATGTACTCTATCGAAGGCAAGCGCGGAATGCCACGGGTAAAGCCTCCAAGATCGGTTGAATCGGGACTGTGGGGTCTGCCTACTTCATTGAACAATGTTAAAACATTTGCCAGTGTCCCGGTGATCATTCTCCGTGGTGCGGACTGGTATGCCGGTATCGGAACACCTAACAGCACAGGCACCGCTGTTTTTGCTTTAACAGGCAAGATCGTCAATAGCGGATTAATTGAAGTGCCGATGGGCATGACCCTGCGAGAGATCATTTTTGATATTGGTGGCGGACTTATCGGTGGCAAGGAGTTTAAGGCAGTACAGACCGGGGGTCCATCCGGTGGCTGCCTTCCAGCCAGCGCACTCGATCTGCCTGTCGATTTCGATTCCCTCAATGAAGCTGGCTCGATAATGGGTTCCGGTGGAATGGTGGTGGTTGACGAAGATACCTGCATGGTCGACCTGGCCCGATACTTCCTGGAGTTTACTCAGGAGGAATCCTGCGGAAAATGCGTGCCCTGCCGCATCGGGACGGAACTGGTGCTGGAAATCTTGGACCGCATTACCAACGGCGAAGGAAAACCCGGCGACATAGAATTACTTGAAGAATACGGGGACGTGATTGCCAAGGGTTCGCTCTGTGGATTGGGGAAATCAGCTCCGAATCCGGTTCTTTCCACCATCAAATATTTTAGAGATGAATACGAGGCTCATATTAATGAAAAACGCTGTCCGGCCGGCGCGTGCCGCGCGCTTACCAGTTTCTATATCAATCCCGAAGCCTGCCGAGCCTGCATGCTCTGTTTCGAAAGCTGCCCGGTAGAGGCAGTCGATGGCTGGCTCAGGACAATTCACATTGTACTTCAGGAGAAATGCATCAAATGCGGTTCATGTTATGATGTCTGTCCATCTCTTTACAACGCTATCGTGAAAGTGCCTGTAATAGAGGTTCCCCAACCACCTATGCCGGGGACGAAGGTACCGCGTAAGAAGAGGTCGAAATGTTAGAAAAAGAACTCAAAGAAATATACGAACTTTGTGTTAATTGCAGACTCTGCTTGAAAGAGTGCGAATTCCTGAAGAGTCTTTTTGAAACCCGTGATAGTATCATCGTGGATCTGGAAGCCGAGGGGGCGAACAATAAAACCCTTTACTCCTGCACGATGTGTGATTTATGTGAGACCATTTGTCCCAGCGAATTGAATATCGGCAGGGCTTATTTGAAGTTGCGCCAGCAAAAGGGGCCTCTTCCGGTGCAGAAGAAATTCATCGATAAGGACCAGGAATGGGTCCTTTCCGATAACTTTGCCCTGGCCCTCCCTGACCCTGACAGCAGTGAATGCCAGCGAGTTTTCTTCCCCGGTTGTCATCTGGTAGGGTATTCCGCCGACCTGGTCATGAAAACCTACGAACATCTTAAAGCCAAATTGCCCGGCACTGCCATTTTACTGGGATGCTGCGGCGCTTCCAGGAGAGAATGCGGGGATGACGCCCTTTTCAAGGAAACAGCGGATAATGTGGAGGCTGAAGTGAAAAAGCTGGGGGCTTCCGAGATCATCGTGGCCTGCCCGAACTGTCGCTACGCTTTCACTGAGCATGAACGTTCCCTGAAGATAAGGTCTATCTACGAAGTGCTGGACGAAATCGAATTACCTGAGATGGCCAGTAATGGTGAGCGGACATTCACTGTTCACGATCCCTGCCGGGCCAGGTGGCAGGATGAAATGCAGGATGCTGCGAGGAACCTTATTTCCAAGGCCGGGCATAAGATTGAAGAGATGCGGTATTCCAGAGATTTAACCATGTGTTGCGGACTTGGTGGGCAGATTCCCTATGCCAACGCGCCATTGTCGAAGACTATGGCAAAGCTACGGGCCGAACAGGCGGAGGTTGATATAGTAACATATTGTGCCAGTTGCCGGGATGCGCTTGCTCCCCATAAACCAACTTTGCACGTCCTTGATCTGATTTTCAATCCTGATTGGGATGAAGCCAGAACCAAACCGGCTGAAAAACCATCCGAGAAACGGGAACATCAGTCGGCGCTCCGGGCACAACTGCTGGAGAAATTCGGCGGATAGCCAGGAAACCACATTTGCGAGGTATCTACAAACAGCCTATAATTATATTGACATGTTTTGAATTTTTACCATAAGGAGGCAAACCGCTGAAATGAATCTGGAAAAAAGTCCTGAATTAAGCGCGCTCATGGAAGAACGGGGCATCCGAGACGAAGAGGTGACCAAGGTCATCTCCGAAGCAGAATCCTCCGGTGACAAAATGTACAAACCGGATACCCCCGACTGCCTGGCCAAACTGAAGATCGATGAAGCCACCTATTTTGTGGAATACTCCGTGATCGATGCTGACAATTTCAAAGTCAACAAAGCCTACAGCATGAAAACGGATTTCGCGGAGGAGTTGTAATCATGGCAGAGTGGCATTGTCACAAGTGCAAAGTCCCCACCGAAGAAAAAGAGATCGAACTGCTTTATATGGATATGCCGGGATTCCAGATGGCCTTTGTCTGCCCCAGCTGCAACGGCAAGTGGGTTTCCGAGGAAGTGGTCATCGGCAACATCATCCCGGGCGAGGAAGAACTGGAAGCCAAACTGGAATAATTCAATCATCTTCCAATGCAAGATGCTGATAAGGCAACAAAACAAACCATAACCCAGGCCTACGAATCCAACCATTTCAATGAGGTATTGGCAGAGACCTTACATCTCGGCGGTTTGGAACTTACCGCCAGAGTTGCCGAGATCGCCGGGATCAATGAAAATTTACACGTTCTGGATATCGCCTCCGGTCGCGGGACTACCGCCTGTTTTCTGGCACGGCAGTATGGCTGTCGGGTAACGGGAATCGACCTTTCTGATATCTCAACAAAGCTATCCACCCACAAAGCTACAGTTCAAGGCTTGGCTCCCGACACCGGTTTTCTTACCGCCGATGCTGAATATCTCCCGTTTGCAGATTGCTCCTTTGACGTGATTGTCAGCGAGTGTTCGTTTTCACTGCTGACGAATAAGGAGATCGGGGCACAAGAGATTGCCCGGGTTCTCAAGCCGGGTGGGACGTTTGCCTTCACCGATGTGCTGTTAACGTTTCCCCTCAGCCAGGATTTGAAGACGAACCTGACCTTTAGTTGCTGCTTTTCCGGCGCAGAGACGAAAGCCGGATATCTGGAGCTGCTGGAGCATGCCGGATTGGCGCAAACCTATTTTGAAGATCACTCTAAGACGCTCAAAAAAGCCACTTATCAGGTGATCACCGGCTATGGTTCCCTTTCGGCTTTCTGGGATCAGTTCGGTTCAAAAGCTGATTCTTGCTGTCCAGTAAGTGGAGATACATCCGGGTCCCGCAAACTATGGCTGCGGATGTTTCGGGAAGGGAAACCGGGGTATGGCTTATTTTCATTTATCAAACCATAGTAGGGGCACATTGCAATGTGCCATTAATAATCAGGAGGCAACCAGTGATCACGCCAGAAATTGCAGTAACCGAATTTAGACGGCGGACCGTTGTGAAATCGTTAGCCTGGCGATTTATTGGAATCATCTGGACCTGGGTTGGCGCTTATCTGATCCTATTGTTTGTTCCTGATAAACATGCTTCAGCGGCACTGATCGCCACACTTATAGTGGTATACCATCACTCGACGCGCATGGTCATGTATTATTTCTACGAACGTCTTTGGACATCGATTAATTGGGGGAAAGTGGCTAAGAATCACGAAGTCGGCTTTGCCATGTCCGGGCGTGACAAAATCATGTGGATATCAGCCACGGTAACTGCCACGGTAATCATATTTACTCTAATACTGGTGGTAAGCCCGATGATAAACAAGTAGGGGCAAGTTTCAAATTTGCCCCTATCGCAGTGAATCACTATGAAAGAAATTCTCGCAAATACCAAAAGCCTTTGTCCGATATGTCTACAGGTTGTTCCTGCTCAGCGAGTGCAAGAAGGGCAGGATGTGTTTATTGAGAAAACATGTCCTGACCACGGTGAATTCAAAACGATCACCTGGCGGGGGGAGCCATCCTATCAGGATTGGAACGTGGGCGTATTCGCGCCCGGACCGAAATTGCGATTGACGGAAACCGTCAATGGTTGCCCCAATGACTGCGGAATCTGTCCTGAACACAAAGCGCAAAGCTGCACCATTTTGATGGAAGTCACCAGCCGCTGCAACTTGCAATGTCCGGTATGTTTTGCTAGTTCGGAAGACTCACCGGATGCCGAGCCGGCCATTGATGAAATCCGGGGAATGCTGGAAACGGTAATTGAAACTGCCGATGTCTGCCCCCTTCAGTTGAGCGGCGGAGAACCGACACTGCGGGATGATCTTCCTGATATTATCTCTCTGGCTAAACAGATGGGCTTTCCTCATGTTCAGGTCAATACTCATGGGTTAAGGCTGGCGAAAGACATTGAATATCTGGAGCGTTTGAGGGATGCGGGAGTGGATTTAATCTATCTCCAGTTCGACGGAGTTTCCGATGATGTGTATCTGCGGATTCGCGGGGCCAATCTGTTCGATTCGAAAGTGAGAGCCATTGAAAACTGCGCTCAAGTCAAAGTCGGAGTGCAACTGGTCCCAACGCTGATTCCCGGCATCAACGACCATCAGATTGGCGGGATAATACAATTTGCCTGCAAATATATCCCGGTGATCAAAGGGGTTCATTTTCAACCGGTCAGTTACTTCGGAAGATATCCGGTTGCTCCTGCTGATAAAGACCGAATCACTACACCGGATGTGCTCCGTGTGCTGGAAGAACAAACTGGCGGGGAAATCAAAGCCAGTAACTTCCTGCCGCGCCGTCGGCATGATTCTCATTGTGGCTTTTCCGGGTTCTTTGTACTGGATGAAGAGGACAAACTGGTAGCGACCACTGTTTTCAAACCAAGGCAACCATCTGCTGCTGATTGTAACGAAACCGCTGGACGTGTTTCCGAGGCAAATCAACCATCCGAGCATGTGCGCAAGTTTATAACTGAGAAGTCAAAGTATATCGAGCCGAACCCGGAACTGTTGGAGCAGCAACAGAAAGGCACATTGAAGAGGTTCATTCAGAGGGCTAAAACACATTTTCTCTCCATTTCCGGTATGCCGTTTCAGGATGCCTGGACTGTAGATCTGGAACGATTGCAGGGATGTTGCATCCATGTGATCACGCGTGAGAAAAAACTGGTGCCGTTTTGCGCTCACTATATTACCAACGCTGATGGGGAAAGGCTACATGGAGTGCGGAAGCCAAGCTTCCGCAAATAAAAGCGACAGTTCGACTGTCGCACTCCAGGAACCAAAACAATGACGGATAATCCATTACACGACGGCTTTATCACCGATGAGGCGCTGGCGACTTTTCGAAGTCGTGTTGGCTCAAAGCTGCGCATAAAAAACATTTTCAATGAGTTAGCCTCGAAAGATGCGATTCGAAAGTTTTGCGACGGCATCGGTGATCCCAATCCCCTCTGGCGTGACGAAGAATATGCCGAATCGTCGCGTTATGGATCGCTGATAGCGCCGCCTTCATGGCTGGCCAGCGTATTCCCGACCTGGGTTCTTCAGGGCCTGCCCGGGGTCCATGCTTTTCAGACCAGCACTGACTGGGAATTTTTGGAACCGGTATTGCTGAATGATCGCATCGTCCCTGAAAGTACGTTCCTTGATTTTCGAATAACCAAAAGCGAATTTGCCGGCAAATCGATTCTGGAACGACAGGAGGCCCGGTATTTCAATCAGGACGGCAATCTTGTGGCTCGAGCCAGGGTTGCCGGGTTAAGAGCCGAAAGACCCTCCACCCGTGAGAAAGGCAAATATGACAGTATTCAACTTCCTCATCCGTGGACTGAAAAGGAGCTAAGAGCAGTTGAAGAAGAAGTGCTTGCTGAGGAGATTCGGGGTAGTATCACTCGGTATTGGGAAGATGTTGAGGTAGGAGAGAAATTGCCCCAAATAGTCAGGGGGCCGTTAGGCCTTTCTGATACCATCGCCTATTGCATCGGGGCCTCTCCGGTGCAGATCAAGGCTCACGGGCTGGCACTTCAGGAATATCGAAAACATCCAGCCTGGGCTTTCCGCGATTTGAGCACTTGTGCCTTGGAACCTATTTATGGTGTGCATTATAACAAAGCGGCTGCCAATTCAGCAGGGCTTCCTTATCCATACGATACGGCGGTACAGAGACATTGCTGGCTTATGCAACTCATGACGAACTGGATGGGCGATGATGGATGGCTCATGCGCAGCTTCGCCAAATACCGCAACTTCGTCTACCTTTCCGATGTTCTCTGGATTCGTGGCAAAGTGGCCCGCAAGTATATCGACGAAAACGGTGAACATTGCGTGGTCATCAAAACAACAGCAACCAATCAGCGAGATGAAGAGGTGATGCCCGGGCTTTCGACAGTGATCCTGCCTTCTCGTGAAAACGGTTAATGCCCATCGTATATAAGATAAAATGAACTTTGAAAACTGGATTCATGATAAAATCTGCCAAGCCACAGGGAAATCCAACGTAACGCGAAGTGATATTGAAAGCTACCAGCTTCAGCGGTTAAACCATACGCTTGGTTACGTAAAAGAAAACAGCCCATTCTATCGCGATCTACTGGCTGATGTGGCTGAAATCCGTTCACTGAATGAAATTAGCCGGATTCCCTTCACCAATCCGCTGGATTTGGAACAGAGTCCATACAAACTGCTGTGTGTCTCCACGGGAGGAATTGCCCGGATATTCAGTCATTTCACCACCGGCACCATGTCCGGCAGACCAAAAAAGATATTCTTCACTTATAATGATGCGGAGGCAATCGTTGATTCGATGGCAGCGATCATGGAGACCGTAATCGATGGTGTGGGATTGAAGACGAGTGGGTGTAAAGTTCACATATTCCTGCCGAACAACGGCCCCCCGATGAGCATGGCAGGGCTTATTTCCAGAGGAGTGGAACAGCTCGGCGGAATTCCGATTGTAGGCGATTGTACCGCGATGACACCGGAGCAAATTGAGCAGATAGAAGAGACAAAACCCAATATGCTGATGGGTTCGGCGTTTCGTATCTGGCGAATTACTCAGAAAGCAAGGGAACCTCATAATCTGGCTAGTATCGGAGTAAAGGCTGTTTTCGTTACTTCTGAATATCTTTCCAGGGCTATGCGGGAGAGGCTGGAAGAGTACTGGCAGGCGGAAGTATTTCATCATTACGGGATGACCGAACCCGGATTTGTCATCGGGGTTGAATGCCGGGCACATGACGGATTCCATTTCAATGAAACCCAACTTTTGTTTGAAGTGGTCGACCCGGAAACCGGGCAGGTGCTGGGAGATGGAGAGGAAGGGGAACTGGTCTTCACTACCCTGCAAAGAGATGGCATGCCATTGATCCGCTACCGGACGGGAGATGTTGCCTCTTTGCGCCGGGAGCCCTGCGGGTGTGGAGCTTCAACATTGACGAAGATCGGCACGTTACCAAAACGGGTCGGGCTGATCGTGAAAATCGGAGATGGGGAACAAATATATACCTCCCTGTTTGATGAGGTATTATATCAGATTCCAGAATTGATTGATTACCGGATATTCATTGACAGGGATGGTGATGTCGATGCTTTGAATTGCAAGGTGGAAGTGCTGGGAAATCCTTCGGATATCGAGGAAAGAGCGCTTCAGCAATTGCTTGCAATTTCGCCGGTTCAAAAGAGCGTACAGGCAGGTCTATTGGCAAACCCTGTGATCGAACTGGTTGAACGAGGGGTGTTGAGAAGGGGGGGGCGGAGAATGAAAAGAAGAATTGTGGATAATAGAGCGTAGAGACGACCCGACGGGTCGTCTCTACTTATTTTGGCGCAATCTGCGCGATCAATGCCGCTCCAAGGGCCCCCATGATTTGGGGCTCATCACCAACCACCACTTCCATCCCCAGCTCTTTTTCCAGAAAGTATTTAATACCTATATTTTTCGCCACCCCGCCGGTGAATACAATCTTGTCTTTGTAGCCAACTGTCTTTCCCATAATGATGACCCGGCGCGCCACGGCCCGGTGTATCCCGGCCACTATGTCTTCACGGTTTACATTTTCTGCGCGTAACGAGATCATCTCGGATTCGGCAAAGATAGTGCAGGTGCTGGTGACAGTGGCCGGAGCATGGCTCAGGAGGGCTTCAGGCCCCATTTCATCTATGGTGAGTTCCAGTACGTTGGCCATAACTTCCAGGAATCTGCCGGTGCCCGCGGCGCACTTGTCATTCATAACAAAGTCGGCTACGGTTCCATCTTCACGCGGGCCGATAACCTTGCTGTCCTGCCCACCGATATCGATGATGGTCCTGGCATCAGGGATCAGGTGGTGCACGCCCTTGGCATGACAGATGATCTCGCTGACCCCCCGGTTCGAAAAAGATACCACGTGTCGGGCGTAGCCCGTTGAAATGATAGCATCAAGATCTGACATGGTGAGTCCGGCTATTGCCAGTGCGTCTTCGGTCACTTTCAGGGCCGATTCCTGAACCTTGGAGCCAGTTGGTATGACTTTGTGGGCAATCATCTCACCATCTCTGACGATGGCGGTTTTGGCTGTGGCTGCGCCGACATCAACTCCTGCTGTTAACATTGTCTAAAACCTCCGATAAGTCTCAATCCTGATTATACACCTTACATGTTATGAGGGGCACGATATTTCGTGCCCCTACGTTTCAATTTTTCACCTAACCCTCTCCCATTGAAGGAGAGGGAATACTACCACGATTTTCTAGGCCGCTGCCTTCATTTCCTTGTTCATCTTGACAACTTCGGCAAACGATTCCAGCCTGGTCCTCAACTGTTCTGCGCTGTAGTTACGTGTATCGTAGCCATCGGTTTCCAGTACGATGGCCGGAATGCCCAGTTCTTTCTGAAGATCCAGCTTTGCCATAATTGGGTCGACAGCCCAGGGCCGGCAATTATAAGCATAAGAGATTATGGCTGCATCCATGTTGAAATCTTTGCAGAGTGTTTTCCAGTACATAAGAGCGGCAGAAGCATCGCAAAGCTGTGGCCTCCGGTACAGGCCTTCCGCGATCTTGTCGACCATATCGGTGTAGGTGCTCTTGGTAAGCTCTTGTGGACATAGCCAGTCTACGAATACGGTGGGCAGGCAAAGTCCGAGTTCTTCCACCATTCTGATGGGTGTGGTATCGACATTGGTTCTCAGAGCAAGGTATACACGAGGAGCGCCCTTGGGAACCACGCCTTCGCCCTCATCGATCTTCCTTTTCACTTCCCTGACCATTGTGGCAAGACCATCAACTGCCTGATCCGGGTAATCGGTAGCTATTGCCCAGAGTCCGTATGGCAAATTGACATTCGCCTGGCTGATAGGTTGAGGATCAGCAGCTCCGATCATTCGGGTGATATTCTGCATCCCGTAGAGCCATTTGGCTACATATTTGAAACCGGCTTTCAATTGATCTTCGGTGGTCTCGATGCCGGTTATCTCTTTCACTCGTTTGAGGGCCAGCTTGATAGTGTTGGCGCTGTATTTCACAGCTCGTTCGTCGAGATTCGGCCAAGCATTCCAAGCCCAGTCGTTCACTCCATCGAGATAAGCAATCTCAAAATTATAGAGTTCACTCATCATCTCTTCGGTCTCGGCTGCCTGGTCACAGAACCAGCCGGAGCCGATTCCCAGGTCCGGCTTGGGGAGAATGCCCAGATCAATAGCGCCAGTGTAAATCTGGTACTGGGAGCAATGCGCCTTTCCGACTGGTTGACCGA
This sequence comes from Chloroflexota bacterium, assembly GCA_013203045.1. Classification (GTDB taxonomy): domain Bacteria; phylum Chloroflexota; class Dehalococcoidia; order SZUA-161; family SpSt-899; genus JABMQN01. The sequence goes on from JABMQN010000059.1 coordinate 52,048, forward strand.
TAAGCTCGCCTCTCTCCAGCATGGGAGTAAGGATGTCGAAGACGGTTCCCCCCACCATCCAGAGGACCTGTACCGGCATGCCAACCCAGGTCTTGCCGCCAGCCTCTCTGGCGGCAGCGATCATCGCCAGGGTCATTTGCACCGGGAAAGGCCAGTTGCAATTGATCACATAGTCGTGTTCGTCCCGGGCCAGCACCCCGTCGATACAACTGTGCATGAAGACCCAGAGAAGCTTTTGCACCGATACCATCTCGACATCATAGTTTGCCTGAACGGTCTTTTCGGCGTGCTCGATGGCAGCTTCGTTGAAGACGCCCATCCGCTCCAGCGCCTTCTCAATCCGAGGCCGCTGTTCCTCTATTTCTTCATCGGTATAACCGCACATCTTGAAAAGATTGCTATACATTAGTTCCCCCTCTGTTTCATGATTTCAACGAAAGTTTCCACCCTCGTTTTGAACTGGCCTCGCTCGGAGGTGTCGTAGTCAGATTCAAGTTTGAGGAATGGGAGACCGGTTACCTCCTCAAACTCCTTTTTGAAGGAGTATGACTGAATATCGTATCCGTCGCGGTAGAGCAACTGGTACCACATGAGTCCATCCACCTTGAGTTCTTTGGCTTTGTTGATGAGGTAATCCACCCGTTCCCTCGTGGGCCTGAACCAGGCCGGCACCACCCGCTTCATAAAGAAGGTATCGGCCATCGCCAGTATGGGATCGCCATCTAAAGATACTTCGTGTTCGTATGGCATCATCCCCTCGGCAGCTTCCTCAAAGATAAACTCGCCTCCGACCTCATTCATGATGTTGAAAATCTTGTAATCGCCCATAGCCAGGGTTGAAGCGGTCAGCAGGACTTTCGGCTTGCCTGTTTCTTCCACCTGCTTTTGCTTGAGTTCCTCATACAAGGTCTCCAGTATTTCCCTCAGGGTAGCCCTGTCAGCATAGAAAGAAGCATGATGCAATTTAAGGAAATCTTGCGTGCTGATGGCCGGGGTTTTGCCGGGCTGGCGTAACTGAGAGATATTGCGGAAAAGTTCTCTCATCCGGTTTTGAGTCTTGATCTCTTCCTTTAATTTGTCCTCGGTAATGGTAATGCCAGTGAAGCTTTCCAACTTCTCTTTCAAGAGGCGAAGGCTTCCTATGTAGTAGTCAAGAGCATCCTGCCGCTTGTTGTGCGGGACTCCGTAGCGGAAGGTCTTAACATCTGTGTAGTAGTCCCAAACATCGGCAATGCCTCTCATGTTGATATCGGTTACGGGAACGACAATAAGGTCCGGGAGCTGGTAGAGAACTTCCTCTCCCATCACCCGGTACCCAATCTGGCATCTGCAAAACGTATCGATAAAACGAGGGATGTAAGCCAGGCTTTCCGCCACTGGCTCCGGGTCTCCGCCACGTGCCAGGCAAAGCGGTAACGCGCCGCTGGCATAGATCATTTCTTCGGGCAAATACCCTCCCGGTGGATAGCCAATAATTTTTTGCCCGTCCTTTTTGATTTGACGCAGTTCCGGGCGTCTCTTTGAAAGATGTTCTGCTAGTCTTTCCATTGCATCCATATGTATTCATCCCTCCACTGTTCGTTTGGTTTACAGTTACGTGTAGAATCACCAATATCAGCACGCAAATTCAGCCTAATATTAGTAATATCATCATAATTATTATGTTACTTCCACACCTTGGTTGTCAATACTTGGGCTGAACGTAAAGAGGAAGGAGGGAAGCAAGAAGAAACCGAGGTTGGTATACCCTTGATTTGTATGAAGGAACTATAACAAATATGGGATTTGGTCAGTTGTCCGGATCATCCTCTGATTTGCCAAGCACGATCTCTAGCAATCTGGCTTCTTCAGCAGAACATGCAGTTTCTGAGGTTTGTTCCAATTTGCTTATTCTTTCAACCAGTTTAGCTTGTTCAGTAATAATCCGTCGGATCGCATCGATTATCGGATCAGGCAACTTGCCATGTTCCAAAGCCTCGATAGGGCCTTCTTTTTGTCCCACAATTCTACCCGGAACACCAACCACTGTTTTACCTGGGGGAACCGACTTCACCACCACGGAGTTGGCACCAATCCTGCCACCTTCACCGATAGTGATGGGCCCCAGCAAAATCGCCGCCGAACCGATTACCACATTATTGCCAAGCGTGGGGTGACGTTTCTTCTTTTCAAAAGTCGTCCCACCCAGGACGACCCCCTGATAGAGCAGACAATCATCGCCGATTTCCGATGTCTCTCCTATCACTACGCCCATTCCATGATCGATAAAGAATCGTCGTCCTATTTTGGCGCCGGGATGAATTTCGACGCCTGTGAAGAATCGGCTGTTCTGCGAGATGATTCGCGCCAACAGGCGCAGCTGATGCCGCCAGAAAAAATGAGCAAATCGATGTGACCAGAGGGCTTGAAGTCCGGGATAGCAGCAAATCACCTCGACCCAGTTACGCGCTGCAGGATCTTTGTTAAAAACAGTTCGAATATCTTCTCTTAGCGTGCCGAACATATTATGCGCCCTACTCCTCAAACAGCCAGGTGCTCAAATATCTCTCGCCAGTATCCGGTAAAATCGCTACGACGAGCTTCCCTTCATTTTCTGGTCTCTTGGCAATCTCCAGAGCTGCCCATACTGCTGCACCAGATGATATTCCGGCTAGAATACCCTCCTCTTTAGCCAACCGTCTGGTTATTGTGCCTGCATCCTCACTACGCACTTTGATGATCTCATCGAGAAGGTCCATCTTTAACACATCAGGCACAAAACCCGCTCCGATGCCCTGTATCTTGTGAGGTCCCGGGTTCCCTCCTGAAAGAACAGGTGAATCAAGGGGTTCCACTGCAATGGCTTTGAAATCAGGTTTTCTTGCTTTCAGTACCTCAGCAATGCCGGTGATCGTTCCTCCGGTACCCACTCCTGCTATAACATAATCAACCTTGCCATCGGTATCCCGCCATATTTCTTCTGCAGTGGTATCCCGATGTATTTTGGGATTCGCAGGATTCTTGAATTGTTGTGGCATGAAGGCGTTCGGAGTATTGGCAACCAGTTCTTCCGCTTTTCGGATAGCGCCTGGGATTCCCTCTGCTCCTGGTGTCAGCACAAGTTCAGCACCCAGAGCGGTGAGTAATTGTCTTCGCTCCACAGACATGGTATCAGGCATAGTAATAATGAGCCGATAACCCTTTGCCGCACACACGAAAGCAAGCCCAACACCTGTGTTTCCGCTGGTAGACTCGATGATCACTGTTTCATTGCCGATTAGTCCTCTTTCTTCGGCATCCCTGATCATCGAAACACCAATGCGATCCTTTACATTCCCAACGGGATTGAACGATTCGAGCTTCGCTACCACGTCCGCATTCACCCCCTGCGCTACACGCCTAAGACGAACCAAAGGAGTGTTGCCGATCAACTCAGTGATATCGTCAGCTATATTTGACATTTGCTGCTCCAAGACGGATTACCGATAATTGTACTGGAAATCCTGGGGATCGTCCACATATTTGATGAACAGCCTGCGGCCTGTCTACCCTAAAGATGCACCATCGCTCAAGGCGCGAAGCTTCTCTTCATCAACAATGGTTATCTCCCCTCGGGTGGTGCTGATGATGTGTTGGTCCTTAAGCTTTGTGGTTACCCGGATAACGGTTTCCGTGGTAATACCAGACATGTCAGCGATTTCCTGCCTGGTGAAGGGGATAACAGGTCCAATCTTGGCCGAGATCATGAGAAGGGCGTTAGCAATTCGTTGTTCCACTCTCTCGCCGGCCATATCTCTCAATCGATCATGAGCATCACGCAGGCGTGACCCGAGCAGATTGATCATTTTCAGAGCCACAGATGGATTTTGCCCAAGAAACGTCAGCAAATCAGTTTTCTTCATACCCAAAACTGTAGAGTCAATCTGTGCCATAGCTGATGCCGGATAGGGAATCCCGTCAAAAACAGCAACCTCACCGAAAACATTCCCGGGTGGGAATATAGCTATAATCAGCTCTTTTCCTGATGAAGCATATTTAGCTACTTTCACTTTGCCTTCAGAGACCACGTAGAGCCAATCCGCAGGATCGCCTTCCCATATGATAGTTTCTCCGGCGGAGATGTACCGTTCAAGCGCAAAAGATGCCACTTTTTCCAGTTCCTCGTTATTCAAGGCTGAAAAGAGGGTGGTTTGTTTAAGTAAAGCAATCGTTTCAGAAGTGTCCATCTTTTTGTCTCAAGCCACCCGGACCTCAAGGCCTGTTGATTCAAGTCTGAATTTTATCTCATCAAGCTGTTCTTCGGTATAGGGTTTTGCGTCCGGTAAGGGATACTCCATATCCAGCCTTTCATATTTGCCCGTTCCTAACCTGTGATAGGGAAGGATATCTATTTGCTTTAATCCAAGATCAAATACGAATTCCCCGACGGCAGTGATATTCTCGTTGCTATCGTTGCATCCGGGGATCAAAGGGAACCTGGCCCACATCGGTTTGCCGGATTGCGCTATCTTGCGGGCATTTTCCAGGATCAGGTTATTATCCAGTCCGGTGAGTTCTTTATGCTTTGTTGGATCTATGTGCTTCATATCGAAGAGTACCAGATCAGTGTATTCTAGTATTTTTTCAAGTGTATCCCACTTCACATGTCCAGTGGTATCCAAGGTTGTGTGGATACCATTTTCTCGGCATCGTTTGAAAAGCTCGGTGAGGAATTCCGGTTGAGAGCCTGCTTCTCCCCCGGAAGCAGTCATTCCACCGTCGGAATTGCGGTAGAAAGGCGCATCCTGTTTAATCACTTCCAGAACTTCGGCTACGGTCATTAGTCGCCCCGTTATAACTCTGGCTTCATTAGGGCAAACCTCTGTGCAAGTCCCACATGCATTGCAGAGTTCCCGGTTGGTGATCACCGAGTTGTCAGGACCCACTGAAATAGCGTTGTTGGGACAGACAGGTATACAACGGTGACATTTGGTGCACAGCGATTCAAAATAGAAAAGCTGGGGCAATTGATACTGAGATTCCGGGTTATCACACCAGAGGCATCTTAACGGACAACCTTTGAAAAACACAGTGGTCCGAATTCCCGGACCGTCATTAATGGAATAGCGCTGAATATCAAAAATCCAGGCCTTCAGTTCTTGACTGTCTTCAGTGGAGTTTTGTTGAGAGGGTTCGATAGTTTCCATATACTTAAACGGTATACGACCTTTGAGATTCTGTTTTACTCACTCACCATTATTCTGTCAGGGGTGTCTGAAGTATCAGAGATGGCCCCGCTGTTGCGCCGACCATTATAATAACTCCAACCAACAATTCCAAACAGGAAAATAAAGGAGAAGATCATCGTGATAATGGTATCACTCTTGATTGCAGAGACGAAATCGTCAGCGATATTCCCGATTATCTCCTGGCCTTTCTCGGCTGCTACGAGTTCCACTCCATTGAGATCGGACTGATCGATTGCATCTTGGATATCGGATTCACCACCAAGAGAATAAGCTGCCGATACTGATATGAGAATAACCAGAGAAACCCCGAACAGAACACCAAGCGCCCATATAGACCGGCCACGCCACGCTTGGCCAGCCAGGAATCCAATACCGATCAGGAATATGATCGGAAGAACCCACCAGGCCCATAGCCATGTTCTGAACGTATCTACCGATTTGCGTGAGTCATCGAAATCCTCAAGAGCTTCTTCATCTCTTTCTTCATCTGATATTTCATCACGGATATCTTCCTGGGTGAGTGTATAGTCATTTCCTATCCAATCTCGTACATCATTAAGTTGGTCTTCGTCGTCCGGTTCAAGTTCGTCAAGGAAGTCGACTTCGGTAAATATCCAGCCATCTGAGACGTAATCACGAGCTGTTTGAAGAAAGTCTTCATTCTCCTCACCCAATGATTCTTGCAGGTCTTCTTTAGAAAAAGTCCACTGATCCGGTATCTCTTCTGAGATCGACTGATTGATTGCATCAGCGATGATTGCATCAATATCAGTACCGAGGGCACTCTTGAATTGTGAGTAAGATACACCGGAAGGGCGACAGTCTGGCAAGTTCCGCGAGGACATGGCCTGCAATTGAGAAGCGAATTCTGTGGGAGTACACGTTGGAAGACCATTGAATAAGCTTTCTAATTTCTGGCCTGCGAGATCACCCAGAATTTCCATGGCTTGTGTCTTCTGATCAGCGAGGTCAATTGCCAAATCAATAGAATCGACTTCTCCCTTTGCATATGAGGCGATACTGTTTAAAATATCTCGCATGCGTGCGTCTACCCAGGGTTGTGGCATTACTTTTTTAATGGTGGTAGAAATCTCCTCCTGGGTCAAAATGATCCCGTAAGGAAGGTCAACGGTTATCCCGATGTTATCCTCAACAATCGGTGTAATCAAAGTATCCAGCACATATTCATAAGTCTCCTCGCCAGTGAGTACTTCGATTGTGCCTTCAGCAATGGCATCGATTCTCCCTTTGAGGTCAAAGGCAACGGTGAAATGATCTGAATCGTCAGTAAAGTAAGGTATCACGGAATCGATGACTGACGCGAATTCGGAAGCCAGCCATTTTTCAGGCAACGCTTTCTCAAGGGATTCCTTAAGTTCTGATTTTTGAAGAGTGAGCGTGTAGGGAAGGTTTTCAAGTTTGTCGAGGATTTGATCTGCTATGTAATCAATCATATCATCGTAAACACTGGTGAAAGCCGGACCTTGGAGGATATCGTCTTTGATCACGGTTGCGGCGGTATCCACTCTTTCTCGAAGCGGCAAAGTGTAGGTGAACTCATCTGTACTACCCATGAAATACGGTAAAGAGGCGTCAATTGCAGCTACGAACTGTTCCTGGAGCCATTCTGGTGGCAGTATGCTTTTTGCTGCCGAAATTAATTCATCCTGGATAGGGGATAGTTTAATTGGGATATCACCTGAAGTGTCATCATCTTCTACTTCATCCAGTGCTGCGGGTAAAACTTCATCATAGAAAAAATTATATACATCTGCCTTTTCCGTATGGTGGTTATAGAATCCCGTGTCATCCAATTTGTCGTTTACCTGGGTGACAAATAGTGCGACAGTGAAGAAAACGAAGAAGAGGATGATCAAGGGAATGGCGAGAATTCGTCTGATCCACATCTTGGCGATACCTAGTTTATTTATGTTGGACGATCGAGATGGGAACTTGCTGAAAAGGTATTAGTTACGTATGACAGAAAGATTCTATACGTGTTTTGTGTATTCTGTCAAACGTTGGTAGATTGCCTGGGTCAGGTTATCAGATATAGTTAAGTGGGACCCTTGTGGAGTTTGACTATGCTGGGGTACAATCAAAGCTACTAAACGCCCACGTAATTCAAAGATGGGGGGTAGACCTTGGAGAAGCTGTTAGATCAAGCAAGAAAAGTAAGTCAGGACGCCGAGGTATTCTTTGTATCTAGCCAGAGCACAGAAGCGGTTTTTGAAGCTAACCGATTAAAACAGGTGCAGACCAAAGAGTCCAATGGTACCGCGTTACGAATAATCAAGGAAGGTAGGATTGGGTTTGCGGCGACCACAAAGGTTGGCAGCGAGAATGAGCTTGTTGAGATGGCTTTGGATATGGCCCCATTTGGTGCTGAGGCGAAATTCGAGTTTCCCGGGTCTCAATCATATCCCTCGGTTGCGGTTTTTGATTCCGAAGTGGAATCGGTTACTGAAGAGACAATGGTCGAGTTAGGGCAATCAATGATTGACAGGATAAAAAGAGCGGAGCCGGAAATCGTCTGCGAAGGATCGGTGAGCAGGCGAACTACGAACGTAATTTTGAGAAATTCAAGAGGGGGAGAAGTAAACTATCAAAAAAGCGTTTTCAGTGTTGCCATGGAAGGGGTGCTGGTGCGTGGGACCGACATGCTCTTTGTAGGTGACTATGAAAGTTCCTGTCATCCGGTTACTTCGCCTGACTACATAGTGCAGTTTGTACTCCAACAGTTGGAAAGAGCAAAAGAAGTTGCTCCGTCTCTATCGGGCAACATTCCGGTGGTATTCACTCCACATGGCGTTGCCAGTGCTTTGATTTCTCCACTTGCGGTGGCTTTTAATGGCAAGACCGTGCTAAGAGGAGCCTCACCGGTAAGTCACAGAAGGGGTGAGAAAATATTCGTATCAGAATTCACCCTATGCGATGATTCCACGATCGATTTTTGTCCAGCATGTTCCATTTGTGATCATGAAGGAATTCCCAGTCAGCGTACTCCGTTGGTTCAGGGTGGAACGGTGAGTAACTTTATATATGATTTACAGACGGCTGGTGAGGCTGGTGCTGAGAGTACCGGCAGTGCCAGTAGATCAGTTGGAAGCCTGCCGAGCCCATCCACCAGTGCTCTCATTGTTGATGAGGGTGAAGCAGGTTTTGAGGAGATGTTATCCGATATAAAGGAAGGTCTGGTTGTCGAGCAACTTATGGGTGCTACTCAAGGGAATATTCTGGGCGGTTATTTCAGTGGCAACGTCCTTCTTGGTTACAAAGTTGAAAATGGACAAATTGTGGGCCGCGTAAAAAACACAATGGTTTCCGGAAATGTCTATGAATTGCTGAAGGAAGGAATCGTCATTGGCAGTGATTCCCGATGGCTCGGTGGTTCTCTGAGAACACCTTCGATTTATTGTCCATCGGTTTCGGTGGCTGCGAAGGATTAACTGAAGTTCAGTTGATCGAGTCCGAACGCTATTGCGCCGTAGATACCCGAATCGTCCCCCAACTGTTTGTTGTCTTGAGAACTATAGGGTTTCCGCTTCATCTTGCAGTTTGTCCAGCATTTGCTCGACCCCTAGTTCTTGGGCCCATAGACCCAGGTATGTCAAGTCAAGTTTCTCAAACTGTACTTCGAAAACACGCAGAGCGTCGATGAATTGCTTCTCGCTGCCCCCGGATAATTTCGCCCAGTTTAACTTTGCCAGGATGGTATCCTCCGGACTTGAGACGGCGATTTGCAGACCCATAACTTTTTCGGTGTATTTACGTTCAAATCGGGAACAATCAAAAGGTTCGTCTGTTAGTATCCAGAAATCGACTTTGTCACCTGTATTCACGTCGATCAGGTTGAACATTCCTCGATGGATTATGGCATCAAGGATACTCTCTTGAGATAAGTAGTAATCGGCGGAAGCAAATGCCTCTACCAAATCTAACGCGGACGCTTGTTCGATCGCGACGATAATATCTATATCATGGGTTGATCGTGGTTCTCCCTGCAGACTTGATACCACGGAACCCGTCAACATGTACTGAATTCCGGAGTCATCAAGAGTCTGCACGACACGTTTTAATAATTCCTGTTGTGACATTTTTCGAGGCGCTCCAAATACAGCTTCCTGAATGTTTCATCTGAGAGATCAGGAAACCTCTTTCTCAGACCATGTAAGAATAACTCCTTCGAGAATTCGGACAACTCAAATGACTTCAGAAGTCTGTCTTCCGGGGTCATACGACGAAGGGTTTGAATGTATAATTGATGGTTTGGACGTTGTTTTATATTCATATTTCTTGGGGTGATTTTAGCACGTTCTTCTACTGATGGATACTGGGCTGCGCAGAACTTTTTGAAACAGTAGAGACGCCCCGCCGGGACGTCTCTACTGGATTGTATTACAGATTGGATCACTCATACATTCTATTCTTCGTGTACTTCGTGGTTAATGAAAAAGCCCAGATGTGACGATCAAGGCACTTTCAGTTGGCCCAGCGCGAACGCTATTGCGCCGTAGATACCCGAATCGTCCCCCAACTCCGAGCGGACTATCTTGGTTCGATCCTTAAAATCAGCCATGACACGTTCCGCGACGGATTCACGAACAGGTTTCAGGATCAGTTCTCCCGCATTTGATACTCCCCCGCCAATCACCACAACATCAGGATCGAAGATGTGTATCAGCGAAGCGACCGCGAGGCCGAGGTTAGTTCCTGCCTCATTAAAAACCCCTATGGCTACAGGGTCTCCTGAGAAAGCCGCCTTGGTCACCATTTCGGCAGTCAGTCTGGAAGGATCGTTACCACAGAGTTCAGAGAGAATACTGGTATTACCGTATGGTATCCTTTCCCGTGCCATGCGTGAAATAGCAGTTCCGGAAGCCATTACTTCTACGTGTCCTTTTCCACCGCAATTACATTGGGGTCCGTTAGGATCGATGACAATATGCCCAACTTCGGCAGCTGAAATCTTTATGCCATGAAGAGGTTGGCCATCGATGATGATTCCTCCTCCAATACCAGTGCTTACAGTAATATATATGACACGATCGAAGCCCCTGGCAGCGCCAAAACGATGCTCTCCCACAGCGGCCATATCAGCATCGTTCTCAACCCATATTGGGATATCAAACTCCTTTTTCAGCTTTGATTTCAGTGGTACATTGTGCCAGGTGGGGAGACTGGGAGGGGTGAGGAATATGCCTTCGTTAGGATCGATGGGGCCTGCTGCGGCTACTGCTATCCCTTTTACTCTATCCATGCCGATGCTCGAAGCGGTTTTACGAATGGTTTCTATGAGTCGCTGAATACCGCTTTCCGGGCCATCGGATGCCAGAGTAGGTTCGGAGTTTCTAGAGAGGATATTTCTGTTCGCATCAGCCAACGCTACACGAAAACTTGTTCCCCCGATGTCTATGGCTATGACGTGAGGCTCATCCATGGTATATTTTTCCCCTTGAGTTTAGCCTAGAATAGCATAATAGAAAATCTTTATGAAGTTGTTTGGGGTGGTCAAGTCCAAACGGACACATAGTTAAGCAGCGATGCCCCCCTTTTCAAAACTCTCTGGACTGGTATATCCCAGATATGAATGCAGCCTTCTGCGGTTATAAAATATCTCAATGTAATCGAAGAG
>JABMQN010000060.1 GCA_013203045.1 Chloroflexota bacterium
ACACTAGTGTCATGTCACATTTGAAATGTCATTCTGAGCAAAGCGAAGAATCTCACTGTCAACCGGGGAGATTCTTCGATCGTCCTGGTCGGACTCCCTCAGAATGACAAGGCGTCAAATCATGATTGACACCACACTAGTGCTTACTTGTTTTGTTAAGCGCTATGCCGTTCGTTCATACTTCGAGAGCCTCAGCACGAACGGGCTAGGAATCTGGGCATCCCGCTTCCGTTCGCCCTGAGCGTACCATCGCTGAAGCTTTGGCGTGTAAGCGACCTGTCGAAGGGGAACTGAAGCACTGGGACACATCACGGTCAATTAGAAAACTTTGCACTAGCTACAATACATCAACTTATGGAATGAAGTTGAGATAATTGAAAAACCTACAAGTGATTAACAGATGTTACCAAACAACCCAGTTGGTATCTTTTCGGGCCAATTGAATTGTTTTTGTGACGACAGGTTCTTTGGTGATTGAAGCTGGAGATACCTTTGTAGTCGTCACTTCTATTTCACAAATGTCTCCGTCAAATGAAGGATCTCCAATGCTATCAACATTGATGGTTGCACCTTCGGATTCGACAGCATTCAGAAGGGATTGCCAGTTGCCATTTATATCTATTGAAAAATCGCTGAGAAGATCGCTATCATATGTGTTAATAGAAGAATAGAGGTTGTGAATAGCCAGTTCAACGGACTCGGTCTCTCTTGCTTCTACTGCAGTAGCGGTTATATAGTCGGTTCCACTCCACCCGGCGCCTTTACCATATCCGACCAGAATGATTCTATCGTCGTTTACCTGGCGTTGAACGATAATGGCTACCAGAGCCAGTAGTACCACTAATGAGGCAACTATGATCCTTTTCATAATGCATTCTCCGTTTGACTTTATGTTGCATTATAGGCAGCAAGATCATGTTTTCTCGACGGGGCCAGCCCTCAAAAACTCTGCGAGTTTTCCGCATAAATTGATGTCAAGGAAGCTTAGGAGTATAATGCCGATAGAATTATTTGATTCGCGCTTTTATGATTAAGCGTTGGAGAATTAGTAGTCTATGACTGGTTTCGGGAAAGTCTACTCGTAAAAATGGCTAGTGGGGAATAATAATGGGTAGCGAATGGCCGGATTGCATAAAATGCAAGAACTTCATCAAACATTTGCAGCAAAAAATGGTTTGCACCGTATATTCAAAAGGTATACCTCATGAAATCGTAATGGGCAAGAAATGTAAGAGCTTTGAACCGAAAACAGGGGAAAAGAAAAAGCGGAAGAAGTGGTAAACAGGTGTGTCAGTCTTACAGTACAAGTGTGTGGTGAGGTTATCTGATGATGACGAATATTTACTGAATTTTGTGATTTGCTTATAGTTGTCTACATCAATTAATAGCCAGTTCCGCAGTAACTTTCAGGAATTGCTTATATTGAGCCATATTGATATCCAGCCACATTTTTTCCCCGTCGTTCACCATGTCTAGCTCAATTTCATCCATGGCATACTGGGCTGCATCTGTGTTTTCGAACTTGCATATCCACGTGAATGCCATCGAGTGCTTATCTCGTTTCACCGCTGACATTCCGGTGACTTTGAGTCCGTCATATTGATAGTTATCACGGAACCACCCTTCCTTGAACCAGAGAATTATTCCTTCAGGTAACCTGTCAATTACGTCTTTGAAGTCTTTATTGTCATAAAGCGAAGGAGCTTCGCCTTTGATGACATTCTTCAGTTCTCTGCCGTCAGTTGCATTGGCACTAATGATCAGGCTGTCCATCAGGGCAATCCACGAGTCTTCTGAGATCCAGGTTTCCACACCTTCGAATCCACCACTTTCCAAATTCCTGTTCTTCAACTTTGCCCTAACAGTTATCGGATTGTAACTTCCTTCGATGAGCAACGAGTACCCTGCCGTACCAAATCCTGTCACTTCCCTGACATCCATACCTAATGGCTTTATCACCCACCCGTATTCGTAATGCCAGTTGTTATACAGACTTTCGAGGTCATCATCCATCCGGATTGCGGCGATATCCATAAACTCAAATTCACGGAGCGTGGCAGGGACTCGTTTCATCATCTCTATTGATGTATCACGGTTTTCCTGCCCGGTTTTTTCAGGAGTTATTACTGCTACTGTTTCTGTTTCTTCCGGCGACTTGGTCTCTTCGCCATCACTTGATGAGCACCCCACTGTAATCAGAGATACCAATATCAAATATATCAAGGTTACGAACAGAATGATCTTTCTCATAGGATGCTCCTTGTATTTGCCAGCATTATACGCTTATTAATTCACGTATGCAACAGCTTTTCATTATATTCTGAGGGCTTGCTTGACTATAATCTGATCAGTTGAGTAGGATAGAGCAACTTGAACCATCCGGATTCAGTGCTCCCACCCTCACCGGCCCAATGGTCTTTTGGGGGTCGCCCCTCCTTCATTTCATTACGGCGGGCATTGCCAAACACTTGTCTACGCAATTGCCGGCGGTCGCCGTAGCCTGTAAGGCGAAGGAGACCTCTGGACTCCTCCTTCAATCGCTGTTTTTAGGTCTTTCCGTTCTATTGATCGAGCAATACAAATCGGTTATAATACCATCCCATCTCCAAATATCAGGGGGTGAAAAATGGCAACGCATGAATTCAAAACCACGGCAGCACATCCGATCGTAGTAAAGGACCGTCCTGAAGGATTGATCATCAGACTCGAAGACACTCATCACAAGAAAGGATGGGAAGAAGCTCTGAGTTGGGAAGAATGGGATGCTCTAGTTTCCTGGGTGGATTGGCGCAGGCACGTTATAAAAATTGAGTCACAAAAGAAAAAGTAATGTGATAAACTGCCAATTAGCTTCGGGGTTACGTTCAAAAAAATGGTGGCCCCAAGGGAATTCGAATTCCAGAACTAGCTTCAAAATGCTTAACAAAATGACGGTCACCGAACTCGCAGAGGTAAGCGGATTTAGTAAATCATTTATCTCCCAAGTTAAGCACGGGAAAAGGCCACCATCTGAAAGACTGTTACAGATACTTGATGAACTGACTTCATCTAGTGGGGAGTCAAGAACACGACAGGAAGGCCAAAGAGCAATTGAACTATTCCTAAAATCAAGACGTGAAGGTATTTCACAATCAAGCTTGGACTTCTACAGTAAATATTTAACCAAAGCAATTCCTGTTATTAGCTTATCTCCCACACCTAGAAAAATATCTAGTTATCTTGATGGGCTATCTTGTTCTGTTGGTGGGAAACATGCTTATTTCAGGGCCATTTCAGTTTTCTTCAACTGGTTATATAGCCCCAAATCTGGATTCCCCTTTCAGCAGAAGGATAATCCAATAAAGCTAATCGACCCACCAAAGAAACCAAAACTGATACTACCAACCTTGACGAAAGAGCAAGTGAACCTACTGATATCCAAGGTTAAATGTGTGAGGGACGCAGCAATCATCTCTCTATTTACTGAATCTGGACTAAGGCTGTCCGAACTTATGAATATTAAGCCAGAAGATATTGATTGGGATAATAGAATTATCAGGATTATGGGTAAAGGTAATAAAGAGGGTTATGCTGCATTTGGAGCCTTAAGTGAGAAATACCTAAAGGAATGGTTAGCCGAATATCAGCCTGGTTCAGGTGAGTTGATTTGGAATATTGGATTCTGGGGTATTAAAGCGATGTTGCATAGCTTGGGAATAGAAACTGGTCTACAATGCAATCCCCACACATTCCGCAGGACCTTTGCCTGTCTTCTTCGTAAAGCAGGAGTAGACACCATGACCATCAAGGACTTGGGGAGATGGGAAAGCTTAGAGATGGTACAGAGATATACTAGGTCAGTTACTTTTCATGATAGTCTGAAGTTGTATAAAGCACCACTCTCATAAACAATCGCCTTTACTTATACCGACAACTGGGTTATTATTGCTGCACTATCCTAATGCGTCGTTATAGAGGAGGCCGCTATGTTCTGCACAATTTGTGGTAATCCCGTGTCTGAGAGTGCTGCTTTTTGCGCCAAGTGTGGACATCGGCTTGCCAAAGTAACACAAACCGCAAAAGCCCCAATTCCAGTAGTGAATGACAAAGAGCTACAAGCCGCAGCGAACGCCTTAAAAGCAAAGAGCCTTGAGAAGAGTAACCCTGAAGCTGCCATCAGTCAATATCGTAAGTCTATAGCAGCTCTCAGAGACTTGTCACAAGAGTCCCCGAACCAACCGCAGCAAGGAAACTTCCCTTATCTGTTCAATAGACTCACTATGCTGATGGAGAAGCAGAAGAAGTATAAAAAGGCACTTGATGAAACTGGAGTATATGAGAGCCTACCACGCAGACAAAGACACGCAGGAAAGAAATCGGATATCACGGCTATCGACAATCGAAAGTTAAGATTGATAAGCAAACAACGAAAATTACGTTTGGCCGACAAGGCAAGAAAATAACCGACCATTAGATGGTGAGACGGGTACCCCCCCATGCCGGGGTACTTCCCTTTTGGGGTTCTTAATAAGGCTGTCCAAGGCCTAATTCCAGATATACCAGTTTTTTGAAATCTAGGGTGAAGTTGGATTGACGGATAGAGCCTAGAATGGAGCAGGGCAACTGGTGTTCACACATTGATACACCTTACCCTCGCTGTCCCATTGCAAATTTTTTATAATTCTTCCCAATATCTCAATGCACAGTCACTGTGCCATCCTTTGCTATGTCATAGGCTTGACGAAGCGATTCCTCTGGTGAAATGTCCAGATAGTCGTCTATACTGTACGCACCACCACCAGCGGTGACATTATGAACTTCTTCATAGGTATCAACCTCAAAATAATCAGCATCTAATTGAGAAACTCCAGCATCTGCCATCAAAACAGCCACCGCAAGTCTAACGTTCTTCAGCTCGGTATTGTATGCTTCCTCAGGCACTTCACTTTCATTACTATCACTACTATCACCGTCAATCAACCAACTATCATCAACCTTAGTGAGAAGAAAAGTAGCTGACGTATTGCCACTAACTTCTCCTTCGATATTAATCTGGTAGTCATAGCTAACATTTACTTTGGCATCATGCTCACCCTGTTCAACTACCTCAGTTGATATATTGGAGAACTTAAAGGCCATTCCCTCAGGTGGTTCCTCAGAATCCTCTAAACCGAATTCTTCCGCATAGTCCTCGGTGCAGAAACTTGCCATTTTCTCTGGATTCATATCCTGTATAGCTGCAAAAAAGCCTCTTACCGTGTCCTCAGGGCTAGATGCATCATTGGCAATAGTTTGGGTAGGTGTACTCGTAGACATTGATGTTTCATTTGCAGTAGGAATATCCGTAGGAGTCGGTGTATCCCCACCATTGTCACACCCAACGACACTCATTAAAACCGATATCAATACCACACAAACAAATAGTAATGTTTTTCTCATAATTCCCTCCAAAGACCGATGTGATCATGCATTCTATCTTGTCCACAAGATTCCTAACGTATCATAGACAGTCAAACACACGTACCACAACGGTGTAAGCCCGTATATTTGTGTGAGTGAAACAGTGGTGTGGGAACGTGATTAGCAATTGAGAAGGTTAGCCAGTGTTAGCATGGTTAGGGTAAAAACATATATATATATTAATTCTAGGCTAACCATCCTAACCTACGTTAACCTTTTGGTCGCTGGTTTGGTGGGGATTAGGGGTGTAGGACTTTTGTCTTTACCTCGCGTTTCAATTTCAAAACATGTCGTTGGAGTTCACGCATGGTTTTATGTATCTCTTTCTCAATGGACTCTAGTTCTTCCTGTAAATTGATAAGGTCTACACCAGATGATGGAGTTGTAAAATATCCTTCCTCAGTGAAAACGAATCCTTCTTCAAATCCTAATTTTTCAATGGGCCTAATCTCATCGCGTTTCTTCTGGGCTTCGACTAATAAATTTGCATATTTCAAACTTAATACGTAGTACTTTTCATCATATTCCATCGTATGATGCCTCCACCCAAAAATTTTCGTAAGCAATTCTATAACATTAATTATGCTATAGCAACCATATCCGATAAACTGTTGGAAAACCTATGTGCAGTCATGCTGTAGTCGCTCACATCATATACACATAGAACACCATTGCCCCCCCATACCCGATAGCTTCCCCTCAGAGAATCACATATGGCTTGCTAAATCCCGATTTAGGATGCAGCTCATTTTTGAAACGCAACCTGCTTGACTAGCTGTTGAGTGTGGGTGTAGGATAGGGGCACTTAAGAAATAGCAATGCTCAGTTGTCAACCAATACTTAGTGGCTTATGTTGCGCTTTTGTAATCTAATAATTGTTGGGCAGGCAATAACGAATCGGAGGTGGAAATGAGAAAGGCAATAGTTACTTTGGCGCTTCTGCTAATACCGGTTTTCGCTCTCGGCATGTTGGCATGTAGCGATAATAATGATGACGATTTGATGAGATCAAGTCAGTCATTCACCATTGATGATGGAGACCTTACATTGGAGATCAGTGACCTCAAAGTCGATCCTAATGCAAAGCGTTCATGGCGTATAGGAGAAAAGAACTTCAATGTGACTGCAAGCGTAAGAAACGTTGGCACTACGGCTGGGACTTATAGCGCCGTACTAGATGTCGGCAGCAAACACAAAACAAAGCACACAGAAGAAGTATTTCTTGATTCCGGCGCTAACGAAACGGTGAACTTCTTGATTGTTAAAAAGGACCCTGGAATCTATCAGCTTGAGCTAGGCGAATTGAAGAATGAGTTTAAAATCGGGACCAAAGCGTATACTATCCATACCATCCTCGGATTGATTTATGCAATCGTACTATTGTCATGGCTAGTAAGGTTCATAATAAAATCTCGTGCTACAAGATAGGGCCAATTCAAACACAGGGGAATCTAACAACTCCTTACACGCCGACTGCCAGGACAGCCTCACACAGTTGCCCTATCATCCCCCAATAGGCGTATAATGCTGTCACAAACAATACCGTTCGTAGTCTCAAGTGGAGGTACAGTAAATGGCGGTTTCATTAAACGATGAACAGACGGATAAGCTGGCTGACTTGATGCTTGAATTGCAAGACTTGCAAATTGAGATCAATGCCATTGGGGCTAATAAGACAACTTTGACAATACATGAAAGGGCAGGTATCAAAGATAAGATAAGGGAATGGCTTAAAATAGCCCAGAAGATTGCAAATGAACTCGGTCCATCGGAGTTTAACGTGGAAGCCAAAGCGGGATTTCCCCCAAGTATCTCGATAGGATTCACGTGGACATAGTATCATAGGTGTGTTTTCCGTATCTGCGTGGCAACCATTGATTGTCCGTATGTTCTAAAGGGCGTATAATGCTGTCACACATGTAGGATAGCTCAGCTTTGATTGGCCTATCATCTGGGGTGGATTATACGGAACGTTCGCCCGCTCGAACATTCAGTATGGCTATCTTCTATACATGAGATGGTTCCCTCGGAGCGAGGATTTGTGGCATGAAAAAACCGCCCGGAAGCGGTTCGCTATAACTTTAGTTCTTGTTTTGATTTATTGTCTTATTTGTATATGATCCCCTAGTTTCAAACTAAAATCTATCACAGCTTTCCTTGAAGGCCAAGGTTCTTCATCCACCCATGCAAAAAGTTGTACTTCTTTCTCCCCGGATGATCTGTAACTAGAAGTATCAAAATAAATGTTTGTTAAAAAACCTTTGCCACGATCAGGTGATAGCCTTAAATTCTCAACGGGAATTGGCTTCTTCCTACCTATTTTTAACTCCAATGTCTCTACAATTATATCTTCATTGGCTTGTATATTCACGCCCAATCTCAACATACCATTTTCATCAAAAGAATATCCATCCATTTTTACATTTATAATCGCTGAAGAAATCGGGGGTAAAGCTCTGCTATATAAAATAATGAATGTCAATATGATAAGTGTAGGAAGGAATATTAACGGTAGGAAATTCATATATCCTTCCCACCATTGATAATATTCAAGTATTGCTGTGGCGATTGTAGCAATGACTGTTTGTAACGCCAATGCAATACCAAATGTTCGAGACAATGCCCTTTTCGCACGTTTGCTCTTAGAGTACCTTGCCATGCGCCTATTCTACCACTTACAAGTTTATCGGGCACTCTCACCAATCGAAGGGCAAATTTACCCTTTATCCCTGAAATCCGTGCCACATACGGCAAACGCTCTACGGGCTATCCATGTCACCGTTCATCTATGGCCTATCCATACACCACTAAAGCATCACCCTAAGCATATCAGTTTCACCCAATGTACCAAGCAGTTCATATAAGTGTTCACATTTAGCTTCAAACCCCGCTGATCCGTCTACTATGCGCGCATGAAAAACCCAGCCAAGGACAACGCATGTTCCCTAGCTGGGTCCTTCAATGCCTATCTTACAGCACCTTCAAAAACTCACGTTCGGGGTGTCTAAAGAGAGAGTAGTAGATAGATATAGATTAGTTTTCTTCACACACACCCCCTAGCTGAGTTTTTCTAATTCTAACCACTTTCTTCCTCTTCGCTGGTTTTCGTGTGAACCGTTGGGTTTCTGTCTGATCACGCCCCCTAGCTGACTTTCCTGGCGTTTCCCACATGATCTCTCTATCAGTGAGTACCTTCTCAAGCTCAGTAAGGTAGTTTTCATCTGCTTGTTTTTTCCGTTTGCGGTTAAGCAGATAACTAAATGGCTCCCCCGGAGGAGTTGTGACGACCTTTCGTTCAATCAACTCTTCAACGCCCATCTTGTTATCTTTCTTGGTATAAAACGCTGCCGTGCTGTTTATCTTACTAGCTTTAATGGCCTCATCTTCACTGAAAAGAGGGAACAGGTCCTTAGCTATCTTTGACGGTGGAATAACCATCGGAGAGATTTCTTTCAACGACGCAGGCCCTTTTCCATAAGCTTCCTCTTCTATTTCAACAAAAACATCCTTAGCTGCCGCCGGTATCGCACACCTTTTCGGTTTTGTAATCAGCACAAACCTGCTTGTCTTAGGATGTTCTGATATCTTCTTTATCATCAGCCCAGTATCACAGGCTTGCCCGACTATCGATCCGTGGCCCCTAACAACACTTACCATTTCTGATTCTTTCAATTGAGCCATACTATACTCAGCGACAAGTTTCTTCGCATGTGCCGCAATCATGATAGTGCATTCTGGGACTTCATCCAAAATCCTATTAAGGTCATCCCGCATGGCTATTCCTGTTTTATCACTATTCTCTTCCATCCCTTCTCGACCACCAGGGAGACATGCCAATACACTGTCGAACCGAATGAAAACAGGCTTCACCTCTTTAATGACCTTAAACAGTTTGTTAAAATCCTCTTTTCTCCCAAATCTGAATCCCTCCATCGATCTTACTGTAATTGGTAACTCTTCCCATGACTTGTACCCTAAGCCTTGAGAAAACCTCTCTAAATGAATAGTGAGGTCCTTATAGGGTGTTTCCTCATCTATCATAAGCACAGGCCCTTGTTTGACCTTCTTGCCAAAAAACAAATTGCCTGAAGCGACACACACAGCTATCCAACAACCTAGGATAGTCTTGAAACCGCCTTCCGTGTTTGTATCCATCACTTTGTGCCCAATCGGCATCCAATCCTCAACCAACCATTCTCTCTGATCCAGTTTCATTATTCTCCTCAATAAATTCGTATTTCTTATCCAACCGTATCAAAGACAACGCTACCCTCGGCAGCACACATGTCTCAATACGCATGTTATACAGGGGACAACACGCCCCTATACAGTCTCTAAACCCACCCAATGGGCACTTTCTCATCAATAGCCTCCATTCGATTATGTCCCCTAATTTTCTGCTGTTTGCTACGTGAATCCTTCCACTTTTCACCTACCTAATATAGATTTAAAGCACAATACATCGCCCGGACACTGAGATGAAATAGGTCAATGAACCGTGCTTTTCTTTCTGCGGATATGAGGATTTGAGGGTATTTTTTCTACACATTGTATTATACCATATTTTCGAGTTTTTGTCAACCCCCTATTTATTAGGTTTATAGCTATAACTAATGAGTTTATATAGCATGCTTAACATGCTGAGCATGCTACTTGACTTTTTAGCTACAAAGTGGTAAAATCAAAAACATGGAGGTCAGACATGTGGTTATCGCTTGAAGAAGCATCAAAAGAGCTTAAAGTCGAAAAAAGACGGATCAGGGAATTACTCAAAAATGAAAAGTTGGAAGGCCACTTCACAGGTGCAGTTGGATGGATCATTGACAAGGAAAGCGTTGATAGCTATAAGATTAATAAGAACATAGGTGGCAGGCCAAAGAAGCCAAAACGCCCATATCATCGAAAGCACCAACCAGAGCAAACGATAGATACTACCAGCCCATCGGATAGTCATCAGCCTAGACTACAAGAGAAAGAGGAAACCAAAGAAAAAGAAAGGGGGATATAGTGAAAAAGTTAAGCAACTCTGTTAAGCACTCAAAAGGTCTAGCTTCGGGGTTACGTTCAAAAAAATGGTGGCCCCAAGGGAATTCGAATCCCTGTCTGCGCCTTGAAAGGGCGCCGTCCTAGTCCCCTAGACGATGGGGCCATGGTTGATATCCTGACAAGACTAGAGTATAGCAGACTGTGAGAGTGGAGACAACTGCATGATGATCTTACAGAATCAGGTTTAACAGACTCCCGACAACCAACGTAGCAACAAGCATAACGATAATCGATCCCATAAGTCCTTTTAATCCCAACTCTTTCCCCAAAACCACGAAACTGGCAATGCAGGGGAAGAACATTGCCAGAACCACACTTCCTACAACCAGTTGCCCAGAGGTAAGGTCGAGTCCGCCCAGCATACCGATAGCCATGTCCTTGCGTAGAAACCCGATAACAATTGCAGCAGTTGCATCTTCAGGCAGACCGAAGAGACCGCTTACCACCGGTTTCGCAGCGTTGGCCAGGCGGTCGAATACGTTCAACGCGTAGAGAACAGTGATCACAAAGATCCCGGCCATGAGCACAGGAATCGCTTCTCTCAGAAACCCGATGGTCCTCATCCATAGCTTCGATGCCATGATTCGAAGTGGAGGGAGTCGATACGGAGGTATTTCAATCAGAAGCTCAGGAGTGAAACCTTTGACAATTAGATTTAATATCAAACCAATTACTATCCAGACTACAATCAGAGTCCCGTAGACAATGGCAACATACTGAATTCCCTCATCTCCCACCAGTCCAATTACCATTGCTTGCAGTGCTGCGCACGGAACTGCAATGGAGATAAGGGTTGCTACAATGAATCTCTCTCGTTTGCTTTCCAGAATACGCGTGGCCAAAATACCCGGTACATTGCATCCCATTCCAAGGAGTGTGGGAATAATGGAGTATCCGTGTATTCCCATGCGGTGGAGGAGATTATCTAAAAGGACCGCCATTCGTGGCAGGTATCCCAGGTCTTCCAGGAAGCCCAAAACCAGGTAAAAAGCAACGACGTACGGCAGAACAGCGCCAAATGGAATAAATAAGCCTGTTGTCAGCATGCCAAAGGATTCAATAAGGTCCAATTCTCCATTAATTAACTCTCCTACCAGGACATCATGCCAGAAGCCGCTTCCTCCCAGTGCATCGCTTAGGTCAGTCATTAGCGGGAGCCATAGCTTTTCGAACAACGGTTCAAAAACAAATCCGATTAGCCCTTCTCCGATGAACCGTACAATCGTAAATGATGCCAGGAGTACCAGAGCTGCAATAGGAATTCCAGTCAGGGGGTGGATGGAAGCATCTCCGAGGCGCTCTC
This sequence comes from Chloroflexota bacterium, assembly GCA_013203045.1. Taxonomy (GTDB): domain Bacteria; phylum Chloroflexota; class Dehalococcoidia; order SZUA-161; family SpSt-899; genus JABMQN01. The sequence continues at coordinate 11,789 of JABMQN010000060.1, forward strand.
TCCATGTGTGATGGCGGTGAACGACTGTCTGGACCTGCTCCACGATCCGGCCTACCTCGGCCCACATTTCGGGGTGTGTCCGGCCAGGCAAAGGCAGGATTCTTGCTTCAGGAATTCGGTCGATGACCTTTTTCATCCCTTCGCCGCTGACTGCCACTGTGGGAACTACCGGTATTCCGAGAAGTTCTTCCAACTTCTCAGCATCGATGGATATTCCCCGGTGCTTGGTATCATCCCACATGTTAAGTGCGATGATCATGGGAATACCTTTTTCTACTAACTGGAGAGTCAGGAAGAGGTTTCGCTCAAGGTTAGTGGCATCCAGAACATTGATGATCACATCACCTTCACCGAGCATTTCTACGGCGACCTCTTCTGCTTTGCATGTGGGTTCCAGCGTATAAGTGCCGGGGACGTCAATTATCTCACCGGCATCATCAGCAATTTTGAGGAAGCCTTTGGTGAATCCGACCGTAGTACCGGGGTAGTTTGAGGCAATAACTCGTACGCCAGTGAGCCGAGAAAAGAATGCGCTCTTTCCTACATTAGGGTTGCCCACCAGGAGAATCTTCACTTACCTGCTACCTCTACCATAACCTTTTGGGCCATGCCAAAACCGAGGGCTAACTGTGTTCCCCCGACTTTAATAGTTATTGGACCGCGCATGAACATGCCACTGATTTTGGTGACGCGCTTGCCGGGCCGTAATCCCATGGCCTCAACACGTTTCATACCGCGCCCACTGTCAATATTGACTACTCTTCCACTTTGTCCCGCTTCCATTTGCGCGATGGTGATTTGTTTCCTGTCTGTCATTGACTACTTTTCTCCAGGCAATCTCTACAATGCCCCTGCATATTTACTTCTATATTGGTTATTACATACTGGCTGGCTTCTTCTACTGCGGCTTTCATTTTTTCAGTGAAATGACTCTCGAATTCGAAGACTACACCGCATTCTACGCAGACCAGGTGGTGATGATGAGGAGCTACATTTATCTCATAGTGGTGATGACCTTCTCCCAAACGCCGTTCAGCAATAAGCCCCACATCCTTTAACAGGCTCAGATTACGATAAACTGTCGAAAGACTAATGCGTGGGTCTCTTTCCTTTGCTTGTCGATAAAGTCCGTCAGCGTCAATATGATCATTGGCACTACGGATAATATCCAGCAGCAATCTCCTTTGCGCTGTCATGCGTTGTCCAATCGTTTCGGTAGCCATTGTCAAACCTCCCCAACGGACTAAAAAACCCTTATTGCAAATGCTTCCCAATAACAATGTTATCAGTAACAAGATGAGTGGTCAATCTTTTGTTGGGATGTGCAAAAAAAGAGTAGGGGTATGGTGTTGTGCCCCTACTTGGAGGCCGAGTGTTTTCGGGGGGAATGTCTATCTTTGCTATCAAGAGGAATGGTTACGGGACCATCATTGTGGATTTCTACCAGCATATGTTGCTGAAACTGCCCTGTTTCAACTTTCAAGCCATTTGTGCGAACTGACTCAATGAATTTTTCAATTAGTGATTCTGCTAGCTCGGGAGAGGCGGCGCTAGTAAAACTGGGACGACGACCTTTCCTTGTATTAGCGAGGAGTGTGAATTGACTGACTACTAAAATTTCACCGCTGATGTCTTGTACCGAGAGATTGAACTTACCTTCTGGATCAGAGAATATGCGCAGACCGATGATTTTATCTGCGAGATATTGAGAGTCTTCTTCAGTGTCTTCTGATTCAGACCCAATGAGGATAACCAAGCCTGGCCCAATTTGGCCAACGGTCTTCTCCTCGACGCTAACCGAGGCCTTGGAAACGCGCTGCAAGAGGGCTTTCATTACTCATCCGCAGATTTGGATGAATTGCTGGTAGTGGAAGAAGCGACTTCTTTGGATTCAGTGCTGCCCCCTTCTTCGGGCGAGTTAGCCGAAGGCGATTTGCCGTTGTAGTCGGTGACGTAGAATCCGCTTCCTTTGAAGATTATTGGGGCAGGTCGAAATAGTCGACGGGCCTGATTATCGCATTGGGGACACGCGCAAATAGGCTCAGCATCAAAACCCTGACGCTGTTCGAAGTTATGATCACATGATGTGCACTGATATTCATATATGGGCATTAAGGTGTTACCTCCTGGAATGTATCACCCTCACAATATTAGCACTCTATTGAAAGGAGTGCTAATATTAATGTAGCATGATAACTCAATTTCTGTCAAGCATAAAAGCCTCAATTTGGCTATAAATTGCCCCGTTGTTGGTCAGGGTACTTTGCATAAGACTGAATCTGTCGGCGGAGAAAGAGGCTGACTTTGGAATCTCTAGCGACTCAACAGTCTTTCCCAGTTCATAGCGTTCATTTTTACTGGTCTTATCACGAACACGCCCCAGAGTAAGATGTGGTGAAAAATCTCTTTTCTCCGGGGAAAAGCCCAGTGGAATCAAGGACTGGTCAATCTGCCTTTGTAGATTTGTAATGATGGGAAGATCCCCTCCAATCCCAACCCAGACAACTCTGGGTGATTTTAAATTAGGGAAAGCCCCAAGTCCTTTTAGTTCAAGGTTGAACGGGAATGTGAGAGAGCTTGCTTTTGCGATGGCATGTGTTATGTCAACTATTCTCTCTTCGGGGATATTGCCCAGGAATTTCAATGTCAGATGGATACTATTTGGGTTAACCCATTTGACGGCTTTCTCTCGACCTGGCTTCAATTTATAAAGTATTTCGGATAGTTCGTTTTTGACTTCATCTGGAAGCTCAATGGCGATGAATGCGCGAATTTCTCCCATTAGCTCAGTCCTAGCAGTTCGAAAGCATTATTCCCTAGAATCAGGTCTTTGTTGTCTTGGGATATACTTATTTCTTCCAGTAATCGCTTGACGATTCGTTTCTGCGTGATGAGCGGGAAGTCACTACCAAACAAGATTTTATCTGCCCCTGCGATTTCAGAAACATGTTGAAAGATGGCATATTTGTAAAGGAAAGGTGAGGCTGCTGTATCAAAATACACGTTCTTCAGTGCTTCACCAACTTCAGACATTAGAGCATAGAAAGGGAGCCCTCCACCCCAGTGAGCACATACGATACATGCCTCTGGAAAATTGGTAATGAATTGATAGAGCATTCCCGGTAGAACGTTACCCTTACCAGGGTAGATATGGCCCACGGGCTCGGAGGAGTGAGTCATGATAATCATGTCATTCTTTTGGGCAACTTCAACGATAGGAGCCATCAGAGCCTTATCACCCAAATCGAAATTCTGCAGGTGAGGCATCAATTCACCAATCCCTCTAATTCCTCCTTTTGCACAACGCTCTATCTCCCCTGGGGCTTCCTTCCACTCTGGATGTATAGTACAAAAGCCTATCAGACGTTTCGGGTATTTGTTAATTGATTCCAGAATATAGTCGTTTGTCTGATGGCAAAGCTCAAAACTCGACCATCCCATGTTGACCACAACAGAAATATCAATACCATCCTTATCCATACTTTCGATGAGGTCTTCGGCAGTTGCCATGTTGGCCTTAGGATCGGAGAAGAGAGACCCGAGACAATCATCTTCGTGAACTAGCTCGTCCCGACGATCCTTCATTTTTGGAGGAACGATATGAGTATGAAAATCGATGATCACGCTGGCATTATATCAAGCAGGCTCCGGGAGAGCAAATCGAGAGATAGGTGATAAATAGGATTAAGACGAATTTGTGCTTCCCCCTTGTTTATGCATATAATTCATTACAAATGGAAGACCTGAGCCTGTTGTCAAATATGGCAATTGTACTGGGGTTAGCTCTTGTGGCCGGGTTGGTTGCAAATCGAGCAAAACTCCCTGTTATCCTCGGCTACCTGGTGTGTGGCATTATAGTCGGACCGAATGTTCTTGGTCTGGTTGAAGATGTAGAGGACGTAGAGACGCTTGCGACCATCGGGGTTGTGTTATTGATGTTTACCCTTGGTCTTGAGTTTTCTCTGAAAACGCTGCGTCAAATAGGTGCAATTGCTGTTTTTGGTGGGATAGCTCAGATTTTGTGCACCATCGTACTGGGGCTGGGGATAGGATTCCTTTTTGATCTTGGCCTAACCGAGTCTATTATATTTGGATTCTTTATCGCACTCAGCAGTACCATCATAGTCATCAAAACCCTCATGGATCGTGGGGAATTAAGCAGTCCCCACGGGCGAATCATGGTGGGGATCCTTCTTGTTCAGGATTTAAGTGTAGTCCCTATGATAGCTATTCTCCCCTCATTGGACGATGTGAGCATGGCAGTTTTAGGGGATATGGGATGGGCTGTGGGTAAAGCAGTAGCAATTCTCGCTGTCGTCCTTGCGTTAGGTTTCTGGGGGCTGCCCTGGTTTATGAAGAGAGTTGCTTTGGAACGATCTCGAGAGCTGTTTCTTCTAACAATAGTATGTCTTTGCTTCGGAGCAGGCTTTGCAACGTATAACCTCGGATTGTCAGTCGCACTGGGGGCGTTTCTTGCGGGGCTTCTAATCAGCGAGTCAGAGTATTCGCATCAGGCGCTTGCCGATATTCGGCCGTTGCGAGATGTATTTGCGGTATTATTTTTTGTATCTCTGGGAATGTTAGCCGATCCCGGTTTTGTTGCAGACAATCCAGGTGAAGTTGTCGGCGTTGTTGGGCTGGTTGTGCTGGGAAAGTTTACCATAGTAGCTGTTATTCCGTGGAGATTCGGGTATCGTGCCAAGACCAGTTTGTTCGTCGGAACCGGCCTTTTCCAGATAGGAGAGTTCAGTTTTATTCTTGCAGCTCTTGCTCTGGAGGAGGATCTGATATCTGCTGATTTGTACGATTTAACACTTGCTACAGCGTTTATCACGATCTTCTTGACGCCATTTGCACTGGGATTTGTCTCGAAATTATACTATCGCGTTACACAAACGGCAAGATTGACTGGTGAGTATGATGATGATCCCAAATTGGATGAATCAGACAGTAGCACGTTACTCAAAAACCATGTAGTGATTTGTGGTTATGGCAGAGTTGCCAGACATCTTGGGAGAGTTCTGGAACACAGGGACTTCACGTATCTGATTATCGATATCGACCCTAGGGTAATTGATTCAGCTCGCGAAAGAGGCATCCCTTGCATTTTCGGTGATGCCAGCCATCCTGAGGTATTGGCTCGGGCGGGACTTGAGAGAGCTAAAGTTTTAGTGATTGCTTCGCCTGATCCGATAGCCACAGAATTCATTGTAAAAAATGCCCTCAAGATTAACCATCGATTGAATATCATCGCGAGAGTTCATAGGGATGAAGACACAGAGGACCTTATGAGGCTTGGCGTTGCCGAGGTGGTTCGTCCTGAAGTTGAAGCAGGACTGGAGATCATTCGCCACACGCTGCATCGCTTTGGGCTGAGTCCGCAGGAGATCCGATTAATTGTCAATAGACTAAGAGAAAAAGAAATTTAATCATGAACGATTATTACGGAATTCTGGGTGTTGACGAAAATGCCAATGCAGACGAAATCAAAGCTGCCTTCAGAAAGCTGGCTTTCGAACATCATCCGGATAGGAATCCTGGGAATGTGAAGCAGGCTGAAGAGAAATTCAAGGAAATCAACGAAGCTTACAGTGTTCTGTGTGACGAAAGGCGCCGACGAGAATACAATGCATACCGAAGCGGAAGATTCGCAGGGACTGGATTCAATAGAACTGCTGGCGGATTCGGGCAATCTCAAGAAGATATCTTTAGAAGTGCCTTTGATAATGGAGCCATGTTTGAGGAATTGAGCCGGATGTTTGCTCAAATGGGCCTCAGGTTTGATGACGACTTCCGCAATCGAACGTTTTTCAGTGGGAGACCCGTTCATTTCCAATTCTATAGCACTTCGGATGGCGTCAGACGCAACTATTACTCTGGCAACTCGAATCAGAGGGTTAATGAGGGCTCGGCTATTACAGGTAATCGGCCCATAGTAAGAAAGCCCAATTTCGCAGAGAGAATGATGGGCAAAGTGATTGGTAAATTAAGCAAGTATGCTCTTAAAAAAGCTTTTGATATAGACCTTGATCTGCCTGCCAGAGGAGAGGATATTCATAAGGATTTGAAGATATCGTCCAAGGAAGCTGCCAAAGGCTGCACCAAGCGAATCAGCTATAAAAGAGGCAAAGAGAAAAAAGCTATTGAAGTTACCGTACCTCCGGACATATCCTCGGAAAAGAAGATCATGCTCAGAGGAATGGGTAACGAAGGTATAAATCCAGGGGACCTATACCTGAACATTGTTGTAATGTAGGGGCAGGTTTCAAACCTGCCCCTACTTCCCAATCCGTTGCACCAGCCACAGAATCCCCAGAAATACCAGGAAAATCAATGCCAGTCGGAACCCAAACTTGGCCGCAAACAAAATGACCAGGACCAAACTCATAGGGATGACTAATCTGCGCCAGTCCCAACCTTTATTGGCTTTGGTCTGTTGTCTGTTCCGATCATAAGAACTTCGCTTTGATGGATCGGAGAGCACCTCATAGGCCTCATTAAGCAGCTTCATCTTATCGATTGCCTCAGTGGAGTCGTTCACATCTGGATGGTGTGTTGAGGCCAGTTTGCGATAGGCTGCATCTATCACCTCTTTGGTGGCGGTGGGATGGACTTGAAGGATGGCGTAATAATCAGGTTGTTCTGGCATTACCGTTTCATAAATGGGTAGGGGCAGGTTTGAAACCTGCCCCTACAAAAATTACGATAGACCCTCAATATTTAAGGGCACAACCCCTATTCTTGTGGCTCAGATCCTGAGAGGTATTTCAGCAGGTCAGATTCGGTGCTGAGTACCATTGTAGTATCCTGATTCAGGAAATTACTGTATGCTTCGAGAGTCCTAAGGAGGCTGTAGAACTCGGGGGCTTGTGCGTAGGCCGCGGCATATATCGCGGTTGCCTGGGCGTCGCCTTGCCCTCTCAGCTCCTGGCTTGTTTTGAAAGATTCAGCGAGGATGACCACTGCTTCCCTATCTGCCTCTGCTCGCGTCTTGAACGCCTGCTCTTCACCTTCGGCGCGATTCTGCTTGGATATTCGCTCTCTCTCTGCCTTCATACGGTCAAACACACTAGCTTCAACCTCTTTAGACAGGTCCGCGCGTTTTATTCTGACGTCGATGACACCCATTCCAAATTCGCTGACCTTCTCATTAGCCCGCTCAGCCACAATTTCCATTATGGGCTCACGCTGACTAGATATCATGTCTTCAAAATCATGCGAAGCTACTTCTGTTCTCAACTCAGAGACCACGACGTCCTGTAGACGCTGCAATGCACCACTTTCATTGCGGACGGTTTTATAGAATACATCAGGCTCTTCGATACTCCATCGGGTTATATGATCAATTATAAGGTTTTTCTTGTCCATCGTAAGGTATCCTGTTGGGGGAGCATCACTCATGAGAACCCTGGCTTCAAGACTTTTTATACTCTGAACAAAGGGCACCTTGACATGTAGTCCTGGCTTGGTTACAGTCTCCTGGAACTCCCCGAATTGCAGGACGATAACCTGTTTTGTTTCATCCACTACATAGAGGCTCTGGGTAAGTACGACAACTGCTACTATTACCAACACACCAACTATTACTAAGCTTCTCATTGGCCGGCCTCCTGCGTTTGCTCTGATCCTGTCAGTTCTTTTAATGGCAGGAATGGAACAAGATTACCACTGCTATCGGGATCAATAATGAATTTCTCGGTACCAGATAAAACATCCTCCATTGTCTCCAGATACAGCCGTTCGCGTGTCAACCGAATCGCTTCCAGGTAGAACTGTTCATATTCGTCCGCCAAACCCAATTGTGCAAGCGCTTCGACGAGGACCTGAGAAGTCACTTCTTCTGGCGTACGGCTAGAATCTACAGCTCCCAACGACTTTAGGATTTCAGTAAGGGTTTCTCTGCTCAATGATGATGTCGACTCACTTTCCAATTCAATTATTGATTCCAGTTCCGTTGCTACCCCTGACTCTGTTCCGGTTATTATTATTAAATCAATCTCATTCTCTATGGCTCCAAGTTGAGACAGTACTTCACTTGCTTGAGAGACACCTGAATCAGCAAGGGCCTGGAATGCTGCTGGTACTTCGTGCTCTCGAATAACCTTGAGGAATTTAGCGATATCACCTTCAGCCTCGAGAACGCGTTGTTCCTTGAAAGCTTCGGCTCCTAGTATCATTTTTTCTGCTTCTCCTCTGGCCTTGGGTACTCGGTCAGCAGCGTATCCTTCAGCTTCGCGTATAAGCGTTTGTTTGTCTTCTCTTGCTCTTACAACTTCGTCGAAGGCGTCCTTGACTTCATCGGGCGGAAAAGTCTCCTGGAGTTTTACTGCGGTTACTAGCAGTCCCGAATTATAGTCGTCCAGCAACCTCTGCAGGAAAGTGTCAACTTCTTCTTGAACGATGGTTCTTCCCTCGAGTAAGACGAAATCGATTGTGTTGCTGCCTACCACACTTCTCAGCGCCACTTCTGTGGCTGCAGAGACAGCCAGTTCGAGATCTCTGACATTGAAAAGGTACTTGGCGGAATCTCTCACTCGATATTGGACTACCACCTGTGCCTTAACAATGTTTTCATCACCGGTCAACATTTGTGATTCTTGTGGTACATCCGCAATGCCATCGCTCCTGAATCCGATTTCAGCCGTTCGAATCTTTTCAACATTTACTCTGTTGACACTCTGAATCGGCGATGGCCAATGGTAGTTGAGTCCAGGGCTTGTCGTAGCTGTATGTTTTCCAAAAGTCTTAACCACACCTTCTTCGCCTGGACCGACGGTGTAGATCCCAGTTAACAGCCAAATTACTATAACAATACCAATGACTATCCAGATCATTCTCCTTTTCTTGAGAAATTTTGGGACATTATCGCTGCTTTTTCCGCCGGCAATCTTCTGCCAGACTTCATCCCAGTTGATATCTCCTTTAGGCCCGTCCGGTTGTCTAGCCACGCTGCACCTCCTCAGTTTTTGCCCATTTGATCTTCTTCATCATAATCATCGTCATCGTCTTCTTCTTCACTTGGATTACGTTCCCAGATCGGTTGAGTGAAATGATCGATGTATTTGACCATCATTTCCTGGGAAAGAGCTTTCATTACTTCAGCAGTATGTTCTGCTTCCTTAGCTATATCGGTAAGATCGATCTTGAGATCGAGTATCCGTGATAAGGCATCAAGTACAGCGTAGGAAGCCATCGGATTGGGCATTTCGGCTGCCCATTGTGGAGTTTCCCCTAAAATGCAGATTCCCTCAACACCTCTTTCCTTAGCTGTCCCCAACAACAAACCATTAAGACCGCGTATCTGGAAATTACCTGCCAGGGTGACATTGTATTTTTTAAGCTCGGTTATGAGTTTATCATCTGTTGCTGCTACCAATACGCGCGACTTTTGCACGTTGTGTTGAACGAGCGCCGCGGCACATGTATAAATTCTCTTTACCTTAAATTTCTGAGCTGCATCAAGAATCACATGCGCCAAATCATAGTGGTTCTGATCCGGTTGAGCTTCACCACTGAAGAGAATTATGTCACTTTTCCCTTTAGGTGTCTTGATGAGATAGAACTTATTTTCCGGGAATATCGGAACCTGAACTACGTTATTCTGCACCAGAATTCCAACCGGCGTGAAAAAATCGGTGGGCTCAATATCGGCAAATTCCCTGGCATCCATTTTATCGCGCAAATATGCAGCTACATCGAGAGCTACATTACTTACGCCTGGCCATGTTGCCAGCATTACTGGTTTCTTGAGCCTGGGAGAACTATGCATATTGAGGTAGTCCATCGACTTTTCTCCGTTTATACACTGGCAGATACTGGTTTGCTCACGATGTCCTTAATATAGATAATCACACACTCTTCGAGTGAACATGGCCATTGTACCATATTGCAATCGGGTGAGGGAAACATTTTGGCTTTGAAATTAGTGCGGTACTCTACCCACTTGTTTAGGTATATATGTGTAATTGACACTATTATTCAATTGTTGTATATTCAGCCATGATGGAGATAGAGTAGCGCTGAACGTAGGATGTATCGGGATACCAGCGTTTACGGATAGGTTAATCAGGAGGAATAGATGATCAAGAGGATCGACCACGTGGCGGTTGCCGTGAAAAATCTGGATGATGCAGTGGCAAGCTTTGAAAAATTGTTTGGCCTCAAGCCTTCAAAAATCGAGGAAATACCTGATCAGGGAGTAAAAGCGGCACTGATACATATCGGCGATACCGAGCTTGAATTCATACAACCGATCAACCCGGATACAGGTGTAGCTAAATTCCTAGAGAACAAAGGGGAAGGAATTCATCATATCTGCATTGAAGTGGATGATACTGATGCGGAACTGAAGAGGATCGAAGACCAGGGCGGAAAACTCATTGATAAACAGGGCCGAAAGGGATTAGCCGGAAAGATCGGGTTCATTCATCCCAAATCAGTCAATGGGGTCCTCATCGAACTGGCACAAAAAGTCTAGTCACCATTTAAGGGAGGCATTTAGCCGATGTCCGAGATAGGAACGATCAGAGTATTAGTTGCAAAACCTGGCCTCGATGGGCATGATCGAGGTGCTAAAGTAATTGCCCGCGCATTTCGTGATGCAGGTATGGAAGTAATCTATACTGGCATTCGGCAAACGCCAGAGATGATTGCGGAAGCAGCCATGCAAGAGGATGTTGATGTTGTTGGGTTGAGCATTCTCTCCGGAGCGCATACAGAATTATTCCCTCTTGTTATGGACGAACTCAACAAAAGGGATTTGCGTGATGTGATAGTTATTGCTGGCGGAATCATCCCCGAAGATGATCACCCGGCACTGAAAAAAATAGGGATTAAAGCTGCATTTGGGCCAGGGACTACCACAGCTGAGATTGTCGATTATGTTCAAAAGGCAGTAGCCGAAAGAAACTAGTAATACTTTTAAAGTATAGGGGTTGTAAGATGTCAGGCCATTCAAAATGGTCCACAATAAAGCGAGCAAAAGGTACCGCTGACGCAAAAAGAGGCCAGCTTTTCACCAAGCTAGGTCGCGAAATAACCATCGCAGCCAGAAATAGCGGTGGGGATCCGGATAGCAATCCATCACTACGTCTGGCAATACAAAAGGCTAGAGACAATAATATGCCGGTCGATAATATCGATCGGGCTATTAAACGTGGTACTGGAGAGGGTACGGCCGGCGCCCTACAGGAAATGACCTTGGAAGGCTACGGTCCCGGTGGTGCTGCCATGCTGTTGCAGATACTGACTGATAATCACAATCGTACGGTAGCTGAAGTCCGAAGTGTTTTCACCAAAATAAATGCCAGCCTGGGAGAGGTTGGTTGCGTTACCTGGGTCTTTGAGCAAAAGGGTATGATTCTCGTAGAAGTTGATGGCGATACTGAAGAGATAGAACTCACAGCCATTGATGCGGGGGCTGAGGATGTGAAAGTGGAGAATAACGTTATTGAGATTTATACTCAGCCCGGTGATTTTGAAGCCGTTAGGAAATCGCTTGAGGACAACGGAGCAACCGTGTCATCGGCTGAGGTAACGCTAATTCCACAGAACCTGGCCAAACTTGATGAAAAAACCGCCTTACAGACTCTCAAATTGATAGACAAACTGGAAGATATCGATGGTGTGCAACACGTGTTTACCAATGCTGATTTTCCTGATGAAGCGCTTGAGAGTTATCGAACTCAATAACCCCCCCCAACCACTTTTTTCTGGCAAAGTTAAGATAGTCTGCATCTCCTGTCATTAGCGTGATGATTGTCCTATTTGGACGCAGTATAGTGCAACGTAAGCTCATCTCCATTTACAAGCGTCTTTCGATCAACAATATTTCATACAATAAGGTTGACTTCCAACGTTATCGAGGCTACAATAATCTGTTGGGTGCCTTTTATTCAGCAGGTACGTGTGCCACTGTGTTAAAAGGATAACCTTTGAACTTAAGCAGGAGGGTCAGAGTATGGCAATAGTATCAAAACTCTTCAGAAAACCGGAAGATGCCGAAAAGGCAGCGGCTGATCTCAAAGGTATGGGCGGAAACGTGTCTGTGATAGAGAAAGGCTCGGAGGGCGAGCTAGGTTCGTTGGGCCTTTCGGAACAGACAGCAGACTATTACAAATATGGGCTCGCCATTGGCGGAAAAGTGGTCAAAGTGGATGTCGATGATGCCAAAGCTGATGAAGCGAACAATCTTCTTCTTGCCACCGGTTTCGATGAGCTTACCGAAAGGCCTGCACAGTGGGCAACCAGTCCTTCGTTCGTTCAGGCCGAAAAGATGAGCGCCACCAATCCTATGGATGCTGAAATGACCGGGGATTTCCGAGTTTACTAGGGATTCTATTTTGGAACAGGAAGGAGAATAGTAAATGTCCAAATATATTGCAACCAGAGCACTTAGAGGCGCGCAAGCCGTTGTTAAAGAGGCGGAAGATGCGTTGAATGCAGCTATGCAGAGTCCCGGGCCCGATGCGAAAATCGAGCTCCCGATGACTGCATACTATTTGCCCACCATTTACGGAATGCTCGGGCACAAAGTTGAAAAAATCAGTGATTTGCAATGGGTTGTAGATTACTGCAAAACAATTGTTTCCCCTACCCCGGCGGATAACCTGTGGACTCCCTACCTGGGTGAAACCCTGGATGCAGGTATGGCAACACTCTTCGCAGAGGAGGTGATTGAAGGAATCGGCTATGCCAAGGGTGAACGTCCCCAATCCAAAAATGGTTACACCTACAACGGCGCCATCGATGATGTGCAGATGCGCACCTGGGGTGTAGCGCTGGTGGATGGCCGCATGACCGGTTTTGCCGCCATTCTCGGCCGGGCGAAGAATGACGAAGTCGCGGTGAAGATCGTCCGTGAACTTCAGGCAAAGGGCCAGTTATGCTTCTTTACAGGTGATCCCAATGACGGTGGAGATTTTATTACCGATCAGTTGCTTAATCAGGGTGTCGAGCTCGGATACGATACCTACACCGTTCCGCTAGGCAACAATACTCATTCGACTATTTACGCCGCCGGTTTTGCTACACGGGCTGCCATTAGCTTTGGCGGATTCGAGCCCGGTGATGCCCGCCGGAACCTTTTCTATAACAAGTTCCGATGCTTCGCTTTCGCGCTGGCGCTTGGTCCGATCGATGACCTGAAATACGCAACAGCAGCCGGCGCCATCAACTATGGTTTCCCGGTTATTGCGGATACCCTAATCCCCAACATTTCACCTGTTGGCGTTACTCAGTACGAACATGTTGTCAGCATGCCGTTTGATGATATCCCGGGCGCCAATGACATGGAGAGGGCGGAGCGTCTCGTTGAGAAATGTATCGAAGTTCGCGGCATCAAGCTCAAAATCACCAAGGTGCCGATCCCGGTTTCCTATGGAGCTGCTTTTGAGGGCGAGGTTGTCCGGAGAGCAGACCTGCGCGCCGAGATGGGCGGTAAGAGAGGCATGTGCTTCGAGTGGTTGAGCATGGCTGGCATGGATGAGATTGAAGATCACAAGATTGAACTCATCGGTCCCGATCTGGACGTTGCCCCGGCCGGCACGAAGACGCCAATGGCAATTCGGGTCAAAATAGCGGGTCGCAAGATGCAGATTGACTTTGAAGGTGTGCTGGAACGCCAGATACACCACTTCCTCAATGGCGCCGAGGGCATACAGCATCAGGGCCAGCGAGATATCTCATGGATACGAATACATAATAGCGCAGTGGAAAAAGGCTTCAGGATTACCGATCTTGGCGAGATCCTGTACGCTTGTTTCAAAAACGAATACGGTGCCATCATTGATAAGATCGAAATGACGTTCTACACCGAAGAAGAGACCGTCGCCAAGATGATGGAAGAGGCCAGAGCGGTGTACAGAGAGAGAAATGAGAGAACTGCCGGTCTTACCGACGATTCAGTGGACCTATTCTACAGCTGCACGCTGTGCCAGTCCTTCGCACCTACCCATGTTTGCGTTATCAACCCCGAACGCGTGGGATTGTGCGGCGCCTATAGCTGGCTCGACTGCAAAGCAGCTTACGAGATCAATCCTCATGGTGGAAACCAGCCAGTCCCGAAGGGCACCTGTCTCTCCGAGGAAAAAGGTGAATGGGAAGGCGTCAATCAGTTTGTAAATGCCAATACCCAGCAGGCAATTGAGCGCTTCACCGTGTACTCTTTGATGGATGCGCCTATGACAACTTGCGGTTGCTGCGAGTGCGTCATGTCAATCCTTCCGGAGGCCAATGGGGTGATGGTTATTTCTCGTGATGACTATAGCAATAGCCCATCAGGAATGACGTTTACTCAGCTCATGGGTATCATGGGTGGTGGTGCCCAGACACCGGGCATGATGGGACTTGGCAAAACCTACATTAGCAGTGACAAGTTCATCTCGTTCGAAGGAGGTATCAAGAGGCTGGTATGGCTCTCAAAGAACCTCAAGGAAGAGTTCGCAGATCAGTTGCAGGCAGCGGCGGAAAAAGTCGGTGTGCCTGATCTTATCGATAAAATTTGCGACGGCGACATAGCTCAGGATTCCGATGGCATGGTGGCCTTCCTTACCGAGAAGGGACATCCGGCATTGTCCATGGACCCCATGATGTAATCAAATTACACAATATTCAATTTTAAGGAGGCTCTTACATGGCCGTAGAGATTCCGGTTGATAAATGGACCGGCAAAATTCGGGAATTGAAATTCGGTGGTGGTGGCCGCAAGGAAGTCATCATTGGTGGCGCGAGCACCCTGCCTTATTTGAAGTTTGAGGGTGAACCATGCAATCCCACTCGCGTGGCCATTACAATCCATGATTGCGAGCCTCCATATCCCCCTGGTCTCTTGTCTGCCTGGGGAGACGTGGTCAAAGACCCCAGCGAGTGGGCCAAGAAGGCTGTGGAAATCGGCGCCGATATTATCTGTTTGAGACTGACGAGCGCACACCCTGAGACAGCAAATACGGGCGCAGTCGAGGCCAAAGCCACGGTAGATAAGGTACTCTCCGCAGTTGATGTGCCCCTTATTGTTCTTGGGCCCGGCGTAGCAGAGAAAGATAATGAAGTGCTTATGGCTGTTTCAGAAACAGCAAAGGGGCAGCGCATAGCCCTGGGCAACTGCGAGGAAAAGAATTATAAGACGATTGCTGCAGTGGCAATTTCTGATGGGCATATCGCTATCGCCAAGACTCCTTTGGATATAAACCTGGCCAAGCAGCTTAATGTGCTGGTTTCCGATGTAGGAGTTCCGATGGATTCCATCATCATGGATCCAGATACAGGGGCGTTAGGCTATGGTATTGAGTATGGCTATTCGATCAACGAAAGGTTACGATTGGCAGCTCTTATGGGCGATTCAATGTGCCAGATACCAATTATCAATCATGCCGGCCCGGAGACATGGCGACAAAAAGAGGCAAGAGCGGCTGAAGGCGTGCCTGCCGAATGGGGCAGCCTGGATGAGCGCGCGGTGATATGGGAAGAACTCACTGCTATAGCCTGCATTAACAGTGGCGCTGACTTGCTCGTGATGAACCATCCCAAAGCGGTAGAGATGATCAAGGCCACCATTGGGAAGCTGAGCGCATAAGGAGAGATGAAAGATGGCACTGACAGGCATACAAATCTATAAATTCCTTCCTAAGACAAACTGCAAGGCTTGTGGGTTTCCCACATGTCTGGCTTTTGCTATGAAACTGGCCCAGGGTCAGGCGGAGCTTTCCAAGTGTCCTGATGTAAGTGATGAGGCTAAGCAGGCGTTGGAGGCTGCATCCCGCCCGCCAATGAAGCTGGTGACTATCGGGGCAGGCGAGAAGAAGATGGAAGTCGGCGGAGAGACCGTTATGTTCCGTCATGATAAGACCTTTTTTCACCCTTCAGCGCTCGTTGTCCGCGTAAAAGATACCCAGTCGGATGATGAAATTGCTCAAACCGTAGAAGCGGTTACCAAATACACAGTTGAGAGAGTGGGCATAACTTTTGGCATGGATGGTATTGCCATACAAAACGATTTCGGCGATGCCGGTAAATTTGCCGCTTGTGCCGAAGCTGTTAAGGGTAAGACCGATCTGCCGCTGATCCTCATGTCAGACGATGCCGCCGCCATGGGTGCAGCGCTGGAGAAAATCGCTGATGCCAAACCGGCAATTTGTGGCGCTAACAAAGACAACATCGATGCTATGATTGAGTTGGCCAAAGCCAATGGCGTTGCCCTTGGTATCAAAGGCGATAATCTTGATGAACTGGCCGAGCTTTCCGAGAAAGCCGCGGGAGCTGGTGTTGAGGATATCATTCTTGATCCAGCAACTAGAGGTCATGGCGATTCGCTAAATGCCCTGACTCAAATGCGCCGGCTGGCTATTAAGAAACAGTTCCAGCCGATGGGCTTCCCCACTATCACCTTCCCGGGTGAGGGCGCATCCTCTTTGGATGAGGAAGCAGTCATGGCTGCCCAGTATGTTGCCAAGTATGGCAGCATTGTTGTGCTGGACACTTTTGATCCTGCCATGGTTTACCCTCTGATCACCCTGCGGCTCAACCTCTACACCGACCCTCAGAAACCGATCCAGATGGCTGCCGGTATTTACCCGATTGGTAATGCCACAGCAGATAGTCCGTTCTGTGTTACTACCAATTTCTCGCTAACCTACTTCACCATTGCTGGTGAGCTTGAATCCACCGGTATTCCAGCATGGTTAATGGTCTGCGATACAGAAGGTCTTTCGGTCCTGACAGCTTGGTCAGCAGGTAAATTTGATGCTGAGAAGATCGCCAAGACAGCAAAAGAACAGGATGCCGCATCAAAGGTGGGCCATAAAAAAGTGATTCTTCCTGGTAAAGTGGCTATACTCAGAGGTGAACTGGAAGATGAGATGTCCGACTGGCAGATTATGGTCGGTCCGATGGAAGCCATGGATGTCGGTGGATGGTTTAAAAAGAACTGGAATTAAAGCTATATAAAAGCTAGAAATACAAAAAGGGCGATGCATTAGGCATCGCCCTTTTTGTATTCGTTAATTTCAACAGAAAGTGTCCCTATACTATCTCGTCCAGATCATCTATTATGGGAAGAGTAAAGATGAATTTAGAACCGTTTCTTGATTCGCTTTCTATCCATATCTTGCCTCCGTGTGATTCCACAATTCCTTTACAGATGGCAAGCCCCAGACCACTACCACTCTTTCTCCGTTTTACATTCTCCTCTAGTCGATAGAAGTGGGCAAAGACCTTTTCATGGTGCTCCGGAAGAATACCTTCGCCACAATCGCTCACACTTACCTCTAAAGCCCCACTTGACATCGAAGCCTCAATAGTGATCTTAGTTCCTTCAGGTGAGTATGACGCCGCATTCTCTACGAGATTGGTAATGACCTGGCCAACACGTACTTCATCCATCGCCATAGACGGCAGATCAGGTGGGAAAACGAACTCAAGAATGTGGTCACCGGCAATGTTATCAAATACATTGCTAAGCTGCGATATCACCCTGTTGAGGTTTGTTATCGACTTCTCCAATTTCATTGCACCGGCTTCGATCTTGGACATATCTAAAACATCGCTCACTATGCGCAGGAGCCGGTCAGATTCTTGATCAATCGTCATAAGGAATTCATATTGTGTTTTGCTATCCCATTCCACATCGGGTTGAACCAGAGTGCTGGCAAGTCCCTTGATAGATGTCATAGGTGTCCGCATTTCATGCGATACACTGGCCAGAAAAGCGGTTCTCAAACGATCTGTCTCTTCCAGAGCTACGGCCTTAGAGGCCTCTTCAAGCAGTTGGGCATTTTCGATTGCTGTACTGATCTGGTGTCCTATAGTTATCAGAAGATACTGTTCTTCCGGTGTGAACACACGTTCTCCCTGAGTAGCCGCACCCATAACTCCCAGGACTTTTCCCCTTGTGTTAAGGGGAATGAACATGGCTGATTTTAATTGATGCTTAGGGACTATTTTATCGGCAGTTTTGTGAACTGGTTCAATGGTATCTATAAGAGATTCAATATAAATAGGTTCGCTATTTTGAGCTGCGACCCACAAATCGCTTTGAGCTATCTCGTTTGGGGATATAGCTGCAATGTCTTCATTACTTATCCCTTTAACAATCTTCAAGGTTAGTAGCTTCCCTTTCTCTTCCATGAGGAGAATCCCACCATGTTTGATGTTGAGTATATCGAGAGTCTTGTTGAGTGCACTATTGAGAATATCATCCAGTTCGATAGATTGAGTTACAGTTTGAGCAATGGCGTTCAAGGCAGCAAACTCTCGATTGCGTCGTAGAATCTGCTCCTGAGCTTGTTTACGTTGGGTTATGTCTCTAAGGATAACAAGAATACCTTCAATCTCACCTGTTCTCTTGAGAAGACTAATACTCGCTTCAGCTAAAACAAGGCCACCGTTTTTGTGTGTGAGTTCTACTTCAATCAGGCCCTTCCCGCCAGTTCCTCCTATCGCATTTCTGATGGCCTCCGTCATTTTCACCATCTCTGACTCGGGCAAAACATGAGCAAGTTCTATAACGCTTTTGCCGATGACTTCATCTGATGTGTAACCAGTTATGTCCTCGCCTTTGATGTTTCTATCGACAATAATTCCATTATTATCTATATAAATGATTTCATCATTAGCATTTTCAAAGATGGCCCTAAATTTGCTTTCGCTTTCCTGTAGCACCGCTTCCCACTGTTTGCGCTCAGTGATGTCTCGCATAAATGCCAACCGCACATTTTCACCCCTAAACTGAGCAGGGCTCGCACTAATTTCGATCCACAAAGTTACCCCCGCACCGTTCAAAATCGGGAGTGAATATGTTCGAGATTCTGTGTTCGCCTCAAGAGAGTTTGCCATATCTGAAATCAGACCCTGTTTTTCGATTTTCTTCAGTACATCTGGCAGGTTAGGGGATAAGAGTTCAAAAACATCTTGACCTATACATTCAGATATAGGGTAACTAAATATTTCACTTGCTTTCTCATTCAAGAATATAAGCTCGCGACCTCTAATCACGATGATTCCATCAGGACTAAGTTCCACAAGGGAAGAGTATTCTGCCTCTCGTTTTCTGATAGCCTCTTGGGCAAGTTTGCGTTCGGAAATATCACGACAATTGAGCACCATGCCCTCAACGAGCGGGGTATTCATGAGATTTGTTCCCGATATCTCAACATCGACCCAGGTACCGTCTTTTCGTTGGAGGCGATTTTCTATTGATACCGTATATCCCGGTGTTTGCACTCCTTTATCAAAGATATCAGCGATACTTGAAAGTTCATGCGGGTGGAAAAAATCGAAAGCTTTTTTTCCGATCAATTCTTCCAGTTTATAACCTGATATCTGTTCGGTAGCTGGATTAACGTATCTGACAGTCCCATCCTGATCAAGTATCGAGATCATGTCGGTGGAGTATTCAATGAGCGCCTGGAAGTAGTCTTTGCCACTGGATAACGAGAAATTGTCAGAACGAATACGCGCATCGTCTGCCTTCTCTAACTCATCGATTTTCTGACGCAGAGCATTTACTCTTTCTAATAGGTCTTTGTCAGTTTGTTTTTCGTGTTTCTTCATCCTATCTTGCCTTATGTGTTAACAGTCATTATGGATGAGACCGACCTGTAGTGCAGTTCATGTAGCGCATATTATGTCACATTATTATAATGGAAGTCTCCTGATAATCCAAATACGATTAAAACACCGTATTTACGTTGCAATAAGTGGACCGGAAACTATCCCTTTAAGGCCCCCAGTATCAGCTTGGCCGCCATTTTATCCAGAGGTTGATTATTATTGCCGCACTTTGGTGATTGTACGCAACTGGGACATCCAGACTCACAAGGACACTCGGAGATTAAGCTCAAAGTTTTACTCCAGAGTTCAAGTATTAATTCATACCCCTTTTCTGCGATTCCAACACCTCCGGGATGGGCATCATAAATAAATATCTGGGCTTGATCGGTATCAGCGTGAAGCGGAGTGGATACACCCCCAATATCGTTCCTATCACATAGCGCGAACAATGGCAACATGGAAATAGCAGCGTGTTCTGAAGCATGGAGTCCACCAGCAAAATCGAGTCCCTGCTGTGCCAGCGCTTCTTCAATCTTCGGGGGCATATCGAACCACAGGGCAATTGTCCGAAATGATTGGGGCGGCAAATCCAGCGGTTCCTCCCCAACAATTTCTTCAGTATAGACTTTTTTCTTTTTGAATCCGATTACAGTAGTGGTGACTTCTACTTCACCTAAATATACTTTGCTGGTACCAGATGTCTTCTCTTGCATGGTTTCAAGTATTCTGAGGTCGGTGAGGTCTTTACTTTGAGTGTAGTAGTGAGCGTCTGAGGGCAGGGTGTAGGCTGTATGCGATACGAGGTCGAGTTCTGTGACGATGTATGATTCCCCTTGGTGGAGATAGATCGCGCCGGGGTGGATTTGAAAGAATGCCTGTGCCGACTCTATAGTTTCCAACAGTTGTCCGGTACTGGCATCGATTAAAGCGTAGTTTACAGATGACGTGGAACGAATGTTGACCTGTTGGGCCGGATACGTTATCGATGTTGCAGGATACCATCTCTTGCCCCGTATCCGGAGTAAACCCTCTTGTTCCAGTTCATTTCGAGTATCTTGAAAATCGTTGAAGTATTTCTTGTCTGAATCAGTCAGAGGAAATTCCCATGCAGAGCACAGCAAATGCGGCTTCAAAACATGCGGGTTTGAAGGGGAAGTAAGAGCATGCTCATATTCTCTTCCGAAAAGTGCATCCGGGTGCCTCATTAGATATTGATCCAGCGGGTTATCGGACCCAATGAGAACGCTGAGCGATTTCTCCTTGCCTCGGCCACTCCTGCCTGCCTGTTGCCATGTACTGGCAATACTGCCGGGATAGCCTGTCAAAATGGTCGCATCGAGTTGGCCAACATCCACTCCCAGTTCGAGAGCATTTGTGGCCACCGCTCCCAGGAGTCTTCCGGAGAAAAGTCCCCTCTCTGTTTTCCTGCGATCCTCGGCTAAGTAGCCAGCACGATAAGGTTTGATTAAATCAGCCAGTTCAGGGGATTTCTCTTCAAGCTGGTTTCTTACATAAATATAGATTAGTTCGACCAATCTGCGAGTTCTGGCAAATGCAAGGCTTCTCACGCCAGCTAATATGAGTTCTGTAAGGATGTATGTAGTTTCACTGCTGGCACTTCGGCGGGTAGATTTCACTTCGTCTATTAATGGAGGATTCCAACAGATGAAGTCCTTTCCGCCGAATGATGCCCCATCATCACTGACAACATCAAATGGCAATCCGGTGAGGTTTTCAGCATGGTCACCAGGATTGGCGATAGTAGCTGAGCAACATATGAACTGAGGATATGCTTTATATCTGGCGCAGATGCGTCTCAATCGACGAATGATATTAGCTACATGTGAACCGAAAATCCCTCTGTACGCATGGGCTTCATCGATTACCACGTATTCTAGCTGGCCCAGAAAGGCCATCCATGCACGGTGATTGGGCAGGATGCCGAGGTGTAGCATATCCGGATTAGAAAGCACAAGTCGAGCCGAACGCCTTATCTGAGATCTTTCATTTTGAGGTGTATCTCCATCAAAGGTGGCCATTCTAATTTTTCTATTGGCGGCTGACGTGAGTTCGTTCAAAGTCTTTAGTTGATCTTGAGCTAGTGCTTTCGTTGGAAACAGGTAAAGTGCTCGGCTGTCTTTCTGTTCCAGGAGAGAATTGAGTACGGGCAGGTTGTAACACAAAGTTTTGCCACTGGCTGATGGCGTGGACACCACAACGTTTTTCCCTGAAAGAACAGCATCTACTGCTTTAGCCTGGTGGCTGTAGAGATTGTCTAAGTGTAGTGTTTGCAGGGCGGAGAGGAGGGAGGGGTGGAGTTGGCTGGTTAATTGCCCATACTCAGCTCTACGGGGCGAAATGTGCTCCTGGTGGACTATCTGGTCTTGATAGATGGGGGAGTCTCTCAGGTGATCTAGGAAGGCAGAAGTATCCATTCCCGCTACAAAGTAATGATCTCGATTTCGTAATCCAGGATTTCGGCATCGCCCCGGATGACCTCTATAAAGTCCATAACTTTGGAAAGCATTTCGTTAGCATGACGCCTACCATTGCTCACACATGCAATTCCGAGAGTAGCTGCTTGCCACCGATCGAGGTCATCGACTTCAGCTACAGACACATTGAATTTATTACCTACCCGAGAAGAAATCGATTTTATTATCTTCCGTTTTCCTTTAAGAGATCCATTTTCGGGCAAGCGAAACCGCACGCATAGCGTCCCAACATTCATTTGAATCCTTGAATTGTCTGGATTCCAGAGTGATGAAAGGTGATGGTGGAGCTTTAAAGTGATTCCGTAATTCTAGGTTTGTTCTCTGACGTTGGCGAAGCATTGGTCGCAGTACACCGGGCGATCCCCACGAGGTGCAAAAGGAACTTCGCACTCAACACCACAGGCCGCACAAACTGCTTTATGCATTTCACGTGGTCCCTGACCGTAGCCCCCTCGTTTTCTTGTCTGCCGGCACTCCGGGCAGCGCCTGGGTTCGTTAAGGAGCCCCCGCGACTCGTAAAACTCCTGTTCTCCAGCGGTGAACACGAATTCCCCGCCGCAATCGCGACAAACCAACGTCTTGTCCTCAAATGCCATATGCTACCCCTTTATTTTGGACTGTGTACCCATGTGTCAATTCTGGAATCTCCCTAGCTCCATCCTATGTAAGATTGCTATTGCCTGTTTTAAAAGATGGAGAAACCCGCGATGAAGCGGGATCACCGAAGCCTTCTATTGACAATTAGCTATTCCTCCAAGTATGAACCATGAATGTTCCAGGAATCGATGTGAGTATGTTTAGGCAACATTCTACACTATTGATACACGAAGTGCAAACAAATTGCAGAAACAGCGAAAAACATTTGATATACTGGGAGGGGAAAAAGAGAGCTTGCTAGTAGAGGTAGGTTTTGGGAATGGGAAAGCCGTTGAAGCGTGAGGCATATGCGGTAGTGTATGCTCCTGCTGAAGCAATATAAACCTTATCGCCCACTTCTGGTTCGGGAAGCCTGATTTCATTTGAAATGACGTCCATGCTGTCGCAGGAAGGTCCGGCAACTACCCATTTTTGCAGAGGGCCGGTCTTTTCTGGATACATGGAATACTCGATACCTCCTATGCTTTCCATCAAACCGTTAAAAACCCCGACATCCAGATAAAGCCAGTTCTCTTCATTGCGTTTGGCCTTGGCGATGACGGTGCTAACCAGAGTACCAGCTTCGCCCACAAAGGTTCTCCCAGGCTCAGTAAAGATATCAATACCATTCGGGAATTCCGTTTTCAAGCTTTTATTAACGGCCGTTGCTATTTGATTAACCGACGGAATGGAATCCACGTATTCGACGGGGAAACCTCCCCCGATATTCAGCATTTTCAGTTCGATCCCCTGTGCTTTCACCATTTCCCAAACGAGTCTGCTCTTCTTAATTGCATTACCCCATGAATTTGCATCGATACACTGTGATCCCACATGAAAGGTAATTCCGCATGGAATAAGATTATGTCGCGCTGCGTTTATCAGCAGATCAGCAGCAATTTCAGTTTCCACTCCAAACTTCCTGCTCAATGGCCATTGACTGCCTTCATTTGATACCGTCAAACGAATGTAGATATTACTACCAGGAGCATGCTCCGCTAGTTTAGCAATCTCGGTCTCCGAATCAAAGGCAAAATACTTCACTCCAGCTCCATGAGCTGCTCTAATGAACGGTATATTTTTAAGTGGGTTACTGGAAATGATTTTATTTCCGGGCACACCACAATTCAAAAGCAGATCAAGTTCATCTTTCGAGGAGATTTCGAACCCACTACCTGCATCATGCAGGATATTCACGATGCGTTTGTTTGAGTTCGTTTTGACTGCATAGAACACCCTGGCATCGGGCATGGCCTCGGTGAATTGCCTGAACTTGCGCTGGACCTTGTTCTTATTAATAGCAAGAAATGGCGTCTCCCGGTTTTGGGCAAGGCGCTTAACATGTTGAGGAATATTTTTGTTGGAAGTTATAGTAGACATTCCGTGTGCCTCTGACTGGCTTCTCTTACTGCGTCCCATGGTTACAAACGGCATTTTTACATGGGAACATGTAGCTTGCAGTAATATGTCATGTGGTCACAGAGCTACAAGCCTGCAATGGTACGCTTTGAAACCAGCCTAGCCAATATCCGGATAAGGGCGATCGAGGATATGGCTTTTTGAATTAGTCAGGCCAAAATGTTCCTGAAGTGTCTGGGTCGCTTGTTGGCAATCGAATTCCCTGCAGGAGAAGATATCAATGTTGATATAGGACTGTTCAGGGGAGATGTGAATGCTTATATGGCTTTCAGCAAGGAGGACAAATCCTGACATACCTTTTTCTGCGGGGTCAGGATTGCTATGTTGGGTAACCTGGGGAGTGGAGACCTTGGTCATTTGTATTTGTTCAGGGTACGTATCAAGGAAACTGTAGATGAACTCCTTGTCTTCTATTTTGTTGAGATCGCTAACGTACCCATCGATGATCAGGTGCATTGGACCCACCCCCTTTTACAGATTTGCTACTGAAATACCGTATTCGCTAAAAGCTTGACTTCATACCATGTACCGGAAATAACTTGTCCGTATTGATACAACGCGACATCTGAAGCCGCAAGAACACCTCTCGAACAGCATGATCTTTCGTTGGCTAAACCACTATTTATAGCAGTGCTATATATTTCTATTGGTGATAAATTGACGGTTTCCATAAAGGTTTGGAACCATCACCTCCTCTGCCGCTCAATCGAGCACCAGCATGCGAATCATAACATATTTTCACTTACGATACAACATTGTTTCCGTTGGATTAAAGTCTTTGTTCCATGAACGAGTTTTAAGGGAAACAGCCAAGTTGGCATGAAGATATTTTAATATCCAGTTCATCGGCGGTTTCCTTAACTGACATAGGAACTACCCTCATTTCCTCGGCGATTTTGAAAGCAACAGCACAGGGTAACTTGCCGTTCACAAGTGATTGCATTATCTTCTCTTCGAGTTTGGTGTTCATTATTTTTACCCTCCAGTAATGAATTTTTTAATGGCGTCAAAGTACTCCTGAAGGCCTACTAACATGAGGCTATTGTGATCACTGCCCCGGATAGTCAAGAGCTTCTTCTCTGATGAGCCAATATTTGAGTAGATGTTTTCAGCCTCTGTGTGGGGGATGGTGGTATCAAGGTCTCCATGAATAATCAAAACAGGCATGGTAATTTCACTTATTCGTTTGATAGCTGCCTTCTCAAAACTCTCGAGATTGGGGATTGGAAGGGGAATACCAACGTATTTGAGCAACCGCACATTTTGAATGAATCCGCTTTCCAGAATCAGTCCCTTAATTTCAGAGGGATAACTTGTAGCAAGTTCCAGTGCAGACTGACTGCCAAGAGATCGGCCCATGATGAATATAGCACCTGTGTATCCGTTTGAATTAAGCATATCCTGGAAATACTTGAAGATAATATGGGCATCAGCAACAGTATTGGATGATGTTGGTATACCGTTACTCTTCCCGTATCCGCGATACTCAGCAACGAACAGGTTAGCCCCAATCTCATTGTAGAAACGTGATACCCAGTCATAGTCGCTGACTACTTCTCCATTGCCATGGAAGTAGAGGATCGAAGGGGTGGTTTGGTTAATGGGATGGAAGCGGCCGGCGATGAAAACGTCACTTTCCACAGGGATCGAATGATCAGTAGCTCCCTCGGGTGGAGGGCTCCAGTCAGAGTCGGGATGAAAGATTATCTGCAACAACTGAGGGTCGTCGAGTACTGAATAATCAAGTTGATCTGCCATCGGATATATATTAGATGAGTCGATAGCAATTGTGCAAGACAATGCCTAAAGTAGGGGCGAGTTTGAAACTCGCCCCTACTTGATTAAATTCTTTTCAACTCAAATACCACAGGATTCTCCGGATCCGGACAGGCCACAGTGGTCTTCCCCTCTTCTGTCTCCCAGGGGAAAGAGCAACCGGATTGCAGCACTGTAGCAAACGGGAACAGCGCACAGAATGCCCAGGAACACATCCCTTCCGGGGTATTTTGTCCAACCACAAACTCATCCCCAACTTTGTGTCCAGCTGAGCAAGTGCCTTGCTGGGATATTACCCTAGCTATAACGTCTTTCATTTCCTGCATGGGTTTTCCTCCGATTGTGGTAGAGGACGCACTTAAGTACGTTCCTATTTGAGTAACCGTCTTCTCATGAGCACGAGCGAGAGCTGGAAGAAAACAAACGTCACAATAAGAATCAGAGCCAAAGCGCCGAGCAAGCCCCATTCCAGATCACCGTCTACCACAGCGCGCATAATGCGGGATACCGGTGTAAGTGGTGCAATCCAGCTGAATGTTTGAACCGCCTCAGGAAATTCGTCCATGGGAAAAAACACACCGCTGAAGAAGAACATCGGGGTGGCAAACAGAGTGAAGAAATAATTGAAGCTGCTAATGGCCGGAGCGATCGCGGTGAAGGTTAGCGCAATAGAGGCAAACATCAGTCCGGCCAGGAAGCCCATTGGCAGGGCAAGAAGTGCCCAGTATGAGTCGATTGCTCCGAACATAGAAGCAATAATCAGTACGGCTGTAGTGGTAATAAGGCTGCGGGTAGCTCCCCAGAGCACTTCTCCGGCTACTACGTCCTCGATACTCAATGGTGTTGCGATAATAGAATCATACGTTTTTTGAACATCCATCCGGAAAAAGCTTCCATAAGTGCATTCCAGGCTGGCACTGAACATGCCGTATGCTGCGATGATCCCCGGCGCAATGAATTCAATATATTCATCACGGCCACCGATATTAGAAACATAGGCACCGAGCCCATATCCCATAGCCAAAAGTACCAACAGGGGCTCGGCAATTATCCCGGGCATTTCGCTCTTGCCAAGTGCCTGAAACACATCGCGATTGCGTTGCCATACGCGAAAGGCACTGGGGGAGAACCATCTCATTCGGTAAGGGCCCTCCCTGTAAGTCTGAGAAACACATCTTCTAAAGTTGGCTTCCTTTGTACAAGCACGTTGAGCTTTTCACCGAAAATATTATCGAAATCGGCGCTGTCCGATTGGAAGATGTAAAACGTCTCCCCCAATTCCTGCCAGTAGATTCCCCGTCTTTTCAGTTCCTCTCTTATCTGATCCTTAGCAGTGGAATCCGCTTTGGCTTCAATGATCTGTTTGCTGCCGTATTCGGCTATCATTTCGCTCGGCACACCTGATGCAACAATTCTGCCATCGTTCATAATGGCTAAGCGATTGCAGAGAACGGTGGCCTCTTCCATATTCTGGGTGGTCAGAAGCTGTGTTGTACCCTGGCCTTTAAGGGAGTCCATTTTTTGCCATACCATGTGCCTTGTCTGTGGGTCCAGACCGACGGTTGGTTCGTCCAGTACAATGATTCGTGGCTGGTTTATTAGTGCACGGGCTATTAAGAGCCGACGTTTCATGCCTCCGGAGAGTTCGCTGACCTTAGCATTTTGACGGTGAGCCAGTTCGAATATCTCCAGATTGGCAATTGCCTGCCTC
>JABMQN010000061.1 GCA_013203045.1 Chloroflexota bacterium
GAAGGGTATTACCCGAAGCTAATCCTGATTGTAAAGAGAGAATGCTCCTAAACCACTCCATTCCCAAAATCGAAAAAATTCACAATGATCCTGATCTCGGTATGCAAATTTCAGTGATTTCGATCTGACCGATAGTTTTCATACCAGATTATTCGATGTGATCTGTATCAGCGACTACATTTTGAAATCCTTCCGGGGATTTTTCATTGCTAGAGTAAACGGAATCGTCAACGCGTTTGCCACCGCAAAAATTATCCAAGCCATTTGATAATCGCTTCTCCAATCAAATATCCACCCGGCCAAAAGCGGCCCAATAACTCCGCCTACTGTGAGTATAGTCATCATTAAGCCCTGAATAGCGCCAAAGCTGTTTCTTCCAAAATACTTCCTCTGAATAGCTGGACGCAGCGCAATTGATCCCCCGTATCCGATGCCGAATGTAATCAGAAAAACAACAAGTGCCACCAGATTAGGTGCGCAACTGAAGACTATCAATCCGATCACCTGGAGCATTATTGCCAGGGCTAGAAGACGGTTCTTGGACAAAGTATCGCTCAGCCAACCAAAACCAAGGCGCCCTACCACACTGAGCAATGGAATAAACATAATGACCACGACCTCTTTTGTTGATCCTTCCGCAATCCCTCTTGCGTTGAGATGATCAGCTACCAGGACGACCACGGCGTTCATGCTCATAAACCCGACTGCCGTTGCCAGTGCCAGTATCCAGAATGTCTTGGTTTTAACAGCTTGCCTGGCCGTAAATTCCATCCCGACATTTTCCAAACTTGCAGTCTCCGAAGTAGAAAACTGATTTTCGCCATCCGGTGTATATCCGTATTGTTCCGGTTTGTGACGCAACACCAGGGCACATAAAGGGAGAATGATCCAACTGCCTATGGCCAAGACCACCAGCGCAGTTCGCCACTCGTAGGTCTTTACGAGCCAGCTTACCAAGGGCACCATTATTCCACCTAATCCGAAACCAGCAGTGGTAAGTCCCATGGCCAGTCCCACTCTGGTGCGAAACCAGTTTGCCACTACTGTTGTGAGCACGACGCCACCACAGGCACTAAAACCAACTGACATCACGATGGACGCTATGAAAAACTCGAAAATGGAATCCATCTGGCTAAGCAGCATCAATCCCAGACCACCCACCATTCCCCCAATTAATACGAGCTTTCTTGGTCCGAGTCTGTCAGTAAGGAAGCCCATGATAGGTGCTGCAAGCCCCATCTCCATCGTGCGGAGGCCAACAGCCACCGCGATAACGGTTGTCGTCCAATCGAATTCGTCTCTTATTGGACCAACAAAAAATGCGAAGCCATAAAAGAATGACCCCGCAATATAAATCCCAATTATCATTGAGGCCAGTACTATCCACCAGCCATAGAAAATCTTTGGTTCAGGCATAGTTGTACACTGTATGTCGCCAGAATTAGTCTGATTTGCGACTTTGTTGCCGAGTTAAGCAGCACTCGATTTTGGAAATCCTATTCCCTAAGCACTTTTTCTAGCTTCTGGACCAACTGCTCGGTCATATCGGCAGCGCATGCCATATCAAAAACAATACTGGCAGCTGGAATCCGATCCTGATGATGCCCCATAGAAATTAACCCAACTCTACCTCAGTATCCTGGCCATTGGAAGCCACTTTTGGGCGACTTGTCATTGCGGTACTGTCAAGAGTTTTGTGTGGAATTATCCCCACTCAGGTTTTGAAAGAATGGAAGGTTATGGCGCACTTTCCCAATCGGGTTTGATCTCCAGTATAGCTCCATCTTAAGACATATGAATGCCAAAAGGGTATAGCAAGTTTTTTCTCCTGCTACTATCTCCATAGGCTTAGTTCTACGTTTGAACTCCTTATTTAGTCGCTCTATGATATTTGTCGTTCTCAATGAAATCCATTCATCTTCCGGGAAACTCATAAAGGTGAGAGCGGAGTCTATTGATCTGCTCAAGCATTTCACGGCGGAAGGCACTTCCTTTTCCCATCGCTGTGTAAAGGATTCGAAGAATTCCATAGACTTCTTTTTCGAAGAGGCATAGAAAATGGACCTCATATCGTCGGCTACAGATTCTTTCAGTTTCTTTGGCACCTTGGCGAGGACATTTCGAGCCAGGTGCACCTGACAGCGTTGAACCTTAGCTTTGGGGAATTCTTCTCCAAACACCTTTTCCAAACCGGTTAGCCCGTCCATGACTCCCAGCGTAACCTTCCGTCCATCCAACCCCCGCGCTTTGAAATCTTTGAATAACTCTCGCCAACTGGATGCTGATTCCTTATCCCCTGCTTGCAACCCCAGCACAATCCTTTGACCCGTTTCCATGACCCCTATAGCCACCAAGACAGGCACATTTTCAATACTTCCATTCACACGCATCGCAAAACACACGCCATCCACAAACATGTATTTGATCGATTCTGTGGATAGGTCTCTGGTTCTCCAGTTCTCCGCTGCATCGATGAGTTCATTGTTGGCATTACTCACCTCAGCAGGTGAAATTTTCCTCCCTATCAGCCGCTCAGACATCATCGATAGTGTCCGTGTACTCATTCCCATCAAGAACATCAGTGACACATCCTGTCGTAATTCATCCTCATACTGCTTGCTTCTCGGTATGACCTGCGTACTGAATTCACCCCGGCGATCCCTCGGAATCTTGACTGCTACCTCACCAATCCCTTTCATGGTGAAACGGCGAGGATAGGTGCCATTTCGATGATTATCCGCTGCTTCCACCCGTTCGTATAGCTCCCTTCCCAGAAACTGGCTCAATTCCACCTTCATCAGCTCCGATAAGTATCCGCCAATAGATTCCCTGATATCCAGGCGCATCATTTCAAATATTCTCTCCGGTTGTGTCTGTATCTCATTGAAAACCTCTGCCAATTCCTGTACACTAATTTCTACTTTCATGGGGCGCTTTTCCTCTCCTTTATTAAGGTTTTTCTTCAAACCCTATTTAGCAGGAAAAGCGCCCTTAGTTCTACCCCTTTCAGAATTCACACAAAAGATTGTACACTACCGTCATTGCCCGTTTTCTATCAGCGTACATACTCATTAACGAAGTTTGTTCAGATAGTATGTCCGACTCTTGCACCATCTGCAACTGCATCAATGATCAAGCCAGGCTCTCTGCAGTCTCCTACGGCGTAGATCTCTGGAACTATGTCCCCGAGCATCTCCATTAACTCCATGTCACCATTAACTGGTAAAGCTGGCACAATGGTGTCAGCCACGATCGTTCTTCGAATGCCTTCCTTTGTAACAATGGTTATCCCGTTTTCTTTAATCTCTTCACACTTCACCTGAGTCAGCACCACCACCCTTTTCTCTTGGAACCATTTCAGAAGACGCAACTGCTGATCAGTCCCCATACGATCACCCAGTGTTTCGGATTCCTCGACAATGGTTACTTGTCTCCCTCGTTTAACTAGAAACTCAGCTAATTCACAACCTTGCATTGCCCCACCAATAATCACAACCCTTTTACCCACGGGCATCCAGAACTTGGTTAGCCATCTCAATACGTGGGGGCTGAACACTCTTAGGTAGATTTTTAGTTTGCGATGCAAATCAGTGCTGCTTACCACTATGCGTTCGTTGATTCCCGGTATCTCCGGCATATCTGATAACCCTCCTGTAGCTACGATGACTACATCGGGCTTTTTCCTCTTGATAGATTCAAAATCAATTTCTTTACCCAAGCTTACCTTCACACCAAATTTGACGATCTGATGCTTGAAGTACTTTGTTAGTGCGGATAAATCTTCGATTGTATGACCCTTTACTAGCTCGGCTACAGGCAGCAATCCTCCTAGCTTGTGTTCTCGGTCATAGAGTGTGACGTCATGACCCCTCGACGCAGCTACCCTTGCCGCTTCCATTCCTCCGGGCCCGCCACCAATTACCACCACCTTCTTTTTCGTCTTTACCGGAGTGATTTGATATTCACGCTCTTTCCCCAATGCAGAATTCACTCGGCATCTGAGGTATCGGTTGATACGAAAACTCTGAAGGCAACCAAGACAGGCTGTACAAGGCGCAATATCTTCCAGATCTCCCGAAGCAATCTTGTTGGGAAGCTCAGGATCCGCTAATAGGCGTCGACACATACCAATGAAGTCTGCCTTGTCATCTCTCAACACCTTCTCACCAAGAGCAGGATCAAGCCTGCCCACAGTAATTACGGGTATCGAAACCACTTGTTTAACTGCAGCAGCCAGAGGTACATATGCACCCGCCCCATTACGACTCCAATCCAACGCGCTTGGTAGGTGTTCAAGTGGTTCTGGATACAATAGCTGTTCGGGCCATAAGGATAATATATTACCAAACATATAGGAACGCACTTGTATCGAGTTGGCACCCGCTTGTTCCATTATCCGAGCCAAACTTTGACTCTCCTCAATAGATATCCCGTCATCTCCCCCGTATTCCGCACCATTTATAACTACACCAACCGGATAGTCCTGACCCAGGCGTTTCTTTATTTCCTGTATGATCTCAATTACGATGCGCGCTCTACTTTCAATATTTTGACACCCATACGCATCCTCACGTTTGTTCCAATGACGAGAGAGAAAAGTGCTTAGCAGGTGAGCGGCAGCAGCATTAATATCCACCCCGTCGAATCCGGCTTTCTGCGCTCGCTCCGCTGCACACGCAAACTGATCTACAATTCTTTCTATTTCTGAAATGGATAGTTCACGTGGTGGTTGCATACCGACTCTATCACTGGAATCGGAAGCAGATGCAGCCACCGGCTGAAGACCAGCCCGATGCCATGGACCAGCGTGCAAAAGTTGAACAAATGCAGGACAACTGTGTTTGTGAATCGCATCCGTAAGTTCACTCAACCCAGATATGTATTTATCATCATCAATACGGATGCCTTCTGGAGTGGTCTTGGCTAGGGGATAGTCAATACCGGGGCCTTCCACATAAATAGCCCCAGCACCACCTTTTGCTTGTGTTTCGTAGAAAGCCTTTAGTGTCTCGTTTACATAGCCATCATCTTTGTTGGAAAAGCCCGTTTCTGCTGCAGTTTTAATAATGCGGTTCCTGATTTTTACAGGACCTATGTAATACGGTTCCAGCAGTTTTCCGTATCGTTTCTCGTTTACCGTCATCATTTTAAAGTATCACTTGACACACACCCAACTAGGTAGCATCAAGTTTTGGAATTCTATCGTTTGACTGTCTTTTTGATTAGATCGACCGCCTTCTTGGCGCTTTCAGCACTCCCCGAACTCCCTATAGCCCCTCCAGCGATTACACCGTCACCGACATCATATAGGTTCTTAACCGGGGTCTTAAATGACGTACAAAAAGATGGAGATTGCCACGATC
This sequence comes from Chloroflexota bacterium, assembly GCA_013203045.1. Lineage (GTDB taxonomy): Bacteria > Chloroflexota > Dehalococcoidia > SZUA-161 > SpSt-899 > JABMQN01. Next base: position 5,364 of record JABMQN010000061.1, read on the forward strand.
GCCCTTCTGGCAGAAAATGATCGATGTTGCGTGGCTCGATTTTGAGTATTTTCCCATACCTCTCGTAATCAGGAAAAAGTTCTTCCAGATCCATTTTGATCTCAGATACCTCAACATCAGGATTCATAGGGCATAGGGTTGATGGTGGTGTAGCCACAAAATACAGCAGGTGATGCCCTGATGGGGCCATTTCTGGACACGATTCGGTAATGGCCATCACCGCTGTTATTCTCCGCAAGCCCAAGGGGGTCAGGTGTCCACTGGTTTTACCTTCTGGTGGCCAGAGACGTTTCTCGCTACCGATGGCACCAAGTGTTATCGGAACTGGCCGCATCTTTACTCTCATATCGGAGAGGAAGTTATCATCGTAGTCTTTGTATTCCGCAAGCCGAGAGGTCATTTCTGGCCCAACATCACTCACAATGGTTTTGCATTCCACTTCAATTTCTTCATTTCCCTCTTTCTCTATCACCACGCTGGCAGCAGTCCCTTTCCTGACCATGATCTTCTTGGCCGGGCTGCCTAACCAAATATCACCATTACTCTTGATCACTTTTGATAGTTCGTCGTAGATTTGAATAGTACCCATTGGAACGACGCCTGTATCCGCCATACCCCCAACGTTCGCCATAAAATAGAAAAATGCAGCAGCCGGAAATTCATAGGCGCGACCCATTCCCATGTTAGTGGTGGTCATATCGAAGAAGTCATGCAAATCCTTGTTGTCGGTATAACGCATGAGCCATTCTCGAACAGTACCCTTTTCCTTTTTTGAAAGATCGTGGCTGCGTTGGAAGGCTCCCAATATCTTTTCCCCTGCTATTTCTTTCGCCAGGCCTCCCATTATGCTCGTACGGTTAACATCCGTCTTTCCGAGTATGTCCAGCATCGCCTTGACCCCTCGGTTCTCTAGTGAGACCCAGTGATCGACACCATGCAGTCTATAGCATAGTTCACTCTTGTTGGGACGGATATCCAGTTTAGCTCCAACCTCTTTGAAAACCTTTGGGACCATTCCTTCGAAGTGAATCCCGCACCCACCAGTCCTGAGCCGGTAACCATCCACTTCCTCTGTTGAGAACCGTCCTCCCATATGGTCGAGCATCTCCACTACCAGTGTTTTGTAACCTTCTTTGACCAGAAGAGCAGCGGCACACATCCCACCTATGCCCGCCCCTATCACTACTGCATCATATCTATCTGATTGCATTTCTCATCTCCTTGCTACATACTGATTCATTCAATCTAATTACCATAAATGGCAAACTACCTCTCTATCAGGTTCCATCCTGGCTAAAACCGGCTCGATATGAGAGCAAATATCCATGGCTTTGGGACAACGCGGATGGAATCGACATCCAGAAGGAGGATCAACAGGACTGGGTACTTCACCAGTCAAAACGATTTCATTACGGGAAGTATCGGGATGAGTTGGTAATGCTGCAGATAGGAGAGCTTCCGTATAGGGATGAAGAGGGTCGTTGAACAAATCTTCGCTTCTACCCGTTTCTACAAGTTTACCCAGATACATTACTCCTATCCTCGTACTCATGTACCGCACCACTGCCAGGTCGTGAGCGATCATCAGATAGGTAAGCCCAAACCTATCTTGCAACTCCTTTAATAAATTCATTATCTGAGCCCGAACTGAAACATCCAGAGCTGAGACAGGTTCGTCCAGTATGATCAAGTCTGGATTGGGAGCAAGAGCCCTCGCAACTGCGATTCTTTGTCTCTGCCCTCCACTGAATTCATGCGGATAATTGGAGCCACTCCCAGGGGGTAATCCAACCTGATCCAAACATTCTGCTATGCGTTCCTCTCTTTGCTTTTTCGAGAAACCATGCAGCGTTACCAGGGGTTCCTCGATGATATCCCTCACCTTCATTCTGGGATTCAGGGAACTGAATGGATCCTGAAAGACTGCCTGTACCGCACGTCTATACTCTCTGAGGCCGGATCGCCCAATCGAGAATACATCTGTACCTCGGAACATTATGGCGCCCTCAGTAGCCTCTTCCAGTAACAGGATGAGCTTGGTGGTTGTCGTTTTACCGCAACCGGACTCTCCCACCAGGCCAAATGTCTCACCTTTGCGAATAGAGAACTCTATCCCATCAACCGCCTTCACCCACCCGATAGGTTTGGTGCGAACAACTCCAGCTACAATCGGATAATGCTTGGTGATCCCTTTAACTTCTAGGATGGTATCATTCAATGTCTATTTCTCCACCAGCCAGCAACTGACATAATGCTCATCTCTTGCCAACCGTTCCTCTGGGTATTTCTGTTTACAAATTTCCATACATTCAGGACAACGAGGCGCAAAATGACAACCATCAGGCAATGCGCCCAGATCAGGTGGTTGCCCGGGTATGCTTACCAGCTTGTCCAGCTCTGCATCCATCTTGGGCAGGCATGCCAGGAGTCCTATAGTGTAGGGGTGTCGAGGGTGGCGAAACAGGTCTTTCATCTCTGCCTTCTCCACTATCCTCCCCGCGTACATTACAGCGACCTTATCGCACATTCGTGCCACAACTCCCAAATCGTGGGTCACAAACATCATCGCCACACCGGTTTCTGCCTGGATTTCCTTAAGCAGGTTCAAGTACTGTGCTTGTATGGTGACATCAAGTGCTGTTGTCGGCTCGTCCGCTATGATCAGGGATGGTTTTGCTCCGAGGGCTATAGCTCCTGCCACCCGCTGTCTCATACCGCCGCTCATTTGATGAGGGAATGCCCGCAAGCGTGTTTCTGCCGCCGGTATCTTTACCAGTTTCAAGGCTTCAATCACTTTCTCTTTCAAGGCGCGGCCTTTCAACTTCTGATGTATAGCGAATACTTCACCTACCTGGTTTTCTATGGTATAGGCAGGGTTTAGTGATGTCATGGAGTCCTGCAAAATCATGGATATCTTCGCCCCCCGGATCCTCCTCATTTGTCGCTCTGTTTTCAGGACGAGGTCCTCTCCCTCAAATAACACCTGCCCTTCTACGATCCGACCGCCTGGTTTTGGCAGAAGTTTCAGTATGGAATGGCACGTCATTGTTTTGCCACATCCGGACTCTCCGACGAGCCCTAAGGTTTCCCCTTGATCAATCGAGAAGCTCACTCCGTCAACTGCCTTCACCACCCCTCGACGGGCGAAGTAATATGTCTTTAGATTCTGAACATCCAGCAGAGCACTCATAATCTAAACCTGTCTAAGCTTGGGATCAAGTTTATCCCTCACCCAATCCCCAAAGAAATTCAGGGAGAGAACCAGAAACATGATAGCCAGTCCGGGGAACAAGGAAATCCACCAGTACGTAGCAATTACACCCTTTCCATCAGATACCATCAGCCCCCAGGTAGGAGTTTCCGGTGGTACCCCCACTCCCAGGAAACTGAGCGAAGCTTCAAGCAGAATCACATAGCCGACATTCAGGGTACAAAGGACGAGCAGTGTGGGAATAACATTGGGAAAGATGTGCTTAATCATTATTCGCATTGGAGAGCAGCCAGCGACCCTGGCTAAAGCGATGTAATCCTGCTCCTTAATAGCCAGCGTCTCACCACGAATTTGTCTGGCAAAACGTGGCCACAGTAACAAACCGATTACCAGCACAACGTTAATAGGGATTAAATCTGCAATAAGCTCTGCCCCGTAGACAACAGCAAGCACCAGTGCCACCAGGATCAGTGGTAAAGCAAGCCCCACATCTGTTATCCTCATCAACAATGAATCGACCCAGCCACCGTAGTAGCCCGCCACCAATCCTAACAAGGTCCCAATAAAAGCAGCGATGATAATGGTCAATACCGCAACCACGAGTGATATGCGAGCACCGTAAATGATCCTGCTCAGGTTGTCTCTTCCAAATTTGTCGGTTCCCAGATAATGTTTGGTGCCATCCTTATCAACATATCCCGGTTCCTGGAACTGGTTGGGCAATGACTGTTTTGTAGGCGATTCCGGCGCTATGTAGGGTGCAAAAATGGCCATGACGATACAGAGCAACACGATCAGAAGAGGGATCCCGGGATTAACAGGGAACTTCCGGATCAGCGCCAATTTGTTTATTCCTATCCTAAACATATTAAATCCTGTCGATTGTATGCTTGATAATTGCCTCACCGGGCAATCCTTATCTTTGGATTCAGGTAGCTATAGAGTATATCTACTAGCAGGTTGGCAAATACAAACACTGCGCTCAGTAACAGCACGGTAGTTTGTACTACAGGGAAATCCCTTGCATATACCGCATCGACAACCATTCTTCCCATTCCTGGCCAGGCAAAGACCATCTCTGTTATGACAGTACCCCCTAAAACCAGGGCAAATATCATAACTGAGTATGTCAGCACGGGGAGTGCTGCATTTTTAAAACCGTGTTTCCATATCACCTTGTACTCAGGGACTCCCTTTATTCGAGCAAGCTTGACGTAGTCTGAATCCAGCACTTCCAGCATGCTGGAACGGGTTAACCGCATGATTCCTGCAGAGAGGTACCATCCCATGGTAAAGGCGGGTAATATCAAATGATGGATATGATCCCAAAGTCCATCCTCCCCTCTGCCGTGAGTGGGGAAAATGGCCCACCCAAATTGTGGAACCGCGAAAATATAGATGAGCATGATCCCCAGCCAGAAGGAAGGTATTGATTGTCCGAATACCGCTAATAATCTTGCCAGGAAATCGAAGAACCCTCCCCGTCTGACAGCTGAGTAGACACCAACCGGTAAAGCTATCAACAGACTGATAAAAATGGCTGCTCCGGTCAACTCCAGTGTTGCCGGCCATTTCTCTTTAACCAGTTCCATTACCGGTCTTTGTGATTTCACTGATTCGCCGAAATCCCCCTGCAAGGTATCCGTTAAGAAGATCCAATATTGAACGTGCAACGGTTCATCCAGTCCCAGGTGGTCTCTGAGTCTCTCGTGAGATTCCTCCGAGGCGTCATGAGGAAGCAGAATATCCGTTGGGTCTCCTGACAGCCTGCCGAGGAAAAAAACGATAACAGATACTGCCAGCATTACCAGTATCGCTTGCAGAATCCGGCTCAGGATAAACCGTCTCAATTACTTCCTCGATTGAACAATACCAAACTCCCTTGAGCATTCATAAATTTCTTTAAAGATGATAAATATCAGATTACTTCTGACGCGGTCGCATTGCTGCCATAAATGTAGCTTCGAATGTAAGGACTGTTTCATCGTTCTGGTTCTTGGCTTCAGCTGCACATTGCACAATCCCGATTTCGGGCATGCTTTGAGATTCACGCTTGTGCAAATACTCTATCGTCACCGAAATGTTATCGCCAGGGCGAATTGCCTTGCCATATCTCATATTATCTTTCCCGAGGCCACCCAAACCAGCAACTTTTTGATCCTTCTCAGTTAAAATGCGATTAATCATACCCATTACATAACCGATAGGTGCAATCAATCCCCCATACGGAGATTTTTGGGCAGCTTCCTCATCAATGTGAAATGGCTGTGGATCCCATTTCCTGGAGAACTCCACCATCTCCTCCCGATCTACCACAAATTCTGCTATTATTTCTTTCTTGTGAAGTTCAATATCTTCAAAATATGAAATTCCCATTTATCACCGCACAATCAACACTAAATCTATGACGAGATTTTGCCTTGTGTTAATAGTTCATTAACTGAATTCGTATCTTGGTAATCTACGTTTATCTTGAAGCTACGTGTTTTGCTGCGATATACCCAAAGACCATTCCGGGACCAATAGTTGAACCACCACCCCAATAACTCGGCCCAGTAACGCTGGCCATAACGTTACCAGCAGCATATAGTCCGGCTATGGGCTCCCCTCCTACGTTTAGCACCTGGGCATTGGTATTGGTTTTGGGTCCCCCTTTAGTTCCCAGCGTCCCTGGATATGCTGGTACAGCGTAGAACGGAGGTTTCTCGATGGTTCCCAGTGCAGGATTGGGACCGTGATCTCCGTCTGCCCAATACTGATCGTAGACACTTTCCCCTCGATAGAAATCACTGTCAATTCCTTCAACGGCAAATGAATTGAAACGTTTGACTGTAGACTTCAGTCCATCAGAATCAATACCAGCTTTTTGTGACAGTTCTTCTATGGTTTCAGCACGGTCAACCCAGTCGGGTAATTCCTGGCCGGCCATTATTCCCAATACGGAGTATTTATCTTTGTATTGCTGATCGAAAACGTGCCAGGCCGGGATATTAACATATTCACAGGTATTCGCATCCAGAATCCAGAACGACTTGAAATGGTCATTGTAACTTGCCGCTTCGTTTACAAAACGCTTGCCTTCCCGATTGACCATGATGCAGTGAGGCATGGTTCGTTCCACCAGGCTATTCCGGCTGGCTTGACGACCATCATATTCCTCTCCTGGAACGGACATGGAAGTCCATCCCCAGGGCTCGCTCATATTGCCCAAGCCTGCCCCGACCGCCATAGCCATTACCAGGCCATCGCCCTCGTTTGAAGGTGGTGTATTGGGATGAGAAATCGGCCCAGGCAAGAATGATGCTTTCAAATCTTCGTTCCATTCGAAACCACCGGATGCCAGGATCACTCCTTTATTTGTCTTGATGAATATATCCGCCTTATCCTTTTGTGCCTTTAAGCCGACCACTTTCTGGTTTTCTGTGATCAACTCCAACCCCCGTGTATTTAACAGCGGATCAATACCACGATCAAGACATCCTTTGTAAAGTGCTCCAACAAGACCTCCTCCAAATCCAACAAACCCCTTTTGCATTCTCCCTGCTATCAATTGAGGGTTCAATTGACTTGCTCTGGATGCACGTCCCATGGCAGCCGTTTCGGTCATTAAAAGCGGATAACTGGGTAAAAGTCCTCTGCGGAGTTTGGTGAACGATTCTCCCAGTTCATTCGAATCGAAGAGCATGGGGCCCAAAGTACGGGACTGATCACCCTTATGCGCTCCCTTCATTTCCGGATGATAATCCGGCATCAGGCTGACCTCGAACTTTAGAGGGGTATTCTCTTCGAGATACTTTACCATCTCGGGACCCGTATCGATGTATTTTTCCACTAGATCATCGCTGGCTCGTCCCTTGGCCAAGTTCTTGGCATATACTAGAACACTCTCCCTCGAATCGTCATGGCCTTTCTTAATAGAGAGGTGATTCAGTGGGATCCAGACTCCACCGCCAGAGATAGCCGTTGTCCCACCTACCTTGTCTGACTTTTCGATCACAATCACCTTGCAGCCCTCATCGTGAGCAGTAATAGCTGCTGTCAAACCGGATCCGCCGGAACCCATCGCAACTACATCGGTTTCCATATCCCATCGATGCGGTTTTGAGTTCATCTCGCCTTCTCCTTTTCGCCGCGCCACGAACCAGCGGCATGTTTGGCAGCAATATAACCCCACAACATACCGCGAGTACAGGCCATACCGCTCTGATACCCGGCACCGGTATCCAGTAAAGCCGCCGTGTTACCCGCGGCATATAATCCTGAAATTGGATATCCGCGTACATGCATGACCTCCGCATTCTCGTTTGTTTTGAGACCTGCGGAATTGATACCGACTAAGTTCATAACCAATTGAACGCCATAAAACGGCGGTTTCTCCAGCGGCCCCATATTGGGATTGGGC
>JABMQN010000005.1 GCA_013203045.1 Chloroflexota bacterium
AGAGTTGCGACGGGTGTCGGCAATTATGGCGGATGTCACGATTGGTGTCATAAAAGATCGTGGTATGGGTACTGAAATAGATGCGTTCAACGGAAGTAGAGGTGATACAAAAAGAAGTCTTTTTGGAGGGTCTGGTTTTGCTCCCCGCACCAGCTATAGCGAAAGGCATTCCCCTTTTGGAGCCTACAAATGAAACCACCACTCCTCAGCAGGAACGGATTGATAGTTTGGCGCACCTTTCCATTTTCAAACCTTGTGATATAATGCGGCCATGGACTGGACCATTGATCATTGGGTAGCACTTGCTCAAGGGGCTGCGGCTCTGGGAACTTTCACTCTTGCTATATTCGCTTACAAATCAATAAAAGAGATGAAAGATACTCGCAAAGAGGAGCGAAAAGAGAAACTACTTCAAGCTATTATCGATTGGAGTATGGAGCTTGCGACATTAACACCTGAACATACTATCTCCGCATTACCTCCAAAATTAGCTGAAGATCCTGACACAGCACACAATTATTTGGTTCATGTCCAATTTGTGGAAGTCTGCCGATGGGAAGTTAGGTTTTTAAACCTTGAGCTTCTATGTAGCCAACTCCTACCTCAAACCTACAAAATTACACCGGATTTATATTCCCAACTATATAAGACATGGGAATCATTGAAAAAATTCAATGACGAGGTAGTCAACCTTCGCAAAGCCAAGGAGAAAGAACTCGCACTACCAAATAAAACATTTCAGTATTGTTTTGTTGAGATGGGAGGTAATGCAAGAGCGCTCATCGATATGGCAGCTGGAATCAAGGCTAAATAAAAAAAGCTCCTTAAAGGCGCTTTTTTGAATCCCACACTACTACGTTTAATTAGGTTGTCTCACCCCATAAGCTTTGGAATTGTTGATATTTGGGTATGTACGTATAGTCTTCAATAGTGTAGTATGACCCATCCGGGCCTTCGTAATCTGCTCTGATCTGAAATTTATATTCATCCGTTATATGATCAAACTCGATTGTGGATACGTCGAAATCCCCAGGAAAAACCAAAGCCATACCTTTACTAGCACCTTCCTTTTCTGGTATGAACTTTCCAGCGACCGTACCTGAAAAATTATATTGAACATTGAAAGCTGGTATATCACCAAAATTGGTTAATTCAATATTAAAGCGAAACATTTCGTTTTCGGTATTGAACTCAGGTATGATATCCGAAACCCCTATAAAAGGCCGATCGGTCCTCTGGAAATGATCCTGTGCTGTATCGTTTGCTTCTCGAGCTTGGCAGGCTGAAATGGAAGCCGCGATAACAGCTGCCACCATTACAATTATGACTATACAGTCAAGAAGGGTTCGGAAAAAGTCCGCTATATAGACATCATTATTATCGACTATCCCCCCGTCTTTTATTGCCTTTAAAGCTTTATAAAAATGTTTAAATAACCACATAGATACCCCCTTCAAAGTGGTGCCCTATGATACTATATCTGCAATCGAGTCGCAACGCATTGATAGTCCATATCACTTGAAAACCGTTGAAAAAACTAGGGTGGTGAGGTTGACATGGATATGGAACTATGATCTTCTATAGCTAAGCAATTTGGGGGGTGGTTCATGTGTAAAAAGGTACAAAAAGAGCCAAACATCAGAAACCACAAAATATTTAAAGTGGTAGAATATGCCTTCAACAACCCCTATTTCACAGAGACAGACGTTAAGGAAGCGTGTGGTCTGACCGAACAGGAATTTAGGATAATTGTAAACAAGACTATGGTTTGTGATACTCGGATACTCAAAAGAAATAAAGATGGGAACATCCCTAAATGGTATATGGGTTCTGACTCCTTTTTCAATTACCTTGAATATTTGGAGCTGAAAGAGGCTAGGGAAAGTGCAAAGACAGCTCGCAATGTCGCTTTGTGGGCAATAGGAATTTCCGCATTTCTTGCGTTTGGGTCGATAATCACACAAGTGATTGGTTTAGTAGAGTGTAATTGACTAAGCGGCAAGTTTGATGGCAGTACTATTTTGGAAAATCTGTCGAATATATCTTGTGATAAATTTCTACAGCTTTCCGTCGTTACCAATTGATAGTTCGTTCGGGCCAAACGCCAGGCCCTTGTTCATGGTGTGTATGGCTTTGTTGCACTATTCACTTGGCTGAACATTTAGAATAAAAAAGAAGCGCCCTAATGCTCATTTAGATCATTAAAAGAGCTACATGAACCAAATTGATATCGGGAAAAGGGCAGGTACCCTGAAAATCTATAAAAATCTGCATTTATGCAACAAAGCCGTAGGAACTACCTAACGCCGGACTTCACCGGCTGACAGGGCATATGCCTTACTAAACTTGGCAGCACCCTAATTATTTCTGGAATTATAGCATATGTCTCTGTTTAATAACTACCCTGCTAATTCCCTCGTGCTGCCAAATGCCTTTTTATCATTTTTGGATGCGGACTGGACTCAATTTGCTACCGCCCCTAGCAGTCGGCGTGGAAGGGACTTGTTAGAGTGAAAGCCAGTTATTTTTAAACATTTAGATCGCTGGAGCCCAAGGCCAGTGGGGATAGTTCTTGATGTGTAAGTGAAGCAAGCGCTTGTTTCTGGCGAGAGTCACCAAAATCATATGCTTGATAACCGATTTTGTCTTGATAAGCTTGGATCATGGCTGCCGCTCTTTGGGCAGGCTCATGAGTTGAGTTCCCGTTGACATCATAAACCACTCTCAGATGCCTTGTCTCATCAACTTCGAGAACATCGTTTGCAAGCGTGATAACATGTTCTGCCTTCAGTCTGGGCTCACGTCCATGAAGATCAGCGGCAACAATAAGAACATCTTCGGGTTCGCCAAGGGTTCGCGAAACATATTTATAGTCCACGGTCCATACCTCATATTTCCCAGAAACTTCTTCTTGCCGCATGACGTATTCTGCCAAACTCAACTGCTGGATTTCCTGACGGAGACGAGCGTCAAGGCGTTTCCCCCCGCGACGCTCCCGTTTGCGGCGTTGTATTTCAGGCAATACAGTTTGAGCCGATATGAGAACCTTAATAAAATCTAGCAACTGAGACGTGTCTTCTTCAAACGATAGCTTTACAGAAAGTAAACCCTGATCATAATCCATAGTCAAGGCATAGGCATCGGTGAGGTTTCGTGTGAGTAAATGGCCAGGTGATTCTTCTCTATGTTGGCGTAAATGAAACAAAAGACTTGCAGTATGACCAAGGTCATCAAATAAGAGACCATCATTGGTTGGTGTTACCAATATCTCAATTGGATCGCCTAATGGGTCTTTGAATGGAAGCTCGACTTTGAATCCCCCATTCAGCGAGACCACTTTAAGATTTGAGATGAACTGCGATGTTATTAATTTGAGTAAGTCTTGTTGTTTCATCGTCCCTACCTCCGTAAAAGAGGAAGTGATGCATTGTGCAAGTATATATTAGTATCTGAACAAAATTTTTGCAAAGCAGATAGATAGTCACCGTTTGACTTAACAGGATATGCATAGGTATGATGTCGATCAAGTGACGGATATGTAGAAGTTGGAAAATGGATATGGTGAGGTGGTCGTATATCTCTGTCATTTGGGTTGTGGTGATAGCCATGATTGAAGTGTCCATTGCGTAATACATCATCGCCAGCCGCAAGATTGATTGAAACCTTGCCATGTTTTTCCTTGGTTAACGATAAGCGCATAATTTCGCGAGTTTCTGTAGCGAGCACTTCAAGTTCCATTGCATAAGGAGGCAAGAAAGCTTTGCTACGCTTGCTTTTCTTTGAACCAGCTCGCTTGCTCGATTTGATTTTGCTCTCAACATTAGGTAGTAATTGATCTTCGTGTGGTATCCATCCAGTAGGATCGTAATATGCCATTGTTCAATCCTTCGGTTCGCAAAGTTGGAACCATTACCATACTCAAGACATTATACCATTACCTGGCTTCACTCTAACGCCAGCCTTCACCAGCTTTAATGGTGATATACTCACCATGCCCTTGGCGGCAATCCTTTAATTGCTTGGATAATAGCACATTTCTCGGAATGCCTTCCATACCTGTTAATCCCCTCTTGCCGCCAAGTTGAATAAATATCATTTTCGGAAGCAAGTCAAAGCTCAAAGGAGGCCGCCCATTAAAGTCGGGTGCAAGGCTTTGTTAGAACCACCCTTAGATGATTGCCCAAAAATTAAGCTTCATTGGTTTTTCGCATACGATAAGTAGAACCTGATTCTTTGAGTCGGTAATCTATGAAACGCTCGACAATATCCCAAGTTGTCAAAAATAGCTCTTTTCGTTCTGTGTCAGAAATGCTCCTTGGTATTCCGTGTCGCGCTGGAAACGCCAAGCATTTGAGATTATCCAAGTCCTCTTCCTTGCCACCAATCGCATTTACCAACGCTTGCCACTTTGATCTATCTTTTCCTTCTAAATTCTGTTTGAATGCAATGTACTGTTTCAATGACTCGATTGCTCGGAAGCAATAGAAGGCTGTATCATCAGCGTGTTTGATCGCCATATTGATATCACCCAAACAACGTCTCAGATACAAACCGTCCATTCCTGAGCATAGAGGGTATACTTCAAATGCTTCTGAGAATTGCCTACCCTTATTCCGTTCTTCAATAATAGGTATACTTACGCCATACACCCACACGAATTGAGCTTGCTCGTCAAATATCTTTGTGATTTCAACGTCATAAGCGTGACCTTTTATAAAGCCAACCGTATCTGTCATAATCTGAACCGCAGCTTTTACTCTATTGCGAATTGTGTGGATATCTTCATTGTCATTATGGCAATCAATAACAGCCGTGATTTGATTGTTATAAATATTGAACTTTAACTTGGCATAAGGAGTATCATCTTGCCCGAGTAGTTCGTTTTCAATATCGGCGATACTGATTTGTGCCCGTTCAGGATGCACCGTACCTGATAGATAGTAACGTTTCATCTGAATTCACTCTGGTGATTCTAACCATTTATTAACAGGGCAAATAGCCCTGTTAATAGGCTAATTATTGTATTATCAGGTCAAATTGCTGTATCTTAATAACAAGTTTTTTTTCACAACCGATATATGTTTTTAAATTGTGATGCCTTACATGCTTATTCGACCATCCATATAGGGAATGTTACTTGCCCTGAAAATACAGCACCTGAGGTTTAAATGTCAAATCAAAAAGGAAAACATCTGTTAGATGAAGTACGCGAGATAATGCGGCTTAAAAAATATTCAATTCATACCGAGCGATCTTACTGCGACTGGATAAAGCGATTTATTGTTGACATAACATAATAGTATTATTCAATTTCGTTAAGTTGTAGTGGATGGATACATGATTTCTTGTAGGAGGGCATGACAAACGATAGGGAAGTCTGATAAAAGCTTATGTATGAGGATTACGGAGTTAATTAGTAAACAGTAGGACTTAATGAGGGGCATGATGTCTGGTTAGCGAATCAGTTTACTTGCATCCAAGAGGATATCAACAGCATTGGCAATTGTTTCAAGGGGAGTTCGAGTCTAGTTGTCCGTATTGGCACCTTCACCTTCAAATAGGATCTCCGTCATCTTCATCAAGAGTTGCTGCGGAATTGCGGTGACCAATGATACGCCTTCGTCTTCCGCAATCCCTTTGTAGCGTTCGACCGCACCAGGATTCGAATGGATGATGATAGGTGGGGGAGTGCCGAAACTACGTTTGATCTCACGGATCATTCGTATGCCAGCATCTAGTTCTGAACCTCTTTCTATATCTGAGATAATCAGATCGTATTCCAACCGTTTCAAACAGTCGAGAGCTTGGTCTGTGTTGAGGGCCAAGTCGAATTTAACCCCTTGCTGGCGGTAAAGATCCATGATTGGCTCGTGGTGATGGGGGAGATCATCGACCCACAATACTCTTTTACCAGCAATTGCATGTCCCTCTTGCTCAGACCAAGAACGTGACGCAGGACTTTGAGCCAATCCCTGCACGAATTGGAATATGCGGTCCAACTTTGTGTTATGCTGGCTTTCCATATCTGAGAGACGCTGTCTATAGTCATCAGCGTGTCGGCCTTGGAGGTAATCTAACGGTGGGCTATCAATGGGGCGCTCCTCCTCGATTCTGGCAACGAAATCTCTTAGATTGTTCTCGAGTTCACGCGCTCCTGCGACATCGTCTTGATAGGGGATCACACCATATTGACTTATATCAGATGGCAGCTCCTGGTGTTCCTCTATGATCATGATTGTTCCATTGCGCAGGGTATGCCTAATGCCCAGCTCATACCAAACGTTGGGATTAAAATCAGTGAGTACTGCTAATACAAGGTCCGATTCCGCGAGATCTGTAAGGATATCTTTGATAATGCTTGAAGGTCCTGCCTTTGATCGTTGGCATGAGTAGCCCAGCATCTCAACTGAAGGCTTCACGAAATTTGTGAAAAAGTTGTCCCAATAGGTCGTGGTGTGTTTCTGGCTTGTCTTGGAAAAAGGCATAATCACAAAACATCGCTTCTCCATGGTTTCTGCCTCCAGTCTACTTACTTCATAGGGGGATCGTTCCGAATGAGTAGTCCCTTAATGGACTTCCCTGATTCTAAGCATCAATCCAACAATTTGCGTATGCGTGTTTCACCCCAGATATTCCCTCAATATCGTCACTATAGGAAAGAATTGCCTACAATTTAGCTTTTGGAGAATCATACTATATTGCACGCAATTATAGCAAGGAATCTGTTCATGATATAAAAAAATGACGGGTTTTGGGAAATAATACTATAGAACTTCGGAGTAGGGGGTAGTTGACATAAAGCGTTACTCTAAAAGATTAATGGTGATGATTATATAGTACAATGATGAGCATTTAAGCCGTATAATAACTGGTTAGGGAGTTGGTTTATTTGCATCCAAGATGTTATTAACAACATTGGGAGTTGTTTCAGGGGGAGTTCGACTCTCCCCCGTCTCCACC